>DATLAN010000574.1:0-9866 GCA_035527455.1 Thermoguttaceae bacterium
GAGCCGGCTGCGGTGCCGATGGCAAAGGCTTCGTGCGCTCCTCTTGTTGCCGAGCAACACCGGCGATCTTGCGAAAGACTCAAGCGGCCTGGTAGAATCGCTTCCGCAAGATCGACGGTGCCACCCGCGACCGTCTTGACAGGTGCTGGACGTTCCTGCCATCATGGTCCAAATGCCCGTCAACTTTTCACGCCTGCAATCGTCATCCCGCCCGTCCGTATCCGTCGCGCACGGCGGCGGGGCTTACGACAACACGCGCCGCGCCTTGCGGGCGGTGGACCTCGCTCCCGTCCGCGGAAAACGGGTGTTGCTCAAACCGAATGCGGGCCGGGTCGCGCCGCCGGGGTCGGGGATCACGACGCACCCGGAAGTGGTCGCCGCCGCGATCGATGCGCTGGCCGAGGCCGGGGCGGACGTGGCCGTCGGCGAGAGTCCCATCCTCGGCGTCCGCGCTCTGGAGGCCTTCGAGCAGACGGGCATTGCCGCGGTCGCCGCCCGGCGCGGGTGTCCGCTGATCGACATGGACCGCCGCTGCTTCGTCACCGTGCCCGTGCCCGAGGGTCGGGCCATCAGGGCGCTAAGGGTCTGCCCGGAGGTGCTGGAGTTCGACTTCGTCGTTTCCGTTCCGGTGATGAAGATGCACATGCACACCGGCGTGACGCTGGCGGTGAAGAACATGAAGGGGTGTCTTTGGCGGCGGAGCAAGGTCGAGCTGCACATGCTGCCGCCGATCGAAGGAAGCGACGAGAAGCCCATCGACGTGGCCATCGCCGACATGGCCTCCGTGCTCCGTGCCGACCTGGCCATCATCGACGGCACGGTGGGCATGGAGGGTCTGGGGCCCAGCGCCGGGCAGCCGAAACCCCTGGACGCCGTCGTGGTCAGCCCCGATCCGTTTGCGGCCGATGCGGTGGCGTGCCGACTGATGGGCACTCGGGCGGAATCCATTGCTCATCTGCGCCTCGGTGCCGAACGCGGTTACGGGGTGATCGACCCCGATCGCATGACCATCACGCCCGAGAACTGGCACGAGTGGGTCTCGCCGTTCGCTCCTCCGCCCGAGGACCTGACCATCGAGTTTCCCAACGTCAACGTCCTGGACCGCAACTCGTGCAGTGCGTGCCAGTCGACGCTGCTGCTGTTCCTGACGCACTACGGGGAGCGTCTGTTCGACTGCTTTCCCTCGCAGAGCGTCGTGGATTTGGCCATCGGCAAGGGCCACGCTGACCTGCCCGAGGGGACGCTTTGCATCGGCAATTGCACGGCACGCCACCAGGACCAGGGCATTTTCGTTCCGGGATGTCCGCCGGTGGGCAGTCAGATCCTCACGGCCATCTCGGGCGAGCCGAGCGTCGACCGCATGGACGGCCACGGCCGCACGCCCTGAGCGTGTAGGCCGGAACAAGCGCAGCGCAGTTCCGGCATCTGGCGTAGTTGGTAGGGTGGGCACCGCCCACCAATCGCGGTCCATGTCTCGAATCAGATTGGTGGGCAATGCCCACCCTACAGTCGCTGTGCGGGGTCTGGATCGTAAGCTAGAGTTTCAGTGACCCGTTCCGGACACGAGGGTATTCGCGAAAAATGAACGCCGCTGACGGAGAGACGAAAATGGTGACGAACGCTGCCGACGGGGCGTTGGAAAGCTGCACGCCGGTAATCATGCCCGGTGATACGCCGACGATCGTCGATTCCCTAGAAGAAGCGTCGGAGACGTGCGAGTGCCGGTATTGCGGGCACTATCCGTGCGGCTGTGGCGGTTAGAAGGTCGCGGCAGGCGACATGAGATTCCGCACGGCAACTTCTTCTGTCCACCCCTCCGCCTACATGACCCCTGATTCCACGCCCGAAGGGCCCCGACTCCGTAGGATACCTCCCTGAATGGGGGCATGGTCTCGATTATGGCATCGTGGGACGGCGGCGGTTACAATGTGACCGATTACCTGTGACGCGTTTCGGAGTTTCCAAGCAACGGAGGACGTAAACCATGGTGAAGAACGTGTATCCCCTTTTGATCGTACTGGCAACAATCTGCGGCTCGCTTCACGGCGAAGACTGGCCTTGCTGGCGAGGTCCGCAGTACGACGGCATCAGCCGTGAGACGAGTGTCACGTTGCCCTGGAAGGAAAGCCCGAAGGTCCTTTGGGAACTGCCGACCGGACCGGCCTTCAGCGGCATTACCGGACTGGGAGATCTCGTCTATACGTGCGGCACGGAAGCCGATAAGCAGGTCGTTTTCTGTCTGAACGCGGGCACGGGCGAGGTGGTCTGGAAGAAGGCCTTTGCCGAGGGAGTCAAGGATCGCCTCGGAGGCGACGGCCCCCGCGCCACGCCCACGATCGCCGACGGCAAGGTGTATATCCTCGGTGGCGAGGGAACGCTTCTGTGCGCCGACGCGAAGACCGGCGACGAGGTCTGGACCAGGAAGTTCAATGCCGCGCCGACGTGGAAGTACAGCGGCTCGGTGCTCATCGAGGGCAACCTGGCCGTCGTTTCGCCGGGCGGCGAAGACGGCGGGCTGATGGCCCTGGACAAGGAAAACGGCAACGTCGTGTGGAAGGGCGGCGAAGACGGCGCCGGGTACGCCACCCCTTATCCGTTCGATTTCGAGGGGGGACGCTACATCGTCGGTTTTCTGGCGAAAACGGCCGTTATCGTCGACGCCAAGACGGGCCGCGAAGTGTGGAGCATGCCCTGGGTCACCCGATACGACGTCAACGCGTCGACGCCCATCTTCCACGACGGACACCTGTTCTTCAGCTCCGGCTACGGCCACGGCTGCATCCTGCTGAAGCTCGCCGCGGAAGGGGACCGGTTGACCTCGACGACCGTTTGGGAAGGCGGAACGATCGCCAACAAGTTCCATACCTGCATCCTGCTCGAAGGGAAGCTCTACGGGGCCGACGAGCGGAATCTCAAGTGCGTCGATTTCCTCACCGGCGAGGTCGCGTGGACCAAGGACGAGGTCGACGGAGACGGCACCAAGCACGCCACGCTCCTGCTCTGCCAGGGACAGTTCATCTACCTCAGCGAGAAGGGACAACTGTCCGTGGCCAAAGCCTCGCCCACCGGCTTCGAAGCCGCCGGCAGCACCCGCGTCCTCAGCGGCCGGTGCTGGACCGTTCCCACGCTTCACAACGGGCGTCTCTACGTGCGGAACCTCGAGAAGCTCGTTTGCCTCGACCTCGGCGGTTAGAGTATTGCGGCGCAAAATGCGCGGCCGTAGCGCATGTTTGTAGCCATCTTGCTCCGCAAGATGAAGCCACGTCTCGCGGAGCGAGACGGCTACTTTGCGTGCAACTCTGCCGCGGTGGGGCCCTGGCGAAAAATCGGCCGTTGCGGTATCATTCCGCTCATGACCGCCGAGCGATCCAACCAAACGAACGATGACTCGCACCCCCCGGCTCGGGCGCTCATCATTGATAACGACGAGGCACACGCGGAGGTGGTAGCTGAAAGCCTCGATCGGGTGGGCTTCCAGTGTCAAGTGGCGACCTCGGGCACTCAAGGCGCGGAGATGATCGCCGAGAAACCCTTCGATGTGATCATCACCGACCTGAAGATGAGCGACATCGACGGTCTGGGGATTCTCGCCCGGGCGAAGACCGAGCAGCCCGACGCCGAGGTGATCCTCATTACGGGTCACGGCACGATCCCCTCTGCGGTGGAGGCCATGCAGCGGGGGGCGTTCAACTACCTGTTGAAGCCGCTGGACATTACTCAGCTTCGGGCCGTGGCCGAAAAGGCGGCCGAGAGCGCCCGACTGCGGCAGGCCAACGTCGAACTGAAGCGCCGGTTGGACGAGAAGTTCGGCTTCGAGGGCGTCATCGGCGACAGCCCCCAGATGCGCGACGTCATCGAGCGGCTCAAACGGATCGCCCCGACCAACGCCTCGGTGCTCATCCAGGGCGAGACGGGCACCGGCAAGGAACTGGTCGCCCAAGCGATCCACCAGAACAGCCCGCGGAAGAACCGGCCTTTCGTCGCCCTGAACTGCGCCGCGCTGAGCGAGAACATCCTCGAGAGCGAATTGTTCGGGCACGTCAAAGGGGCGTTCACCGACGCCTCGACCGATCGGGTGGGCAAGTTCGAGTACGCCCACGGCGGGACGATGTTTCTCGACGAGGTCGGCGACATGCCCATGGCCACGCAGATCAAGCTCTTGCGGGTGTTGGAGAACGGCGAGATCACGCGCGTGGGCTCGAACGACCCGATCCAGGTCAACGTGCGCATTCTCTCGGCCACGAACCAGGACCTGGAGGAGACGATCGCCGCCGGCACGTTTCGCCGCGATCTGTACCACCGGCTGAAGGTCCTGACCATTCGACTGCCGACGCTGGTCGAGCGGAGCCAGGACCTGCCGATTCTGATCGACTATTTCATGCGGCAGTTTTCGGCCCGACACGAGAAGAAGATCAAGGGGGTTTCGTCCGCCGCCCGACGAAAACTGCTCGCTTACGACTGGCCCGGCAACGTCCGCCAACTCCGCAACGTGGTGGAGAGCATGGTGGTGGTCGATTACGACGGGCTGCTGGATGTCGACGACCTGCCGGAGGAACTGGCCGAGCCGGCCGCCGTGCCCGCGGTCCCCTCCACGGCCTCGCTGGCCGCGCTGGTGGGCAAGCCCTTGGAAGAGATCGATCGATTGTTCATCGCGGAGACCCTACGGGTGACCGACGGCAATCGAGAAGACGCGGCGCAGATGTTGGGGATCGGGGAGAGGACGCTGTATCGGAAGATTAAGGAGTATAAGTTGTAGCCGCTTGCGGCTTAGCAGAAGGAAAGATTGCAGATTGCAGAGTGACCACCAATCCCCAGCCCCAACCCTAATGCCCTCTATCCACCGACTTTCCCAGAGCCTGATCAACAAAATCGCTGCCGGGGAGGTGATCGAGCGGCCGGCCAGCGTGGTTAAGGAGTTGATGGAGAACGCCGTCGACGCCGGGGCGACGCGGATCGACGTGACGGTCCAAGGCGGCGGCAGCGAGTTGATCCGGGTGGTCGACGACGGCTGCGGGATCGAGGCCGACCAACTCCCGCTGGCCGTGGCCAGCCATGCGACCAGCAAGCTTTCCGAGCCCGACGACCTGTTCCACGTCGGCACGCTGGGCTTTCGCGGTGAAGCGCTCGCCTCGATTGCCGAAGTCAGCCGGCTGGTGCTCCGCAGTCGGATTGCCGAGAGCCAAAGCGGCGCGGAGGTCGAAGTGACCGGCGGAAAACCGTCCGAGGTGGTTCCCCGCGGCTGCCCGGTGGGGACGTCGGTGGAAGTTCACAACCTGTTCTTCAACACGCCGGTTCGGCGGAAGTTCCTGCGCACCGGGCAGACCGAGTTCGGCCACGTCAGCGAGGCGTTCGCCCGGATCGCGTTGGCCATGCCGCAGGTCCATTTCACGTTGCGGCACAACGACCGGCCGGTATTCGACCTGCCGGCTTCCGACGGCTGGCTGGAGCGGATCGCGCGGCTGCTGGGCCGGGAGCTGGCCGAGAAGCTGATTTGGGTCGAAAGCGCCGACGACGACGTGCGACTGGCCGGCTACGTGGCCGATCCCTCCCAGAGCCGCAGCAACAACCGGATGCAGTACCTTTTCCTCAACGGCCGCCACATCCGCGACCGTTCGCTGCAACACGCGTTGGGCGAGGCCTACCGAGGGCTGTTGACCACGGGCCGATATCCGATCGCGCTGTTGAGGCTCCGGATGCCGCCGGAACTGGTCGACGTGAACGTCCACCCGACGAAGCTGGAGGTGCGGTTCCAGGATTCCAGCCGTCTTTACAGCCAGTTGCTCTCCACGCTCCGCGGCAAGTTTCTCACCACCGACCTGACCGCCCGGGCGCAACCACCCGCCGAGGCCGACCCCTCCGGCGCGCACGACGAAGCCCAGGCCACCCGATTGCGGCAGGAGCTGGTCGATTGGGCCAAGGGGGAGGTGTCTTCGTGGGAGGCGCGGCCACCTTCCGGATCAGAACCGAGCGAACGGGCCGCATTCGACGCCGGCCATTCCCCAACGGAACGGCAACCCCTGGAACTGAGGCGGCTAGACCGCCCTTGGACGGCCGATGACGACGCCGAGGAAAGACCGCCGGGCGACTCCGCCGGACTATCGCGAGTCGACCGTCACGTTTCATCCGGGCGTCCGGCTCCCGCGCTGCAGATCCACAACCGTTACCTGGTCGTCGAGACCGAGGAGGGCGTGACGATCATCGACCAGCACGCCTTGCACGAGCGGATCTTGTACGAGCATTTGCGAGAACGGGTTCTCTCCGGGCCCATCGAAACGCAGAGCCTGCTGGTTCCCGAACCGGTCGACCTCAGCGGCCCGGAGGCAGCGGCCGCGTTGGAACACCGCGAACTCTTGGCCCGGCTGGGTATGAAGGTCGAGCCCTTCGGTGGAGAAACGGTCCTGATCACCGGCTATCCGGCCATGCTCGCCAACATGAACCCCGTCGACGTGTTGCACGGGCTGTTGGAGCAACTGCTCGCCGGCGGCAAGGCGCCTGACGGCCGCGATCTGCTCGAAGAGTTGTTGCACACGATTGCCTGCAAGGCGGCGATCAAGGCCGGCGACCGGCTGGCCCCGGAGGAGATCACCTCGCTGCTCGGGCAGCGTCACCTGGTTGCCGATCCCCACCATTGTCCGCACGGGCGCCCGACGGAGTTGGTGTTTACCCGTGAGGATTTGGACCGACAGTTCAAGAGGGGGTAGGGGGAGGGGAGAGTGGTGAGCGCTGAGAACTTCGTGGTGAGTGGTTGGAATTGAAGTGATGGGTTGGCGCGGCGAGCGGGCAGGAAGTGATTGACGTACAAAGCGTTGCGCTGGTTTCGTCGCATGGACCAAGGGGGGGCGACTTGCCCGTCGTTGTCGCGGTAAGCTTTCTCGGCCGAGGAGGCGCATCGGCGCGGAATCGATGGTCTTATGGAGCTGTGCGACCGGGGTTTGATTTTCCCTCCCAAATCCGTCACAATGAAGCATCAGACAGTCGCGAGCGGCCGAACAGACCCCCCCCAAGATCAAAAAGCACCCCCCGACCAAAACCCTCCACTACTAACGACCAGCAGTCACGGACCAACGATCACTCACCACTCTCCATCCCCCCGCAACGCAGTGCGGGGGCGTTTTGCCCCTTTGATCTCTCACCACTCACTACAGCCCACTATCCACTAACCACTAACCACTCCCCCCTCCCATGATCTGCGTAAGTATTGGCCGTGGCCGGCATCGGCACGTGATTGCGGAACACAAGCACCTGGTCCAGCAGGGGGCTGAACTGGTCGAACTGCGGCTGGATTACATCAACGGCCCGGTCAATCTCAAACGGCTGATTTCCGAACGGCCTTGCCCGGTGGTCATTTCATGTCGTCGCGAGCGAGACGGCGGGAAATACACCGGCAGCGAGGAAGAGCGCATTTTGCTGTTGCGGACCGCGATCGCCGAAGGCGTTGAATACATCGACCTGGAGTCCGACATTGCGGCGGGCATCCCCCGATTCGGAACGACCAAGCGGATCGTCAGCTTGCACGACTTCCGCAAGACCCCCAGCGATCTGGACGCCGTTCACCGCCGGCTGAGCCAAATGGCCCCGGATATCGTCAAGATCTGCACGATGGCCAACCACCCGCAAGATAACCTCCGCATGCTGCAAATCACCCGAGCGGCCGACGTGCCGACCATCGGGTTGTGCATGGGCGATATCGGCATTCCCACGCGGGTATTGGCGGGGCGGTTCGGCGCGCCGTTCACCTATGCCACCTTCCATCACGAGCGGGCGTTGGCCCCCGGACAGCTCTCCTATCAGCAGATGAAGGAAGTCTATCGCTACGACCAGATCGACGCGGAAACCGACGTGTACGGGGTGATCGCCGATCCGGTCGGGCACAGTCTGAGTCCTTTGATTCACAATCTGGCCTTCGCTCGGCTGGGGCTGAACAAGGTTTATGTTCCCATACGTGTCCCTCGCGAGGATTTGTCGCAGTTCATGGACGAAGCCCCCCAGTTCGGCATCAAGGGCCTCAGCGTGACCATTCCGCACAAGGAAGCGGTCGTGGAGAAACTCACCGAGGCCGACGGCGCCGTGCGCGGCATCGGTGCGGCAAACACGGTGATCTTCGACAGCAAGAAGCGCATGGGCTACAATACCGACTACCGGGCCGCCATGAGCAGCCTGGAAGAGGCCATGGAGCTGACCGGAGAAGAGGAAAAGCCGCTCCGGGGCAAGACCGCGCTGGTGCTGGGCGCCGGCGGCGTGGGAAAGGCGATCGCGTACGGGCTGATTCGGCGCGGTGCCCGCGTGGTGCTCGCCGACGGAGTCCCTCGACAAGCGACCGAGTTGGCCGAACGGCTCGACTGCCGTGCGGTCGACTGGTCGGCCCGGCACAGCATTTCGCCCGACCTGTTGGCCAATTGTACCCCGGTGGGCATGCACCCCAACGTGGACGAAACGCCCTACGACCAGCACCACCTGCGGCCCTCGACGATCGTCTTCGACGCCGTTTACAATCCCGAAAGCACGCTGCTGATCAAACAGGCCCGAAGCCGAAACTGCAAGGTCATTACCGGCGTGGAGATGTTCGTCCGCCAGGCCTGCTACCAGTTCAAGCTCTTCACCGGCCAGGACGGGCCGGCCGAGTTGATGCGCGAGGCCATCAAACGGGCGATCGGCCCGGTGAAATATTGAACGGTCCGGGAAACAACGTCAAAGCGGGTTGTCTGCAAGATCACGGCCAATAGGTGGCCAGTAGTTCATCCACGGCTTTGGCGGCCGAGTCGGATTCCCGAACCGGCTGGTTCTGCTCGCCCCTCTGCTCCATTTCATAGAGCCACTGCCACGACTCGAACCACGGCTGCGGCCGCGTCGGTAACGGAGAAGGTTCTTCTACGGTCGACGCGGCTCGCAACACGGTGTCGGCCTCCATCGGCTGGATCAACTTCAGGGCATCGAGGAAACTCGTCTGGTTGTTCCGCGCCAACAGCACGTCGGTGACGTTGACGCGCCGGTCGCGGTTGTAGTCGTACGCGAAATCGATGGGAGCCGGACTGAGGAAGTTGCGGGGGTTGTTCCGGGCCAGCAGCAGGTCGGTGATGCTGACCCGCGCGTCCGTATTCGAGTTGCCCGACTCGGCCACCGCGTTGCCGAAGTAGAACACGTCGTCCTTGGGCAGACCGACCTTCGCCGCCAGCACGGTGACCTGCAGCCACTGATCGTGGATCGCATGGTCGGGCCACACGATCGTCACCCGATCGGAACCGTCGCGGCCGGCGCCTTGGCGAACGGTCACGGCCGAGGGCGGCGGCGCGTCGTCCCACGTGCTCGGATCGTCGCTGTTGCCCACCTTGAACCGGAAGTATTCGGAGAGGGTCTCCAGCGTAACGCCGTCGGGGTCGGTTACCCCCACGAGGTCGACCATGATCCCGTTGATGCCGCGATGGTAGCTGGTGTAGTTGGCGAAAGTGGCCGTCTGGCCGGGCAGCAACGGCGTCTTGTCGGTGGCGATGGCCTCATCGTCGGCCGCGTCGGCGTCGGGGTCATTCCCGTCCAGTGCGGAGTTGTTGTAGAAGACGTAGCGTCCGACCACCTCCGGCTCGTCGACGCCGTGTATCGTGATGACGACCGAGGCCGTGCCGGTCCGCCCGCTCTGATCGACGACCGTGTAAGTGAAGCCGTCGGTGGCCGATTCGCCTTCGGCGAGGTACTCGAACCCTCCGGCCGGGTCGTAGACGAAGATCCCGTCGCCGTTGTACACGAGCATGCCGATCAGGCCGCCGATGTCGATGCCCGCCAGCGACAGGACGTCGCCCGGATCGGGATCGAGATCGTTGGCCAGGAGGTCGGCCAGGGCGATGGTCACGGGGGTGTCTTCGTCGGTGGCGACG
>DATLAN010000575.1:0-6414 GCA_035527455.1 Thermoguttaceae bacterium
TGCGTGCCCGGTTGCGAGAGACGGCGGACCGTTTCGACGTAGCCGGCGGCGTTGCTGCGGCGGACGCCGTGATAGCAGCCGCGGTCGAAGATGAAGTCGACGGGCCCCAGATTCTCGGGCAGATTCAGCACGTCCGCCACCATCCAGCGGACCTTCACGCCGGCCTTGTCGGCCTTGGCTTTGGCTCGGGCAAGGGCCGTTGGGGCAATGTCGATGCCCGTCACGTCGAAGCCCTTGCCGGCCAGATAGATCGCATTGGTTCCGGTGCCGCAGCCGAGCACGACGGCTTTGCCCGGCTTGACGGCGCCCGACTCGACCGCCTTTTGCAGTTCGCTTGACGGCCGTCCGATGTCCCAACCCGGCCGGCGGTCGCCGTGGTAGGCGGAGTCCCATCGTTCCATCAGCCGCACGCCCTCGGGACCGTGCGGCAAAACGCCGGCGGGCAAGAGCCGCTTGGGCAGCAGGATTTCGCCGTCGGCCGTGGTGATCTCGATGCTGCCGCCGTCCGCACTTGTCAGGCGGAAAACACGTTGCGGCGTGGAGACGGTCAACTGGTGCTGATCGTCGATCTTGACCAGCTCGGAGCGAGCCGCCGAGTCCTTCTCGTCCGCCGTGCGCAGGTGCAATACGTGAACGAACACGGCGTGTCCTTTATCGCCCGCGGCAGTCACCCGTGCGCAATAGCCGCCGTCGGGCTTCTCCCCGTCGGTCACGGAAATCTTCTCGGTCGTCGTCTTTTCGGGCGACAGGGTCTCGCAAAGGATTTCGCCGTTTTCCCGGGCGATCCGGATGCGGCCGTCGGCGACCTCGGGTCGAGCGTCTGAACGGAGCAACCATTGAAAAGGTCCCTTGCTTTCGCCCGCGAAGATCCCGTCAACGACCACGACGGTTCGCGGTTTCAGCAGAATCACCGAGCGGAAGAACACGGGAGCAGACTTTCCGGATTCGGAAGCTTCGACCGGGATCGTGCCGAAACCCAAGGCATAGACGAAGTGCCGGTGCTCCTCGAAAGCCTGAATCTTCGTCAACTGGGTCCCTGCGCCCGCCGCCACGCATTTCTCGGCCAGCTCGAACGATTCGTTCTGCGCCGCCTCGGAACCGCAGCGTTCCTGCAGCGCCAGGACGTCGGCAACGCGAAGCGACAAGGCCGGACCTTCCGCCGCAGCAACGCCGGAGAGAAGAAGCATCGCCGCAAGCGGAGCCAATAGACGCATG
Source organism: Thermoguttaceae bacterium (assembly GCA_035527455.1). GTDB lineage: Bacteria > Planctomycetota > Planctomycetia > Pirellulales > Thermoguttaceae > DATLAN01. The sequence goes on from DATLAN010000575.1 coordinate 1,216, forward strand.
GTGATCGAGCGGCAACGGAACAACCGATGTGCGGTCGTCGCAAGGGAGGTCGAATACGAACTTCTGCCGGTCATCTGTGAGTCTCCTGGTAAGAGAGTGGGCTTGTGGGAACCGATTCACACCGCGCCCGTCATTGTACTGTCGGAGCGGGGGGATGCAAGAAACTCCCCGGGCGGTTCGGAGTCGACTTGCATGCGAAGCCGCAAGCGGCGTCACTGGGTTTCCATCGGGGCCGTGCGGATCTTCCGCCTTGCCCAGTGGGCCATCTGGCGGACTTGCGCGTCGGGGTCGCGGACCGCTTCGAGCAGCGCTGCTTCGGCCTCTCGGGCGGCCGGGCCCATGCGCCCCAGCGCCCGGGCAGCCATGCGACGCACAACCGGCCGGTCGTTCTCCAACGCAGCGATCAATTCCGGCACGGCCGCCGGACCGATCCAGCGTAGTGCCTCGACCGCGCCGCGGCGAACCTCGTCGTCGGCGTCGGCCATCGCCTGCCTGAGCGAAGGAACGGCCGCCGGACCGAGTTGGCCCAACGCCCGGGCGGCGGCGCGGCGAACGTCCGCGTCGGCGTGTCCCAGCGCGGTCGTCAGTGCCGCCACGACCGCGTCGGGCGGCGCGTCGAGCCGGCCCAAGGCAATCACGGCCTGATAGGGACCGGCGCCCGCGCCCTCGTCGGTCATCTTCACCAGCGCGGGGATCGCCGCCGTGTGCCGGTCGATCTTCCACAGCGCCTCGGCCGCGTTGACCGCGGCGGTGGCGTCGCGATCCTCGAGCATGCGGACCAGGACAGGGATCGCGGATTGGGCCGCGGGACCGATGAGCCCCAAGGTCCGGGCGGAATTGCGGCGGATCGAGGGCAGCTTCGAGTCGAGCGCGGCGGTGAGCGCCTCGACGGCCGATGCGGCGTCCGGCCCGATGCGTCCCAGCGCCCAGGCGGCCCCGTCGCGGACGTATTCGTGGAGATCTGCTGCGAGGATTTTGGCCAACGGCTCGGCGGCGCCGGCGGCCTGCGGGCCGATCTGGCCCAGGGCGTAGGTCGCGTACCACCGCGCCCGCTCGTCTTCCTCGGCCAACTGCTCGACCCACTGGCCGACCGACTTGCCCTGCCAGGTGGTTTCCTGCCGGCCGGTGGCGACGGTAGGGATGGCCGCGCAAAGGAAGAGGATCAGGGCACGTTTCATGCGATTCTCGGGCGTTCACCGGCGGTCAGAGCCGCAAAAGAGAAAACAGTGCCTTTCATTCGCCGTCGTCAGCGGCTTGCTCCTGGAAGAGTTCCGTATTGATCAAATCGATCTGGTGCGAGCTGTCGTCCAGCTCCAGGTACACGCGGAACTGGATCTTTCCCTGTTGGTGCAGCGCCAGGTACTGATCGGCGTACCAGAGTCGGTCGTTCATCGCCGCAAGATTCCTCTGCAAGGCCATCTTCTGCGGCGAGTCCTTCTTTTCCTTGTCCAGCAGTTGCTGCACCTGATCCCGCGCCAATTCCAACTGATTTCGGGTGGCGATCCCCTGGAAATTTCGGAAGTCCAGTATTCTGGGCGAAGGGGCGACTTGCCGAAGCGAGACGTTCAACTCCGTAGTGCGCGCGGTGAAGTCGATCCGGTACAGCAACATTTGCTGCACGTTTCCGTTTTGATCCTGCTTCTCGAAACGGAACTCGATCGGCGTTCTCAGCGCGACCGGGCCTTGCGGCTCGACGACGTGGCTGGGGAAGTTCCCGTCCCACTTGGTGATTTCCAGCCGCAGGCAATCCATGTCGGGCAACCACTTGCGGCGAAGCCGGGCCGTGGCGGTTCCCCGTTCGAAATCGATGACCAGCGGCTCCAATGCCTCCGGCGGGGCCAGCGGCAGCAAACGTTCCTGGCCGTCCGCGCGGATATTCAACGCGCAGTTGCGCAGTGCGTTGGCCGTGATGGGATCCGCGGCGTCCAGCCACTGGAACATCAACCGGTCGTTCTCGTGCCAGATTCGGGCCACGTCGGTCTTCTCGCCCTCGGCGCCCGTGCGGACGACCGCTTCGAACCGGACCAGCCACGCCAGAGAATTCCCCGCGGCGGCATCCCGCTCCAGCGCGAACTGCTTGGGACCCTTGATGGCCGCCTTACCGCCGATCAGGCTGATGTCCCAGTAGGAGTCCGCGCCAACGTAGAGTTCCCCCAATGGGATCGGATCCTTGACCGTCGGGGCACCGGCGGCATCGCTTTCGAGGATCGGCAAATCCGCCGCCGCGGCCAACGAGCGGAACGGCTCTTTCTTCGGCGGTTCGGGTTCCGGCTCAGGTTCGGGCTCAGGTTCGGGCTCCGGTTCGGGTTGCGGATCCGGTTCCGGCTCGGGTTGCGGATCCGGTTCGGGCTCCGGCTCGGGTTGCGGTTCGGGTTCCGGCTCCGGCATGGGCGGCTCGGGATCGACGAGGGGTGTCTTGCCGGTCTCGTCCGGCTCCTCGACGGGCGTGGTCTTTTCGTCCGGCGAGGGGCTCTTCTCTTCCGTCTGGTTGTCCGATGCCTGAGTCCGGGTCGGCTCCTGCTGGCCGTCGTCCTTGTTCGAGGCGATCAGCAAGGGGACCGCGACCGCCGCCCCCAGCAAGAGGACTGCCGAAACGGCGATCACGGCGCCGATGATTTTCCGCCGCCGCGTCGAGAACAACCCGACCTTGGCCGGCACGCCTTCTTTCGCTTCCTCTTTTTTCTCTTTTTTCTCAACCGGGCGCGCCGCCGACGGCTTGGGGCGGACGTTGATGTCGATCGAAGGCAGCCCTTCCGCGGCCGCGCCGCCGTTGGGCACCGGAGGCTTCGGCGTTGTGACGCGCTTGGGCTTCCGCATGGGAGGACGCCACCGGGACAACGCACGGCTGACCTCTTCGGCCGACTGGAAACGTTCTTCGGGCCGGCGTGCCGTCATCTTGCGGCAGATTTCGACCAGGTCTTCCGGCACCTCGGGCCGTAGCTCCAGGATGCTCCGAGGCTCCTGCGTCTGGTGCTTCATGATCCGTTCAGGGAGCGTGCCCTCGGGAAACGGCGGCTGACCGGTCAACAGGAAGTAGAGCGTACACCCCAGCGCGTAGATGTCGGCCCGATGGTCGAAGTCCGGGGTTTCCAGGGCCTGTTCGGGGGCCAGGTAGTCGACGGAACCCAGTACCCGATCGTCCTGCCCGGCGGGGTTGTCTCCGTCCTCGCCCGCCAGGCGCGTCAGACCCATATCGACGATCTTCACGGCGCCCTGCGAGTTGACCAACAGGTTGGAGGGCTTGATGTCGCAGTGGATGATCTTCTGCTGGTGTCCGTGGGCCAGGCCATCGGCTGCCTGGCGGATGCAATCGACGGCACTCTCGCAGTCGAGAGGTCCTTCGGCTTCGACCCACTGTTTCAGATTCCGTCCGTCGATGTACTCCATCACGATGAAGTACCGATCGCCCTCGTTGTCGACGCTGTAGGCCTGGACGATATTCGGATGGTCCAGCGCGGCGGCCGCACGGGCTTCCGAAAAGAAGCGATCCAACGCGTCCGGATCCTTGCCGAACTGGCGGGAAAGGATTTTCAACGCCACGCGACGGTTCATCATCGTGTGCTGAGCGAGGAATACGGTCCCCATCCCTCCCCGGCCGAGCAACTCGATCAGCTTGTACTTGCCCAGGAAGAAGGAACTGCGTCCGGCCAGGAGTTGTCCGGCCTGCCAGCGGGTGATGAGTTCTTGGCGGATCAGGGACCGGGCAAGTCGGGTTGGATCGGTCTCCCCATTGGTGCTGCTGCGAAACTCCGCCAATTTCTCCGGTTCGAGCAGATTGCTCTTTTCCAGAACGGCGAAGAACGCGTCAGCCGAATCAATGGCCATGCTTGAGACCCCTTGCCCACCAGATCGGGGTAAATCCCAATATATACTCCCCCTACAATATCGTTAGTCTACCAGTACTTCGCCGGAAAGGCAATCAGGCGCTTACCAACTCGAATCGATGACCACGTCGCTGGGCGTCTCCCGGTATCGCTTCCCCAACTCCACGGACCCTCTGGGCCTCTCGGGTTGACGAAGAAAGCCTTGAGATCAACGGCGTGATGGGTTCTATTGAGAACTGGCGCGAGATCCTTCTGCGCTTGCTCAAGGAAACCAGCGGTTAAGATCGGACCGAGACACTCCAACGACTGAAAAAGCAGAATGTCCCTTTTTCCGTTCTTCAAGCAATTTCGGGGCTGCTGGGTGAGAGAGCGGATTCCCTTGCCAGGGAAGTACGGGTTCCTCTTCTCTGTTCACGACGCGCGAAGAGGTGGAATTAGAGAAGAGGAACCCGTACTCCTCCGCGCCGTCGACTTCAATGGACGGGAAATGGAACCACGAAAACCCCTGAAGAACCCTATTTCCCTCCAGGCACGGCCTGACCTACTCTTGGCCTTCGGGAGATCTGAGAATGGATGAACGGTCACGCGCAGTGCTTGCGGTCGCGTGGTATAGCCGCGAGCAGTGGGAACGGCTGAAGCTGGTCGCCGATGACCCGGACGTTTTCGACGACACTTACGAACAGTGGTTGCCCAGCGCAAGGCAACTGCTTCTGCAACCGAAAGCCCCGACCTTGACATCGTGAAAGTCGACGTCGACGTGGATGCCCTGGGCCGGTGGTGTTCGAAGCGAAGCAAGCCGAACAACATGGCATCGAGGGCCGAGTACGCGTCCGAACTGGCTCGGAAACGATTGCCGCCAAGCCGTTAAAGGTGATCCGATGACCGAGTATCCCCTCTTCGATAACAGCTATCTTCCGCCGGAACTGGATTCCCGGGTCCGCTCGGAACTGAGCAGCGGCGAGCGGTTGCTCTGGGTCGGGCAGCCGCGGCCGGGCCGGTCCATGCGGACGGCCATCCCGATCGTCCTGTTCGGACTTCCCTGGACCGCCTTCGCCGTCTTCTGGATGGCCGGCGCCTCGGGCCTCCTGCTGCGCGGCTTCGACAATGGCCCGCCCGGGGTGTTCGGCATCCTCTTTCCGCTCTTCGGGCTGCCCTTCGTATTGATCGGGCTGGCCATGCTCAGTTCGCCCTTCTGGTTGCGGCGCAGGGCGCAGCGAACCTGCTACGCGCTGACCGACCGCCGGGCCGTCCTCTGGCAGGCCGGGTGGTTTGGCGGCGTCGACGTCCGCTCCTACGGCCCGGAGGAACTGACCAAGGTCCATCGCACCCAGTACGCCGACGGAAGCGGCAGCCTCGTGTTCGAGGAGTTCGTCAC
>DATLAN010000576.1:0-15569 GCA_035527455.1 Thermoguttaceae bacterium
CCTGTCTGATGGTTCTGGCCGGGTTCGGCAGCATCGAGACCAACCGTGCGGCCGCAGAACAGGCCGCTGTCGCCGACTCGCAGCAACTCGCCCGCGAGATCTTGAAAGAGGCCGGCGTTCAAGGCGGCCTCGTCGTACATCTCGGCTGCGGTGACGGACGACTCACCGCCGAACTGGGGGCCGGGGAGGCGTTTCGAGTGCAAGGGCTTGACCGCAGCGCCGAAATGGTCGAAGAGGCTCGCGCCCACGTCCGGTCGCTGGGACGGTACGGCAAGGTCTCGATCGAACGCTTCAGCAGCGCCGAATTGCCTTACGTCGACAACCTGGTGAACCTCCTGGTCGTGGAGGACGCGGACCTCGTTCCGGAGGACGAGATGACGCGCGTCCTGGCGCCGCAAGGCGTGGCGTATGTGAAGCAAGCAGCGGAGTGGACGAAGACGGTAAAGCCCGTCCCGGCCGAAATCGACGAGTGGACGCATTACCTTTACGACGCGGGCAACAACGCCGTCTCGCACGACGTCCTGGTCGGCCCGCCCCGTCATTTGCAGTGGATCTGCGATCCCGACTGGTCGCGGCACCACGACCACATGGCCAGCCTCAGCGCGATGGTCTCGGCCGGCGGGCGGGTGTTCTACATCATCGACGAAGGCCCTCGCGAGGCGATCCTGTTGCCCGGCAAGTGGTCGCTTATCGCCCGGGACGCCTATAGCGGCACGCTGCTCTGGAAGCGGCCGATCGACGAGTGGAACACGCAGCTCTGGCCGTTGAAGAGCGGTCCGAATCAACTGCCGCGGCGACTGGTGGCCGTGGGCGACCGGGTCTACGTGACGCTGGGGATCGATGCCCCGCTGGAAGCTCTCGACGCGGCCACGGGCAAGACGGTCCGCACCTACGCCGGCACCGAGCACACCGACGAGGTGCTGGTCCGCGACGGCAACCTGTTCGCCCTGGTGGCCCGATCGCCGAACAAGTGGAAGGAGTACCGCCCCCAGCACACGTACGTCTGGGCCAACACCCGCCGGGCCAACAACGAGTGGGCCTGGGATGAAGAAAACCGCTGGCTGATGGCCATCGACGCCGAGACCGGCGAGGCCGCGTGGAAGCGGGAGGCCCGAGTCGCCCCCCTGACGCTCGGCGTGGACGGCCAGCGCGTCTACTTCTACGACGGCGAAAAGGTCACCGCCTTGGACCGCACCGGCGGACGGCCGCTGTGGAATTCCGAGCCGGTCGCCCGCCCGGGGGCGTTTCCGACGGGCTACGGACCCACGCTGGTCGTCCACCAAGGCGTGGTCCTGCTGTCGGTGGAGAACCGCTCGATGACGGCCTTCGCGGCCGACGACGGCCGGACGTTGTGGACCGCCCCGCACCACCGCGCCGGGCACGCGTCGCCCGACGACACGCTTGTCATCGATGGTCTGGTCTGGAGCGGGGCCATCGCCGCCGGCTCCGACTCCGGCGTGTTCACCGGGCGCGATCTGCGAACGGGCGAGGTCAAGAAGGAGTTCCTACCCGACATCCAGATCGACTGGTTCCACCACCGCTGCTACCGGAGCCGGGCCACCGACAAGTACTTCATCGCCTCGCGAACCGGCCTCGAGTTTATCGATCTCGAGGCCGAGCACTGGGACGTCAACCACTGGGTCCGCGGAGGCTGCCTGTACGGGTTCATGCCGGCCAACGGGCTGACCTACGCGCCGCCACACTCCTGTGGGTGTTTTCTAGAGTCGAAGCTGTTCGGGCTGAACGCCCTGGCCGCCGATTCGCCCGGCCGCCGGCTGCCCCGCGAACTGTCGGACGAAGGGCGCCTCGATCGCGGATCGGCGTGGTCGGCCGCTTCGGACGGGCAGTCGGCAGGGGTTCGCAAAGACTCGGACGACTGGCCGACCTACCGCCACGACGCCGCCCGAAGCGGCGCAACGGCGTCCCCGGTGCCCGTCGAGCTGAAGCGGCAGTGGCAGGTCGACCTGGGTGGGAAACTCAGCAGCGTGGTCGTTTCCGGAGGGAAGGTGTTCCTCGCGGCCGTCGATGCCCACACCCTATACGCCCTCGACGCGGCCACCGGCCAGGCGGCCTGGTCCTTCACGTCGGGCGGGCGGATCGACTCGCCGCCCACGGTCCACCAAGGCCGCGTCCTGTTCGGCTCGGCCGATGGCTGGGTGTACGCGCTGCGGGCGGGCGACGGCGCCCTGGCCTGGCGTTTCCGGGCCGCTCCCCTGGATCGCCGCCTGATGGCCTACGACCAGTTGGAGTCCGTGTGGCCCGTCTCCGGCAGCGTGCTCGTCCAGGACGGCAACGTGTATTGCGTGGCCGGGCGGTCCGCCTTTCTCGACGGCGGCATGCGACTGCTGCGACTGGACGCCGCGACCGGGCGCAAGCTTTCCGAGACGGTCATCGACGACCGCGATCCCGAGACGGGCAACAACCTTCAGATACACGTCCAGGGGCAAGACATGCCCGTGGCGCTGCCCGATATCCTCTCCTCGGACGGCCGCTCGATCTACATGCGGGCCCAGGCCTTCGACCTGGAAGGGAACCGCCGAAACGTCGCGCCGCTGAAGCTCGGCCGCGCCCGCCGTGGCGAGGCGCCCGACGATGCGCTCGACGAGGTGGGAGACCATCTCTTCTCCCGTTCCGGGTTCCTCGACGATTCCTGGTTCTTCCGCTCCTATTGGATGTACGGCCGGGAGGTCAACGGCAATTACGGCGGCTGGCTCCAGTCCGGCCACTTCGCTCCCAGCGGAAGGCTGCTGGTTTTCGACGACCAGCGGGTGTACGGCTTCGGTCGCAAGCCGGAGTATCTGTGCAACGCCTCGGTGCAGGAGTACTATCTCTACGCCGCCGACCGCGAGGTGACCGACGAGGGGATCGCGCGGGTTCAGGCGGCGGCCCGGCGGATCGACGCCGCCTCGCCGGAAAAGGGAGCGACTTCCTCCGACTGGGCCGTGCGCAAGCAGTTTTCGCTGAGCGAGCAGCAAGCCGCACGGTTCCACTGGGCCGAGGGAAAGCCGCCGCTCCAGGCCCGGGCAATGGTCCTGGCCGACAAGACGCTGTTCGTTGCCGGCCCGCCGGACGTGCTCGACGAGGAACAGGCCCTGCGCAGCCCGGACGACCCGGCGATCCGCGAGAAGCTGGAAGCCCAGGTCGCTGCGCTGACCGGCAAGATGGGAGGCCGGCTCCTGGCCGTCTCCGCCGAGGACGGCCGGTGCCTGGCGGCCTACGAATTGGGCTGCATGCCCACGTTCGACGGCATGGCCGCGGCCGGCGGCCGGCTCTACCTGACCACCGTCGACGGTAAGGTGCTCTGCCTCGGCGACGAGGGCACCCCGTTGCCGGCGTCCGAGATCGACCTGGAGCCCCTGGACGTCAGCGTGAAGGAGTCTGCGGTCCCGCCGGTGGTGGGCAAAGGGCCGTCGCGGGCGGGCGATTTCGACCGCGTGGTGCGGGCCACCGTGACCGCCGCCGAGTTCAGCGAGGTGAAAACGGCGCCCCTTGATCGGTAACTACCGAGTGAAACGCCCAGAACCGGCGGTAAGCCCAGGAGCAAGTTCCGAGGAAGCGCGTAGCGGAAGACGAAATGGGGCCTGCGGAATCTTGTGGCCCGGTGATTCGGCAACGAGAATAGAGAACAGTGCTTGACCGAGGGCCCGATCGACAGTACTTGACGTCGAACCGATCGATGGATTCCAGGTGAACGATAGGAAGCATTATGCATCGTCCCGTCTGGTACGTTTTCGCGATCGTTCTGCTGACCCAGATAGCATGCGTTTTCGGGGCGGAATCATCTTCCTCGACCGTCAGGAACGTCGTCCTGATGGTCGTAGACGTCGATTCTGGAACATCCGGTTGTCCGGACCCCGCATTTGGACGAGCTTGCTAAGCAGGGCGCGTTGTTCCGGCGAGCGTACAGTACGGTGCCGTCCTGCAATCCGGCGTACGGTGAGCAGACTTCGACACGATAACTTTACCTCTTGCCACATTGGTGAACCACGTTCGACAATACCTACTGCATGGGCTCGATGGTCGGGGCCGTGTGCCTGCCCAGCCGCACGATGCTGGCCACCGGCCGTTCGCTGTGGCGGATTCCAGGTGCCAGGACCGCGCCGCCGGATGTGCCGCTGCTGCCGATGCTGTTGAACCAGGCGGGTTACGTGACGTTCCACTGCGGCAAGGCGGGCAACGCCTGCACGTATAGCAACGCGGCGTTTCAGACCAACATCACCATGGCGAAGCGTACGGCCGACTCGGCCACGGAGTGTGGAGACCGGGCCGTCGAGTTTCTCGAGAATCACGATGGAGCCAGGCCGTTCTTCATGTACCTGGCGCCGCCCGTGCCGCACGATCCGCGGCTGGCTGCGGCCGAGTTCGTCCGTCTCTACGACCCGGCCAAGATCACCCTGTCCGGGAACTTCATGCCGCAACACCCCTTCGACAACGGGGAGCTGCGGATCCGCGATGAAATGCTGGCTGCCTTTCCTCGCACGCCGGGGGAAATGCGGCGGCACCTGGCCGACTACTACGCCACGATCTCGCACATGGACCATGAAGTGGGCCGCATCCTCGAAGTGGTAAGGGAGCGAGGATGGAGCAACAACACGGTCGTCATCTTCTCCAGCGACCAGGGGCTCGCCGTCGGCGGCCGCCACGGCTTGATGGGAAAGCAGAATCTCTACGAACACGTGAAGCCGCCTTTGGTGTTTGCCGGGCCGGGCATCCCGCACGGCCGCAGCAATGCCCTGGTGTATCTCTACGACCTGTTTCCGACGATCTGCGAACTGGCCGGGGCGCCCGTGCCGCCGGTCATCGAGGGCAAGAGCCTTTTGCCGGTGGTTCAGGGGCGGCAGGCGAAGGTCCGCGACTGGCTTTTGGGCGCGTACAAGGACTGCCAGCGGATGATCCGCGACGACCGCTGGAAGCTCCTGGCCTACAACGCCGGCGGCGTCAAGAACGTGCAGCTCTTCGACCTCGCCAACGACCCCGACGAGCTGAACAACCTGGCCGACGACCCGAAGTACGCCGCAGAACGAACGCGGCTGGAAAAGCTGCTTGCACAGGCCCGAAAGGAGTTCGGCGACCCGATCGATTTCGATGCAATACGCCCGGTGGCATCCAAGCCGGCCAAATCCGAAAAGAAGAATGCGAAGAAACAACCTCGAAAGGAAGGACAACTAAGATGAAAACATCGATTTCACGCCGTGCTGCTCTTGGTCTTGGCGCTACCGCTGCGGCGAGTGCCTTGTTGCCTCTGGAAACTTGGGCAGCTCCCGCGAAACACCGTGTCGTCGTCTGGTCGGAGGGCACCGCACCCAAGGAGATCTATTCGAACGACATCAACGGGGCCATTGCCGACGGATTCAAGAAATCGCTGCCGGATTGGGAGGTTGTGCTGGCAGGCATCGATGATCCTGACCAGGGCGCTAATGAGGAGTCACTCAAGCGAACCGACGTGCTGATGTGGTGGGGTCACAAGCGCCACCGCGAAGTGAAGGACGAAGTGGTGGAAGCGATTTTCAAACGCGTGAATGAGGGTGGGATGGGTTTCATCTCCCTTCACTCGTCGCATTTTTCCAAGCCGTACAAGCGGCTCATGGGAACGAAGTGCAGTTGGGGCGAGTACAAGGCCGACGGGACCTCCGTGAGTGTCACCGTCAAAGAACCCGACCATCCCATCTGCCAGGGTGTCAAAGATTTCGAGTTACCCAAGATCGAGCGTTACGGCGAACCATTTGCCGTACCGGAACCGGAGGCCGTACCGCTCGACGGCCAGTACACGAAGCCGGACGGGACCAAGGCGCCGGGCCGCATGGGGCTTTGCTGGACGATCGGCAAAGGACGAGTCTTCTATTTCACGCCCGGCCACGAGACCTATGACGACTTCTTCCGTCCCGAAGTACAATTGATCATGGCCAATGCCGTGAAATGGGCCGCCAGGCAGTAGCACCGCACAGACGATATTCTTTGAAGGAAACGACATGCGGTCCGTTCACAACGAAAAGGTATCATTCCGCCCCGAGCCAAAGGGAAGGGAAAAGCTGGCGCGAAGAAACGTCGAGAGGAGAAGTGAACTCAAATGGTTGCGAAATCAGGTTTGTTATGGCGCACTGTGGTCCGCTGCTTGATGCTGGCCCTCTTGCTGGGCGTGATGGCAGCCCCCGGCCTTGCTGCCGGCGACGCGGCCCCACGAAGCCCCAACGTGCTGTTCGTGTTTTCCGACATGCAGCGGGCCTATTCGATGGGCTGTTACGGCGACGCCAACGCGCGCACGCCTCGTTTGGACACCTTGGCCCGGCAGGGGGCCCGCTTTGACGCCGCCATCTCGAACACGCCCGTCTGCTGCTCATATCGGGCCTGCCTGATGTCCGGCCAGTACGCACACCACCAGGGCGTGATGAGCAATGGCGTCGGGTTCCGGCCCACCGTGAAGTGCGTGGCCGAAACCTTTCGCGATGCCGGCTACGAGACCGGCTACTCGGGAAAATGGCATATCAACACCCCGCGGGAGATGGGCGCGGAACTGCGCTACGGCTTCCCCGATGCGGATACCCCGTTCGGCTTCTATCGAACCGACCGGCATTCGGCCAACGTCACCGACGTAGCCATCAAGTTCATTGCCGAGAAGAGCGAAGGAGAAAAGCCCTGGCTGTTGTGTGTGTCTTGGATTCTGCCGCACGGGCCTTACAAGGCGCCCGACGGGTATCGGGAGCACTTCAGCAACATTACGATTCCGCCCAACGTCCCGCCGGGCGCGGCCACGGAAAACGCCCGACAGTGCCTTCCCGACTACTACGGCATGATCGAGAGTCTGGATGACGAGTTCGGCCGCCTCGTCGCGGCGTTGGAACAGGCCGGCGTTGCCGACGATACGATCGTTGTTTTTTCTTCCGACCACGGCGACATGATCGGCTCGCAGGGTCTCAAGGCGAAACGCTGGCCCTATGAAGAGTCGGCCCGCATCCCGCTCTTGATTCGCTATCCGCGATCGATCAAGCCGGGGACGGTCGTCGCCGACCCGATCGGCTCGCCCGATGTCTATCCCACGCTGGCTGGGCTGGCCGGCGTCAAGGTCCCCGATGGCCTGGACGGGGCCGATTTCTCGCCCTTATTGCGTGGCGAGTCGTCCGAGCCGCCGCGGGACTACGTCTATCTGGAAATGCAGTACGCCTACGTCCCCTGGCCGGGCTGGAGGGCCCTGCGAACGCGCGACCTGATGTACGCCCGGACCGTCGACAAACCCTGGCTCCTGTTCGACCTGGCCAAGGACCCTTGGCAGATGAAAAACCTCGTTGACGATCCGGCCAGTCAGTCGCTCGTCAAGCAGATGGACGATCGGCTCGCCGCCATCATGCGGCAAACGGGCGACTCATGGGACATCAAGGCCGACAGCGGCGATCTCCAGAACTGGCTCCCCGGCGGCAGCAAACAGCAGGGCCAGGCGGTGCTCGGCGCCGACTGGCCGGGCAAGGCGCTTGACTTGCCCGCCGACGAAAAACCCAAATCCCGGAAAAGAAAGAAAGCCCTTGCCGGCGACGATGAGTAGCATCGTGGCTCCCCCGTCGGCGGATTCGGCCGGTGTTCACAGATCCACGCAACCAAGGAACACAAGCATGAGCAAAGTCACCTCCCTTACCCTTGCCGCCCTGCTGCTGGCGTTTCCGGCCGCATTGCGCGCCGACGACGAACCGGCGGGGCAACCGTTGAATCTCCTGCTGATCGTCACCGACCAGCAAACCGCAGGCGCGCTCAGTTGCGCGGGCAACCCGTACGTGAAGACGGCGAACCTCGACCAGCTCGCGGCTCGCGGGGTACGGTTCGGAAAATCGTACTGCGCCTATCCGCTGTGCTGTCCGTCTCGCGGCAGTCTCTTCACGTCGCGCATGCCGCACGAGCTGGGTATTTACGGCAACTTCGACGCCGAACTGTCCGAGAAAGGCGTGCCGACCATGGGCGAGCTGTTTCGCGCCGCGGGCTACGAAACCGCCTACGCCGGCAAGTGGCATGTGCAGGTGCCGTTTCCGGCGTTCAAGAGCCGTGAGATACCGGGGTTCGCCGTCTTGCCGCTGGCGGGAAGAGACCCGCACACCATCGACATGACCAAGGAAGGCAAGGGCCTGACCGTTGACCCGAACACGGCCGACGCCGCCATCGAGTTTCTCCGTCGGTCGCACGAGAAGCCGTTCTTGCTCACGGTTTCGGTGCTGAATCCGCACGACATCTGCGAGTACTCGGGGTGCGAGGCGTTCCGAAGCATGCTGCCGGACGACCCGGCGCAGTTGCCGCCGGCGCGTCCGAACCTGCGCGACACCGACGAGCTGCCCTCGGCGCTGCAGAGGCTTGTAGCGCAGCACGCCGACTGGAGCGAGCTTCAGTGGCGCGAGTACCTGTGGGTGTACTGCCGGCTTGTCGAGAAAGCCGACACCGAGGTGGGGCGCGTGCTCGCGGCGCTCGACCAGACCGGGTTGAGCGCCAGGACCGTCGTCGTGTTCACCTCCGATCACGGCGAGATGATGGGCTCGCACCGGATGGTCACCAAGCAGAAGCTCTACGAGGAGTCCGTCGCCGTCCCGTTGATCGTCGCGCCGCCGGGCGCCGCTGCTGCCGTGGACACGCAACATCTCGTCAGCGGCCTCGACGTGCTGCCGACGCTGCTCGATTACGCCGGCATCGCCGCGCCCGCGTCGCTCGAAGGGCGGAGCCTGCGGCCGTTGGTGGAAGGCAAGGCCGTGCCGTGGCGCCAGTTCGTCGTGTCGGAAACCGTCAGCGGAGCCGAGGCGCGGATGGTCCGCACGGCCCGCTACAAATACGTGCTTTTCTCGCGAGGCGACAACCGCGAGCAGTTCTTCGACATGGAGGCCGACCCCGTTGAAATGAAGAACCTGATTGGCGACGTCTCGCTGGCCGGCGAGGTGGAGCGGCATCGCGGCTTGCTGAAGCAGTGGATGGAAGACACCCAGGACACGTTTACTGCGCAACGAGCGACGCATGATCGAACCGATCGGGCGTCGGCCACTCGAAGTCCTCCAAGTCGGCCATGGTCTGCGCGTCGGTTAGGGCTCCGCGCACGTGGGTTCATCGTTACTCCGAATCGCCCGGCCGGCTGAGAAACACGAACGTGCCCTTCTTGTTTCCGACTACCACGTCGGGCACCTTGTCGTTGTTGAAGTCCGCAGCAACGACCTGCGTGCCGACACCCGAGTCGTCGTCGATCTGGTGGGGGATGAAAGTCACGCTCTTGTCGGCATTGCGCTGCAACTGAAACCAGTAGACGACGGCCGGCGCATTCGGCTCTTTGTCCCCGTTGGGGCCGTGTGCCCAGAACCGCTTGCCGGTCAGCACGTCCAGCAATCCGTCGCCGTTCATGTCGGCCAGGTCGAAGGCGTGCAACTGGCTGATCCTCAGATCGCTCGAGTTCAGATCGGGTTCCGGGGGTAGGATCACGTGCTGTTGGAATCCGATCTGCCCGGTATCGCCGCGTACCTGCTCGTGCCAGACCAGCCCGTAGAGATGACAATGCCAGGCGGTGACGACATCGTTAAGCCCGTCGCCGTCAACGTCATAAACCAGCATCTGGGCAGCCGCATCGGCGAACCGGTAATCGTGACGAATCCACGGCTGGCCCGGCTGCGGGTCGGCCGGCTGTTCCCACCAGCAAGCGCTTTCCAGAATGTCGACACGACCGTCGTCGTTGATGTCGCCGATGCCTGCACCGTGCGAATACCGTTGATAGCCGCCCTTGGTGCTGATCGGATGGAACGTCCACGGCTCGTCTGGTTTGGCCGGGTCCCAAGTACCGTACCCCAAGAACCCGTCGATGTTGTAGACCAGGTCGGGGCGTCCGTCGCCATTGACGTCGTCCCACACGGGCGACTCGTTGCCGACGTTCTTCAGGGCGGGGTGCGCCGTCCAGTGCCCGTCCTTGCCGGCCGGGTTCTCGTACCAGGAAGCGTCCTTGCCCGGCCACGGTACGTACAGGATGTCGGGCCAGCCGTCGCCGTTGAAATCGCCTGTGTACGTCAGGAAGTTGTCGGAATATCCTTTGGGATCGAATTCTTGCGGTTCACGGACCTCGTAGCGATGCTGAAAGTCCGGACCGGCATACCAGTACGGCCCGGAGACCACATCCACCTTTCCGTCGCGGTTGAAGTCGGCGTAGTATGCGCCTTCGCAATGGAACTTGTCAGTCAGGCGGAGTTTCTTGTAGGTGGCGCCGGACGGTTCCGCCTGGGCTGCCGAGTACCACAAACCGATTAGAATGAGGGGCAGTGTCGCTCTTCGCATGGTTTCGACTCCTGGTTTTTCGAGGTTTCTCTCAAGAATGGTTCTTCGAAGGCTCACAGTGCGAAAACCACTTTGTTGTGATTAGCCCTCTTTGGCGGCTTGGATGTAACGACGGGCGTTGTCCGGGATCGGTATGTCGATCGTCAACGGCTCTGCGCCCGCGCGTAGCGTCTCGGAGCGAAACGACGCTCTCCCCGCCAATTCTACGATGAATCGGACCGTGCCGCGCTTCCCCTGCGTGTCGTCGTTGTTGTCGACTCCGATCGCCGCGTGTCGGGAGTCATCGGGCCTGCTGGATCAGATCGGTGCCTGACGATTCCCGGGCCTTTCCTTCCACTACCGCCAACTTCCACCAGCGGAAGTAGTAGATCTTCTCAAGCTCCTTGTCGGGACATTCAAACAGCGGGATGTTTTCGCGCAAGAATTCCCAAGCGGCCGCGTTGTCGATGTGTTGGATGTACAATTCCTCGTCGTGACGGTTGAGATCTTCCACATACCGTTGGAACGTATCCGCTTCGAGTATGGACGGCCGAGCAGTAGGGGCTGAATCCGGCTGTGGCCACAGTTCTCGGCCCGGGTGCGTCGCCAGGCCGATCTGTTCCACGCTCCCCTTCCGCCCGTTGTACCACAGCATCCATCGTCCCTCATGAAAGATCGCGTACGGTTTGTAGCAAGCATCGTAGTCCCACGCGTCCCGGTTCACCCGCGCGCGGATGACGGGGTTGTCCGGATGACGCTCCCAGCCGGTTGTTCCGTCGCGAGACCGTGCGACGCCGATCTGGGCTGTGTGTTCGTCAGCGAAGCCGATGTAGAACATCACGTACCACTGGCCTTCGCGAATCATCTGGCAGGCCGTGACTTTGTGTTTTTCCCAGGCGCTGCCCTGGTCCGGACGGAAGATCGGGTTACCGAGTACCTGGTCCATCGCACTCCATCGGGGCTGGTAGCGTAGCCGATCGCATTAGGTTCGTACTGTTCGCCGCCCGAATACCACATACGGAACAACTGCTCCCCGTCGTCCCACAGTACGTGGGGGCACATGACGGCGGTTTTCTTCTCCCATCCCGGCTCGGCCGAGAGTACTGGCCGCGAGTTCATGCGATTCCAGCTTCTGCCAGCCGGCGGCCGTCTCTGCTGTGCCCGCAGAGAGAACCGAACTTGCGATGCCCAGCAAAACGACCAGCGTCGAAAAAGAACCGCTCATGGCAGATGCCTTTTATCCGTCATTCTTGACGTGTCAACACGAACAGTAGCACCAACCGACGGCCGATCTCCGGCAATGGGGATAGTCGCTCTGCGGCCGTGGCGATCCGACGCAGCAACTCGCGACATCAAGGCGTGCTCGGACCATTATAGACGACGATGCGCAGCGGAAATAGCCCCCGGCTAGAAACCGCGGCATCAGGTCGGACCCGACCAGAGAGATCATCCAGAGAGATCCTCTTCGCGGACCGGTACCCACAAAATCCACCCTCAGCCGGAGGGGGCCGCCCAGACTGTGGAACGTGAGATGCGGACATGGTATCATAGGTGGCGTGTCCAGCATCGACCCAACGCACTTGAAGGGATGGTGGCGGACATTCAAGAACCAAAGATTCAAGCAGCCGCTGAACCAAAGCACTTGTCGGTTTCGCGGAGCTTGTGCAACGCTGCATTATTCCACCACCTTCCACCAGGAGAAGTTTCAATGAGTTTCAAGCACATGCGTCAGTTCGCAGTAGCGTCGGCCGTTTTGGTTTCCTTGTTGTCGATGTCGAGCGTAGCCCAGGAAACCAAGGAGAACACGGCGATCAAGCCGGAGCCCCGCAGCGGTGGTTGGATGACGCGTCATGAAAGCTTCAACACCCGGGTGAAGCAAGGAAATGTCGACCTGTTGATGATCGGCGATTCGATCACCCACGGCTGGGAAGGGTCCGGCCGGGAGGTTTGGGAGAAGTTCTACGGCAATCGCAACGCCGTGAACCTGGGCATCAGCGGTGACCGCACGCAACACGTGCTTTGGCGGCTGGAAAACGGCAATATCGAGGGCATCTCGCCCAAACTGGCCGTGCTGATGATCGGCACGAACAACTGCGGCAGCAACACGCCGGAGGAAATCGCCGAGGGCGTCGAGGCGATCGTCAAGAAGCTCCGCACAGAACTGCCGAAAGTGAAGGTCCTCGTGCTGGCCATCTTCCCGCGCGGTGCCGACGACACGCACAGTGGTCGGCAAGTGAACATGAAGGCGAACGAGCTGATCGCCAAACGGGCCGACGGCCAGATGGTTCACTTCCTGAACATCAACGACGCGTTCCTCACGAAGGACCGCATCCTCCCCCGCGAGGTCATGCCCGACCTGCTGCACCCGCAGGAAAAGGGCTACGGCATCTGGGCTCAGGCCATGGAGCCGACGGTGGCGAAGCTGATGGGTGAGAAGTAATCCAGGGGAAAAGGTCCCTGTCGACCCGATGACCTCCGCAACCGCCTTCCTCTCGCCCCAGCCGCCCAAGGAGGCCGAGGGCGGCGAGAGCGAGAGTCGAAAGAGGAAATCCACAGGCCTTACTTCTTCTTCCAGGCCGACGTCATTTCGTAAGCCTCGAGCGATTCAACGGTCAGCGAACCACCTTCGGCGGTCAGCGAGATTGTGCCGACCGGCGTGCCCATATCGCGACGGCCGCTGGTCTTGTAGCAGGCACCGCCGCCACCGATCACTTCGTACATCGGACGGTCCACGAGAACGCGGAACGTTACTTTGCCGTCTTTCATCGCAAGCGGCATTTCGTCGAGCTTTTCGCCGGCGAAATCGTAGGTCGCCACATTCTCGCCGAACCGGAGAACGGCCTTCGAGGCGGTTCCCTGCTTCAAGGTCACCACAATATCGAAGAGTTGGTCCGCGACGTCGAACGCAACGGCCGGCGATTCGGCCGTCAGTTCCGTATTCTCGGCCGTCTTCGGGTCCGGCTTGCGAAGCTGTTCGAGTTCCTTGATCGGAGTGGCGAACATCCGGATGCCGTCTTCGGTCGTGTGCAGCGTCAGGTTGGTCGGCACGGTGAACGTCTGGTTGAACGGCATGTCCGGCATGTTGATCCGTGCCCAACCGATCTGAACGACGCGGCCGTCCGGGCTGTTGCTGAAGCATTGCGAGGCGTAGTAGGCCCCCCAGTGGACGCGGTGTTTTCCTTCGTGCTCCGGCGTGAAATTCTTGCCGTCGAAGTGTCCGATCGCATACTGCGCGTCGGCGGCGTAGATCACCCACTTGGTCTTCGCCGGGTCGCCGTCGACCGGCAGCTCGAAGATCTCGGCGCACTCGAAGTAGCCGGGGATATTGCTCACGCGTTTCCACTCTTTGAGGTCCTTGCTCGTATAGAGCGCGATATTGCGGCCAGCCTGCGGGTCTTGGTCGAAAACGGCGATGACCCAGTGTTTGCCCGGCTCGTACCACATCAGTTTCGGGTCGCGGCCGGAGTGCTGGATGACGGGGTTGCCTTCGTAATAGGTAAAGGTCTTGCCGCGGTCGGTCGAGTAGGCGAGTGCCTCGCCGCAACCGGTGTCGGTGAACGCCAGCACGATCGTCTTCTCGTCGCCCTTTTGCCAGCCGGACGTGTTGTTCAAGTCGACGTTGCCGCTGCCCGAGAAGCAGTTCTTGTCGGCCATGCTCGGGTGGCGGTTCTCGACGTCGCCGCCGAAGGAGCGCAGCGCCCGGTCGTGCTCGGTCCAGTGGACCATGTCGGGGCTGGTGGCGTGTCCCCAGTACATGTTGGCCCAGTTGCGCCCTGCCGGGTTGCACTGCCAGAAGAAATGGTACTGGCCGTCGTAGTAACACATCCCGTTGGGGTCGTTGTTCCAGCCGCGCATCTGGCTCATGTGGAACTGCGGGCGGAGCGCCTCGTCGTAGAGCGGCTGGAGGTGGCGGATCTCGTCGCTGGACTCGAACATCTCGCAGATTTCCGGCGCGGCATTGGCGCCGACCTTAGCCGTCTTGCCCTGGTACTCCGACATGTCGAGATAGGTCCACCAATCGATGGAGTCCTTGTCCGCCGGGAAATCGCAGTCGAGATTGTGGACGAGCTGGTCGCCGACGACGATCGTCATCCGGCCGCGTTGTCCCTTGTTGGAGACGGGGAAGATGATGTACTTGCCGGTGATCTTGATCTCCCGAGTGTTTTCCGGATGTGGCGATCCGCCGGGGCGCCCTTTCGGCGCGGGAGCGGGTTTCTTCTTGGCCTGCGTGTTGCTTTGCGAGATCTGGTCGACGTTGACGTGGCCCCATCCGCCGGAGGCGTCGTCGACGATCTGGAGGACGGCCTTCTTGCCCTTGTACTGCTTGACGTCCCAGTTTTCCCAATTGAGGAACTCACTGCCGCCCGGCTGGGTGTTGGGACCGGTGGCGGAGAGGACGACCTTGCCGTCGACGAGCAGGTTCATGCAGGTCTTGCCCTGGTGTCCGCCGCCCCCGATGAGGAACTTGATGTAGTCCCGCTGGATGGTGAACTCGGGCGAGGTGAGCTTGCCCTTCGGCCCGTCT
Source organism: Thermoguttaceae bacterium (assembly GCA_035527455.1). Taxonomy (GTDB): domain Bacteria; phylum Planctomycetota; class Planctomycetia; order Pirellulales; family Thermoguttaceae; genus DATLAN01. The sequence goes on from DATLAN010000576.1 coordinate 14,777, forward strand.
CCGCCGAGGAACGAGTTGACCAGTCCCTTGCCTTCAAACCCGCTGACGTGCATCTGGCCGCCGAGCGTGCCCTTGGCCGGACCGGAGCCGAACGCTTCGCCTTCGGCTTTCCAGTCGCCGTAGTCGGCGCCTTCGAAATCGTTGATCAGGATGTCGTCCTCGGCGCTTGCCGGCGACGGCATTGCATGTGCGAAAAGCGCGAGCGAAAGACAGGTCGCAACAAGCAGAAGCTTCTTCATGGGGTTCTCCTTCTGGCGCGGGTTCTCCAGGGGAACGGAAACGGGGACAGGCTCAATGTGCCGGCACGGCCCGGCGGGGTTGTATGGCTTGCCAAAAAAAGCTCCTCACTGGAGGAACGTCATTTTCCACTCCACGGTCTTGGTTGCCGATGGAACGGTTTCCATTGTAGCCGTTTCCTTCTGATTTGCACACTCGCCGGTTTCGGCGTCCACCCGGAGGCCTTGGAGCCGGAACCCGTCCGGGAGATGGACCGTCAGCACACGCGGATCGCCGACTGCTACGGAACTCTTTCCGGAGAGCACCCGGCTACCGGCGTCCCAGCGCTCGTCGAGCAGGCTGACGCCGCCCTGGGAGACGTGGCGCGTGGTCGAGAGGACCCACGGATGCTTGCGGGCTTCGCGGATGGCCGCCCAACCTCGGGTGTAAGCCAGCGTGAACTGGCCCAAGCTGATCGCGTGCAAGACGGCCGACTTGACCCGGGAAGGCCAACTACGGGGTAACGGAATTTCGGGAGATGACGACTTGGCCGGCATGGTGAGGCTCCAGGAAGCAC
>DATLAN010000577.1:0-6662 GCA_035527455.1 Thermoguttaceae bacterium
GGCGACCTTTTCGAGTACGTTCTCGAAGGCTACCGCCGAATCGTCCTTGAACAACGACGACCAGAAACAGGCAATCGCCACGGCCGCCGCTGCGGCGGTGGCTGCCAGAGTCCTCAGGGCTAAGACGAACATGCGGCGTCTCCTCGTGGGAAGTTGTGTTTGCGGAGAAGCTCCGGCCTGGAACGCTTCGGCCGATTGCCCGGCGAGCCGGTCGAGGAACTCTTCGTCCGGCGGAGGCGCATCGGCGTCGACGGCGGCAAACAGGGCCGCCAGCCGCTTTTCGTCCCATTGCTTCTCGTTAGGAGTCATGGCGGGCACCGGATCGGGTATCGAGCGAACGCGTTTTGTTTCTTTGGAAGGCCCGGCGAAAGGCCCGACGGGCACGTGCCAGCTTCGAGCGGACCGCCCCCGAGGAACACCGTTGTTCTTCGGCAATTTCTTCCGCGGTGGCTCCATCGCAGTACTTGGCAATCAACAGGGCTCCGTATTCGGCGGACAACTCGGTCAACACGGCCCGGACCGACACGGCCAATTCCTCGGCGGCCAGGGCCTCCTCGGGCGCCGACGGGCGGTTCTCCAGCCAGCGGATGATCCGTTGCCCTTCGACCGCGCCGTCGCCGGAGTCGCGAAGCCGATCGTGCCGCTTCTGCTGGCGGTAGTGCAAGGACACGTGATTGCGTCCGATCCCGCAGAGCCACAACCAGAGCGATCCCCGAGCCGGGTCGTAATTCCGCGCCGAGCGGGCCGCCGCCAGGAAGGTCTCTTGCACCACGTCGGCCACGTCGGCCGAATCGCCGCCCATCAGGCGCGCAATCCATCTCCACAGCGGCCGGGCGTACGCCTCGTACAGCGATTGCCAGGCCTCGGTTTTGCCCTGCTGCAATCCCCGGGCCACGTCTCGTTGTTGTCGCTCATCCATAGGCGTCTGCGTCGGCAGTCATCTTGTCGTAGTGGAACACCAGGATCTCGCCTTCCGGCCAATTCATGTAACTGACGTGTCGCGACGCCCTTTCGTTCCACACGCGGAATGTGCCGCCACAATAGCTTTGCGCTTGGGTGCCGAAATGTGTCGGGTTTTTCTCCGGCGACTGAACCAATACAACCACAGCATGGTACTGAGGCACCCCATGGGCAGGTAATCCGCGCAGCAAACTTGCCGGCTTCACGTTATTCTCCCATAATGAAACCGTCACAAATGCGTAGATAGTGGGGGGAAACGCATACGGAACATTCACCGCATCGCGTCCCCCCTGGAGCGTACCGAAGGAACAGGGTACCCCAGGAACTGGGCACCGGCAACGGAGAACGTCGTGGGCAATCAATCGACACGAAGGATGACGGCATCCCGCCGGGCATTTTCTCACTGCAAACGCACCACGGACGGAGGGAGACGAACCCGGTCCAACCGGCTCAGGCTCGAGCCGCTCGAGCCGCGGCTGGTGCTCGACGGCAACTCGCTGCTGATCAGCGAGTTCATGGCAAACAATGACACCACGCTTGCCGACGGGGACGGTAATTTCTCGGACTGGATCGAGATCCACAATCCGACCGGCTCGGACGTCGTGCTCGACGGCTGGTATCTGACCGACGACGTCACCGACCTGAAGCGATGGCAGTTCCCCGACGACCAGCCGCAGCCGGAAACCACGCTCATCGCGGGCGGCTACCTGGTGGTGTTCGCTACCTCGGGACGCGAGGACGTCTCCAATCCGACGAACCCTTCCCTCGATCCGGCGGGCAACCTCCACACCAATTTCAAACTCAAGAAGGACGAAGGCGAGTATCTGGCGCTCGTTCGAAATGACGGCCTCACGATCGAGCACGAGTACGCGCCGCTTTATCCCCCGCAACACGACGACGTATCGTACGGATTGGCCTCGGACCTGGTCACGCAGGGGTATTTTCTCGAGCCGACGCCCCGGGAACCCAACACGGGTCAGCCGGTGGACGACCCGACCCATGCGGTGGTGATCACCGAGATCATGTACAACCCCAATCCCGAAACGTACGCTCCCGACACGCGGATCGCGCGGGAAGAGTACATCGAGTTGTACAACCGGGGGATCGAGCCGATCAACCTGGCCGGCTGGCAGATCACCGAGGGCGTGCAGTTCACGTTCCCGGACGTTACGCTGAACTCGGGTGAATACCTGGTCGTGGCCGCGGACGTGGACGCGTTTGCCGCCGCGTATCCGAACGTGCCGGTGGGAACACGGATTGTCGGCGGCTGGATCGGGCGGCTGAGCAACAGCGGCGAAGAGATCGAGCTGCTCGATGACATCGGGCGGCGGATGGACCGGGTCGCCTACTCCGACCAGGGCGATTGGAGCGTTCGCGAGGTCCGCGAAGCAGACGAATGGGGCCACAGGGGGTGGATCTGGGCCGAAGATCACGACGGGCTGGGCAAGTCGCTGGAACTGACCACGATGGCGCTGTCCAACGAGTACGGACAGCTCTGGGCGGCGAGCCAGTCGGACGGCGGCACCCCCGGCGAGCCCAATTCGGTCGCCGACGTCGACAACGACGTCGCCCCGTTGATTCTCGACGTATCGCACTTTCCCGTCATTGGGCAGCCGGGCGAGCCGGTCACCGTCACGGCCGAATTGAAGGACGAGACGGCCGCCGGAATCACCGCGACGGTCTACTACCGGGTCGACGGCGCGCCGGGTTTTTCAGCAGCCGTGATGACCGAGGACGCCCTGGCCGGCGGCGGAATCTATCATGCCTCTCTGCCGGGTCGGGCCGACGGCACGATCGTCGAGTTCTACGTGTCGGCCGCCGACGCCGCCGCCAATACGCGTACTTGGCCGGCTCCCGCCCGAACCTGGCCCGCTCCCGGCGATCCCGGCTACGCGAACGTGGCCAACCTGCTCTACCAGGTCGACGGCGGCTTCGATCCGAATGCCGAGTGGGTGCCCGGCAGCCATCCGATCTATTACATGATCATGACCGGAGCGGAAGCGGCGGAACTGAAAGACATCGGGGACGACGGCGATCCGTTTTGGGGCGAGGGCCGAAGCGACGCCCAGATGAACGCCACCTTGATCAGCGTCGACGGCACGGGAGCGCGGGTGCGCTACAACGTGGGCGTCCGCAACCGTGGCAATCGCACCCGGGTCGATCCGCCCAACAACTACCGCGTGAACTTCGTCCACGATGCCCCTTGGAAGGGCGTCACGGCGATCAACATCAACAGCAAGTATCCCTTCTCGCAGGTCATCGGCAGCGCGGTCCACCGCATGGCCGGAACGGCCGCACCGGAGGCCACGGCGATCAAGCTGAGGGTCAACGGGCAAGACCTGGCGAACGCCGGCAGCGGGGACGGCATGTACGGCCTGTACGCGGCCGTCGAGGTGTACAACAGCGAGTGGGCCGACAACCACTGGCCGGACGACAACCAGGGCAACCTCTACCGGCTGAGCTATTACGAGCCGCGGTCCGGCTCGCGGACCTTCGCCGACCTCGACTACAAAGGGCCCGCGCCCTACGACAATCCCGACGACTACCGCGACAACTACCGCAAGCAGACCAACGAGAGCGAGGACGACTGGTCCGACGTCTTCGAGCTGATCGACAAGCTCAACAACCCGAACATCTCCGACGACGAGTTCGTGGCCGAAGTCGGCCGGGTGATCGACGTCGAGCAGTGGATGCGATACCTGGCCACCGACGCGCTGTTGGGCAACCGGGAAGGCGGCCTGTACGAAGGCGAGGGCGACGATTTCGCCATGTATCGCGGCGTGACGGACCCGCGGTTCCGCCTCCTCCCGCACGACCTGGACACGCTGCTGGGACAGGGGGACCACAATTCCGAGCCCCATCGCAACATCTGGGACTACGACGGTGCCCGCGTCGGCGGACTGCACCGGCTGCTGAACCATCCGGAAACGGTCGGCATCTATCTCCGCCAGTACATGGACTTGATCGAAACGGTCTTCGCCCCCGAAAACTTCAACCCGCTGATCGACCGGGTCCTCGCCGGAGTCACCTCCCAGGCGACGATCAACGCGATGAAGAACTTCGTCGTCGCCCGAAACGCCGGCGTGCTGGCCCAGTTCCAGCAGGAGTTCACCGTCCAAAGCGACCTGCCGGTCCTCAACGGGTATCCGCGGACCAACGGGCCGAACACCTCCCTGCACGGCACGGCCCACGCGGCCTATACCCGGTCGGTGCTGGTCAACGGGGAGCCGGCCGATTGGGATCCGAGGGCCGGGCAGTGGGAAATCACGACGACCGGCGGAGGAGGTAGCCCGGGAACCGTCTTGCCCTTCCAAAACGGCGTCAGCCCCGATGGAACGTACGCCGGGACGTCTGACACCGAACTACGCAGCGGCGGCACTCTCCACCCGGAACAACAGATTCAGGTCGACCAGTCGAGTTCCGGCAATCTCCTTCAGGCGTTGTTGCGGTTCGACAACATCTTCGGTTCCGAACAAGGGCAGATCGCATTGGATGCGGATATCGCCGGCGCGACGCTTGTTCTCAACGTGACCGACGAGGGCGATCCGCTGGCCCTGCACCGCATGCTGCAACCCTGGGACGAGGCGGCCAACTGGAGCACGCTCGGCGGCAACGGTATCCAGAACGACGGCGTGGAAGCCGTGGTGCAGGCAGACGCCGTCAGCAGTCAAGCCGGCGTCGGCACACTGTCTATCGACGTGACCTCGTCCATCCTGGCCTGGCAGGCCGATCCATCCGGCAATTACGGCTGGGCAATACTGCCCACGGGCGACAACGGCGTGTTTTTCGATTCCAGCGAAGCCACCAGTCTGACGAACCGGCCGGAATTGAGAATCACGCTCAACGACGGCACCAGCGCCGGGACCGGCGGCGTCGGCTTGAATCCCGGGATCAATCGCGTGACGGTCGAGACCTTCGACGGGCCCGACGGCACGGGGGATCGCTTGGAACACGACTTCATCGACATCTGGTACGATGCTCCGGCCGGCGGCGGAGGAACGCCCCTGCCGACGCCTCCCCCGTCGCCCGAGGCGCAGGGCGATCTCCACTTGAATCTCGTCACGCGCGACAGCTACCTGCCGGGCGTGCCCTTCCTGGTCCGCGCCGAAGTCCTCGACGAGAACTTCAGGATCGATCGCAGCCTCTGGGACGGCCTGGTCACGCTCGAAAGCGACAACCCGGCCGTTTCGCTCTCCACCGACCGGATCACCCTCTACAACGGGCTGGGCAGCGTTCTGGTCACGGCCGCCGGCAGCGGCGACTTCACGCTGACGGCCACGCTCGACGGGATGGAAGCCGGGCGCCGGCTGGTGAGCCTCGAAGGCACGGCGATGGCCGAGATCTCGGGTACGCTCTCCAGCCCCGACCATACGACGACCCTAAGCGGCGTCGTTCACGTCACCGGCGGTCTGACCGTGCCCGACGGGCATACTCTGGTCATCGAGCCCGGCACGTTGGTGCTCGTCGACGGCGTGGCTTCCGGCAGCGGCGGCACGGTCATCACCGTGGCCGGCGACGTGCAGTCCCTGGGGACCGAAGCCCGGCCGGTCACGATCACCGCCTACACCGCGGGCGAGAACTGGGGCGAGATCTTCCACAATTCCGCCGAGCCCTCGGTGTACCGATACACCAACATCACCCAGGGCGGGCATTCGACCGCGCGGGAACACTCGAACACCGGCCCCACGATCCGCACCTCCGGCGGCAGCTCGATCAATTTCGACCACGCCAACCTGACCGACCTGGCGGGCAAGGTGATGTACGGCCCGGGCGGCGGCAACCTGATCTTCCATAGCGTCCACATGGGCCGGGCCGTGATGGGACCGGAGATCTGGCCCGACACGCTCTTGATCGTGGATACCTGGCTGACCGACATGCACCACAACGACGATGCCGACGGTATTTACATCCACGACACCGACGCGGGGACCGCCCTGATGACCGGCGGCGTGTCGGCCGTGATCGACGACGACGGCATCGACACCCTCAGCGCCGTCCTCACGGTCGAGGACTGGATCATCCGGGACTGCAACGACAAGGGCGCCAGCATCTACGACGGCGAAGTGTGGCTGAGCTACTGCTTGATCGTGGACAACGCCAAGTTCCCCGAAGACGGCATCGCCGCCAGCGTGGCCTCGAAGGGTTACGTGAACGATCCGGTCACCGTCCATATGGATCACACGACCATCGTGGCCACGCCGCTGGCGGGCCCCGACGTGGACGTCGGCATCTGGGGATGGGACAAGTACGGCCGAGATAACGTCCCGACCATTTTCCACATCACCAACTCGATCGTCGTCGCGGCCGATCCGATCACCACCGACTACGATCCGGCCGACATTCACGTCGACCACTCGAACCTCTTCTCGGAAACGTGGCCGGGGGAGGGCAATATCGACGGCGACCCGCTGTTCGTCGACCGCGCCGGACACGACTATCATCTCCGGCCGGGGTCGCCGAGCGTCGATGCGGGCGACCCGAACTCGCTGCCCGACGAGGATCTCAGCCGGGCGGACCAGGGCTATTACGGGGGCCGACTGGCCGCCACGATGGCGCCGCAAACCCTCCCCGCCACGATCGACGAAAACATGATCCTCACCGCCGGGGGCGGCCCGTACCGGGTCAACGTCGACGTGACCGTGATTCCCGGCGCGGCGTTGATCGTCCGGCCCGGCACCACCGTGTTCTTCGCCGCCGGCGCC
>DATLAN010000578.1:0-2169 GCA_035527455.1 Thermoguttaceae bacterium
GGCTCCGCGTCTTCCGCAACACGGGCACCAACGCCCGGCCTGAGTTCGACGGCTTCGAGTGGTTCACCGCGGGCGGCCGAATCGCCGGCGTGACGATCTGCTGCCGCACCGCCTTCACGCCCCAGTTGGTGGACTTCGACGCCGAGCGGTATAGTGCTTTGTCGGATGAGTACCGCGAGTTGAGAGAACAGCCCGAGGGCGAGACCCGACAACAGCGAATCCAGCGCTACCGCAAGATGCTGCGGAAATGGCAGCAGTACGAGGCGCTGAGATCGGCCGGCAGCACGTCCTCAGGCAACCGGTACGAGTTCCGGGCCGGCGTATGGTTCTACGAGCGGATTGCGACGGAGAACCGTTAGCCGTACGGCAGCGGCAGCACCGCCGATCGTTCTTGGCTTGCCCACCGCGGTCGTCCGGTCTAGAATAGGCACAGCGGGGAGTGTGAGTTCGCGGTCAGCGGCAACGCTGACGGCTTGACCCATCGTGAGGTGCGTGATGGCCGGGACAGTGGTTTTGGAGGAGATGCTCGAGATCCCTCTGGATCTTCAATCGTTGGCCGATTTCCGCCGTTGGGCCAACTCGGACGATTTCCCCGAGCATGGCCGGATCGATTTTCTCGCCGGAAGAATCGAGGTGGACATGTCGCCGGAAGACTTCTTCTGCCACGGTACGTTGAAGGTCGAGTTGGTCCGGGTGCTCAGCCAGCACGTCAAGGACGCCGGCAGCGGCCATCTCGTGACCGACCGGACGCGGATTTCTTCTCCCGAGGCCGATCTGTCGGCCGAGCCGGACGTGGTCTTCGTATCCCAAGAATCGCTCGATACGGGGCGTGCCCGATTGGTCTCCGCCGCGGGAGGCCGGCCGGGACGATACGTCGAGTTGGAGGGAGCGCCGGACCTGGTCGTCGAGATCGTCAGCGATCGTTCGGCCGTCAAAGACACGCAACGACTTCCGCGGGCGTACTTCAAGGCCGGAATTCGCGAGTTTTGGCTGGTCGACGCGCGAACGGAACCTCTCGTCTTCCTGATCCACCAGCCGGGCCAGGCCGGTTACCAGGCCGTGGAAGCCGACTCGGAAGGATTTCAGAGGTCGGCCGTATTGGCCTGTCGTTTTCGCCTCGACGGCCGTCGCGACGCCCAAGGAAGGTGGACGTTCGACCTCCGCAAGAGACCGTAGGCTTCGGATGTGCGAGGCCTCGTCGTTTCATCTCGGCGGCTTGCGATGTCCGTCGTCCACTCGGAAAACGCTTGCACCGTCCCTGCTGTCTGCGATAATGACACGCGGGCTTCCTGGCACCAAACGGTTTTTCGGCCCTTTGGCATCAAGTCTGGGACGTCACGGTGGGTGGCACGCCCTGAGGAACGAAGGGCGTGGTACGTCGGGAAAACACGCCCTTCGGTCCGCAGGGCGAGCCACCCCAGAGTTTACCGCAACGATGTCAAGAACCGTTTGGTGCTAGGTGCGGTACCCTGAGCGATTGCACGGCCATTCTCGAACACAGGAGACGAACATGTTCCCGACGGCGCGAGTTGCAGGCTTTCTTTCGATGAAGAACCTTCCCTGTTCGGTGGTGCTGATACTCTGCCTGACGCTGGGCGTCGCCGACGCGCTGGCTCAGGATCGCGATGCCGATTCGGCCCAAGGGATCTTGGATGCCGCCGGGGTGCGGGGTGGGCTGGTCGTACACCTCGACTGCAACGACGGCAAGCTGACGGCGGCGCTGGCCCCCGGGAAGAGTTTCGTCGTGGACGGCCTCGACACCGATCCGGCCCAAGTCGCCGCCGCGCGCCGGTACGTCCAGTCGCTGGGCATCTACGGCCGCGTGTCGGTCAGACACTTCAACGGCGACGCCCTGCCCTACGCCGACAACCTGGTCAATCTCCTCGTGGCCGAAGACCTCGGCGGACTCGACCTCGACGAGGCGATGCGCGTGCTGGCTCCCGGCGGCGTCGCTTTGATCGGCGACGACGGCAAGTGGGCCAGGACCGTCAAGCCCCGGCCGGCGGAGATCGACGAGTGGTCCCACTTCCTGCACGACGCCTCGAACAACGCCGTGGCCAGCGACTCCCTGGTCGGGCCGCCGCGGCGGTTGCAGTGGACCGCCGGGCCGCCCTGGTGCCGAAGCCACGAGTTCATCTCCAGCTTCTGCGCCATGGTCTCGGCCGGAGG
>DATLAN010000579.1:0-22918 GCA_035527455.1 Thermoguttaceae bacterium
CACGGGCATGCCGCCGGTCTTTTTCGGCCAGACGCTCATCGGCGCGAAGATGCCGAACCTCACCTACATGCTCGGCTTCGACGACATAGCGGCGAAGGAAAAGGGCTGGGCCACCTTCATGGCCGATCCGCGATGGAACAAACTGAAGAACGATCCGGCCTACAAGGACACCGTCTCAGCCATCACCAACATCATGCTCCGGCCGGCCGATTGCTCGCAAATCTAAACGGTTGTCCAAGAAAAACTCCCCTCTCCCGCTTGGCGGGAGAGGGGCCGGGGGTAAGGGCAGGCCGCAACGAAACACCAAACGCTTTTCCCGGACACCGTGCTAGTGCCGATCTACCTGGTGCTCCGCGACTACAAGGCGATGTGGATCGCCGTACTCTTCCTGGCCGGCACGACGATCTTCCTGAAGAGGTCCTGGTACGACCGGCTCCAAGGCGGCGGGTGTCACCGTCGATTTTGCGGAACGGATGATGCCATGTTGTTTGGCGCATTCGCAAAATCGCCGGTGTTGCTCTGCAACAAGAGGATGGTGCCTTCCACTGACGCCTCTTGTCGCCGCGCGACCCCGACGATTCTCTGAACAAGTCGATTGATATGGCCGTGCCTGCTCCGGAAAATCGGCGGGGGCACCCTCGGCTACTCCTTCTCCTTCTGCGTGCTCTCCCGCAGAACGACTCGCCGTTTCTTGCTCGCCTGACGCTTGCGCTTCTTCCTGGTGCATGAGGGCAGCTTGTTGAGCATGCTGTCTCCCCACACATCGAGTCGATTGGGCTTTGTCTCAGAATGCTTCATCTGTTTCTGTTGCCCCAACTCTGTTAGTAGACGGTCTTCCGCGTTCTTCGGACAAATGCCGACGACTCCTTCCGTTTCCTTCCACTCCCCCATTATCCCGCCCCGCGGCCGGGCGCGTCAAGGGGAGGGATCGTTGAACGAAGAGCCCTGGTTCGCCACACACCGGCTTCGTGGACAAAGGACTGCAGGTGTGGCTTCGCGACGTGCAATCGTCGGAACGTTTATGATCCGCGGGTGGCACCGTCGATCTTGCGGAAGCGATTCTACCAGGCCGGTTGAGTCTTTCGCAAGATCGCCGGTGTTGCTCGGCAACAAGAGGAGCGACAAAGCCTTTGCCATCGGCACCGCAGCCGGCTCCCCTTCCGTCGCTCCGCGACCCCGGCGATTTTCCAAACGACCCGACCGATGTGGCGGCCTCTATTCCGGAAAATCGACGGGGCTGCCCGCTATCGGCGACTCCGCGTGCATCGCATTGTTGGGTCGCGTTACCGAATCTGGCGCGCCTGAAAGATGATATTGCCGTATCGGACAATGGCATCGACCTTCGCCTTCATTACGTCAAACATCGGTAGCGTTCCACTTAGCACAATTGCCAGATCCTCACCCGTCATCAATATGATGCGGGGTGCATCGCCTGAGAATTTCGTTACAGCATTATCATCAAATCCCTCAGCAGCGAGGAATAGCCCACGAGTACTCTGGGCTTTTCCACGAATCTTGCCGTCAAAGATCGACAGGGCCTCTTGTTTTGTGGGACCAGTGATCCATTTCGCTTCGACGAGGTAGTCAAACTTCTCGTACTTGAAATGGCCATCGATCTGTTCGCCATCCGGTGTACGGTATGGCTTTGTATGTTCAAACTCGGCGAAGTGAAGCAAATCAAAGAACAGTGTTTCGAGCTTGAATCCGCGCTGTTGCGGGGTCACGTCGGTCGCTGACGCCAAAGCCAAGAACCTTGCGTTTAGGTCCGCCAATATACGCCTTTGCGCCTTCTTATCATCGAGGGAATGTTGGTAGTCAGCGCGAGCCTGAGCTTGTTGCTTATTCTTGATTGCGGCTTCGATTGGATCGTTGCCGACCGTGTCACGAAATTCTTGAAGAAGTCGTTTGGCTTTTTCGTTGTCGAGATTGTCGCGGTCGACGGCGTTCTTCAAGCGATAGAAGTTCGAAATCAGCGTGTTGATCGTGTCGATATCACCCCGTTCTTCAAGCACGTCAAGGATGTTCCGCATGACATCATATTTGTTGAATGCGTCCTTTGGATACCTCTGGTGAAGCGAACGTGGAACGCCGCTGCTTTCAAGGAAGTTGTGGAAGCTGTTCCAGAACCAAAAGCACGCACCGGCGAGCGCCACCATCTGCTGCTTGACCTCGAAACTGATCCGTTTTGCCAATTGAGAGCCTCTCCATTCTCACTGACGGCCTTGGAGCGACCTAACGTTACGCATCACCGGGCCGGCGATGAGAACTGTCGATTCAAGACCGGCCCGACCGCCGGCTCCGGTGCATGCGATTGTTATCTGGGCTTTTTGGATTCGCCAACAGAGTAACCATCTATGTTGGCCAGTGCATCTCGAAGGTCTGGGTAGTTGGCACAGATCAAATCCAGCCAATGGGCAATTCGTGTAAGGCGGACGTAGGCAGCGTCACGCAGCCATGATGATTGAATTCCAACCAATTGACATTTGTCAGGTAGCCAGAAATCGTTGTTACCGTGGTCATGAATCCAGAGCCCCCCACCGCTAATTCCAAATGGTTCGGGTAGCGTTGTTCGCATTCCTGAATCGTCGCGAATGTCTGGTGAACCATCCGGGTAGCGTACAAGCATGTCAAAATTGGCATCCAGAGGTTTCTGGAGGTTCAGGTCCGGCCATTGATCAACGGCGATCGCGGCAGTGGTAAAACCAGACAAGGTTCCGCTGATCCCCCATTCATGGCTTTGGATTGGATGTATTGTGATTGTCTCAGCCGGAGTACCCATCAACGAGGCGAGACGCTGTTCGGGAGGCGCAACGGAAACTCGCGAGATATCTATCGCTTCAAAACCGTCAAACAATTGAAATAGCTCGCGATCCAGCTCTAACAGTCCGACATCTGGGTGATTGTCATCTGTGGGAACCGATCGCAGAATGACCGATGCGCCGGCCGGGTGGGGACGGCCATTTTTTGTTGTCAAAACGTATCGCGAAGGACTGTCGTAGTTGCCAATCGAGTGGGAAACCGTTGCGATGAAGAGCCTGGTTTCGATTTCGATAAATGTTCCGCTGAAGAATCGCCATTGAGCAGTTGGCGTGAAGATGCGATCACGAGTATCGACGATGGTAGCGGTGCGCTGATAGAGATGGCGAATCGTCGCATCGCCGGAAGCGCGCATCAGCTGCACCGTGTTGTAAACCTCATCCATGTTCAGGGCAGATAACCACTGTTTATCGGGCACCCCGAATTTGTTAATTCGGCGCGCCAGTGCACAATAACGTTCCATTTCCTAAGGCTGATTCTACCACTCAAAGCGTGGGGGCACAACACCTTACGTAGCCTTCGAGCGGGGCCTGGCCGTCTGTTATCGGGGCAGAAATGTGCGCAATAACACCCCGGAACCCCCCGGCCACGCAGCGCCAAGGAGATAAAATGGCACCGGATGCCCAATAACGTCCCAACCAGCCGTCGCGATAGGGGTGGTGGATCAGCCGCGTAGGGTGCGTGCTTGCACGCACGTGAGATCATCGGGCTAGGTCATGGACAGACCTTGCGTCGGACGATCCGGATGAACCGCCGGATTGGCCGATGGACTGGTGTTGGAAAGACCGCGCAGCGTCCGCAAAGCCGCAATCTTGCCTGGTCCTCAACCGCTTCGCGTGCGTGCGAGCACGCACCCTACAAACCGGCTACAACGTCCAACCTTCGCGATACGCCCCGTGGATCAGCGGTTCGGCCTTGGGGCAGTTGATTGCCTTGAGGTTTTCGGCGTCCCACTGGAGCTTCTCGCCCACGCGATAGGAGACCGTGCCCAACAGGGCCGACTCGGTCAGCGGGCCGGAATAGGCGAAGCGGCACGTGGTCGGTCCGCCCGTCTTGCAGGCCTCGATCCATTCGCGGTGATGGCCGATCGACGCCGGGATCGTCGGCTCAGGGCGTTGATAATCGGCGAACTGCGACTCGGGCAAGAGCACGTGCCGGCCGTAGTCGGACAAGAGCATCCCCTTGGTGCCGATAAACAACACGCCCGATCCCCAACTCGGCACGCCACGTTCCTCGAGGAACGCCGGTTTCCTGCCGCCGTCGTACCAGGTGAGTTTCACCGCCGGCAGCTTCTCCCGGGCGGGAAATTCGTAGCGGACGATCAACCACGGCGGACACGACTCGGGATGCACGGGCGGCCCCTCCGCTTCGACCGTTGTGGGGTATTTCAAGTTCAGTGCCCAGTACGCCAGGTCGGTGTAGTGGCAGAAGAAATCGCCCATCCCGCCGTTGCCAAAATCCCACCAGCCTCGCCAGCGTCCCGGCACGTAACACGAGTGGTAAGGACGCTCCGGGGCCGGGCCCAGCCAGAGGTCCCAGTTGAGATTGGGCGGAACGGGCGGCGTTTCCGTGGGCCGGTCGCCGGGAGCGTATTGGGCACCGCACCAGACGTGTACCTCGTCGACCGGGCCGATCGCGTCGGCGCGGATCAACTCGACCACGCGGCGGTAGTTGTCCCCCGCGTGGATCTGCGTGCCCAACTGCGTGGCCAGTCGGTTCTCGACGGCCACGTCGGTCATCACCCGGGCTTCGTGAACGCAGTGGGTCATCGGCTTCTCGCTGTAGCAGTGCTTGCCCAGCTTCATGGCCATCACGCCGGCCGGGGCGTGGGTATGGTCGGGCGTGCTGACCACTACGGCGTCGATCTGCTTGTGCATTGCGTCGAGCATCCGGCGGAAATCGGCGAACGTCTTGGCCGCGGGAATGCCGTTGGCCGCGGCGCCGAGGCGATTGCTGTCGACGTCGCACAGCGCCACGACGTTCTCGCCGCGGACGCCGCCCAGATTGGCCCCGCCGCGGCCGGCCACGCCGACCACGGCCACGTCCAGCTTTTCGTTGGGCGAATCGGCCCGGGCGGGAATGATCCACGGCGAGGCGACGACCGCGGCGCCGGCGGCGGAAGTCCGCCACAGGAACCGGCGACGATTGAAGAGACTTGACATGGGGCGTTCCTCCTTTGGTTACTGGGGGCTGGGGACTCGGGGCTGGGGGCTGGGGGCTGGGGGTTCGGGGCTGGGGACTCGGGGTAGAGGATTCTCGGGCAAACGCTGGAGTACGTCCGACACTTCATCCCTCGTCCCTCGTCCCTCGTCCCTCGTCCCTCATCCCTCGTCCCTCCACGGCGCCGTTATTGTCGACTCCGGTCCCGCCCGCGTCAATGAATACGCCCCCCCTTTCTTGGGCCTGTGGCGTATCGCCCCCCGGGTCGATTCGGCGGGTGTCGGCCGGTTCATAAGTCTTGCACGGACGGTAGTTTCTGTCATAATGAAGATGGTGTTTTGTACTCGTCTGAGGGGCCGGAACACGGATTCAAGGTGATCGCAGTGCGCGGTTTCAGGAAAAGGGCCTTTGCGGCGTGCGGCACCGCGTGGCGGCGCCAACGGACAACGCCTGCATCGAAGCGGGCCCGGAGAAATCGCCTGCTGATCGAACCGCTCGAAGGGCGGATGCTGCTTACGGGCAACTCGTTGGTGATCAGCGAACTTTTGGCCAGCAACAGCAGCGTGCTGGCGGACGAGGACGGCGACTTCTCGGACTGGCTGGAGATCTGCAATCCCACCGGCGCGGCGATCGATCTGGACGGCTGGTACCTGACCGACGACGCCGGCGATCTGACCAAGTGGGAGTTTCCTTCCCGCGTGCTCCAACCGGATGCGTATCTGGTGGTCTTCGCTTCGGCCAAGGACCGTGCCGATCCGGGCGCTCCGCTGCACACGAACTTCCGACTGGGCAGCGAGGGCGAGTACCTGGCCTTGGTGCAATCCGACGGCACGACGATCGCGCACGAATTCGCGCCCGCCTATCCCGAGCAGTACGCCGACGTCTCGTACGGCTTCGCCCAGAGCACGATCCCCTACGTGGTGGAAGGGGCCGAGTTGGCCTATCTCGTGCCCAGCGTTTCCGAGGCCGGTTTGGGCACCACGTGGACCCAGCCCGGCTTCGGCGACGGATCTTGGAACGGCAACAGCATGTCCAGCCGTATCCTCATCACCGAGGTCGGCACCACCAGCCCCGACTTCATCGAGATCCAGAACGTCTCCGACAAGACCGTCGACACGTCCGGCTGGGTCGTGGCGCTGCAGCACGGAGTGAGCGTGTCGATCAACAACGTACACCCGATCCTCTGGCACCTGCCCGACTCGATGGAGCCCGGCGAGATCCTTCACCGAAACGATTCGACGTGGGGATCCGACATCGTCTGGGCAAGCACCGGGCCCAATTGGGCCATGATCATCGACGACGAAGGCAACGTCGTCGACTTCATTCCCTGGAAATACCAGACCGCCGATCTTGCCGCGCTGGACGTGACGATCAACGGCTTCCCGATCACCGTCGGCGGCGCCTGGTCCGGAGTGTCGTTCAACCCGCTGGGAATCGAGGTCGGCAAGTCCTTCCAGCGGCAGGGCTCCTCGGACGGGAACACGGCCGCGGACTGGGCCGTCGCACCGGTGACGACGGGCACGCCGAACGCCGGCCTGACCACCCCGTTCCTGCCCACGGTCTTCACCGGCATCGGGTACAGCACGACTTCGCCCGGTCTGGACGAAGCGATCCGAACCGACGTCACCGCGGCGATGCACAACATCAGCGCGTCGCTCTGGACGCGGATCCGCTTCCAGGTCGCCGACCCGACGGCCTCGCAAGGGCTGATCCTGCAGATGAAGTACAACGACGGGTTCGTCGCTTACCTCAACGGGCAGCGGATCGCCGGCCGCAACGCCCCCGCTTCGCCGCAATGGAACTCGACGGCCACCGCCGCCCACGGCCTCGCCCAGTCGCTGGTCTACGAGGAAATCGACGTCAGCCAGTTCCTCGGCCAACTCAGGGCCGGCGATAACGTGCTGGCCGTCCACGGTCTGAACGCCAACAAGTCCGACGGCAACTTCCTGATCTCGCCCCGACTGGTGGGCGTCGAAGAGTTCGCCCTTCAGCGGTATTTCGCCCAGCCGACGCCGGGCGGACCCAACGCCTTCGGCCTGCAGGACGTCGTCGCGGACACGCAGTTCAACATCGAACACGGCTTCTACAGCACGCCGCAACTGGTCTCGATCACCACGCCCACCCCGGGCGCGACCATCTACTACACGCTCGACGGGAGCAAGCCGACGGAGACCCGCGGGATCGAATACACCGGGCCGATCGCCGTCACCGGGACCACGACGTTGCGGGCGGCCGCGTTCAGGCTCGACTTCATTCCCTCGCGCATCGACACCCACACGTACTTCATCAACGAAAGCGCCGCCATCCGGTCGCTGCCGGCGATTTCGCTGGTGGGCGGCGAGAACGGCACCTTCGGCACCGAGAACGGACTCTGGGCCGACGTCCAGTTGCGCGGTCCCGAGGCCGAATTCCCCGTCTCGTTCGAGGTGATCTACCCCGAGGACAACTCGGGCATCCAGCAGAACGGCGGCATTCGCCTGCAAGGGAGTTCCTATTGGCGTGAAGTGCTCGGAGAAAACCCGGACGCCAAGTGGAGCTTCCGGATCTATTTCCGCGGAGAGTACGACCGCGAAAGCGGGCTCGACTACCCGTTGATCGAAGGCTCCTCGGTCGATCGTTACAAGACCGTCGTCCTGCGCGGGGGTTACAACGACTCGTCCAATCCGTTCATCAAGGACGAATTGGGCAGGCGGCTCCACCAAGACATGGGAGCCGTGGTCAGCTACGGCACGTTCGCCAACCTGTTCATCAACGGCCAACTGAAGAACAACGGCTACTACAACGTCGTCCAGCGGCAAGACGAAAGCATGTTCCAGGAGAAGTACGGCAGCGACCTGCCCTGGGACGTGGTCACCGAGTGGCAGGACAGCGGCCCGGCCGAAGATCCGCCCAGGAATCACGACGAGCCGTACTACTTCGACGTCCGCGACGGCGACGCGGTCTCCTTCGCCGAATTGCTGGACTACGCGCTGGCCAGCGATCTCTCGCAGGACGTGTACTACCAGGAGATCTGCCGCCGTCTCGACGTGCCGCAGTTCGTCGATTACCTGATTCTCCAAGGTTACGCGGCGATTCGCGATTGGCCGCAGAACAACTGGAACGCCGCTCGGGAACGCTCGGACGGGGAACTGGGCCAATGGCGGTTCTACGCCTGGGACCTCGAGTTCGGCTGGGGCAGCCAGGAGTTGACCGGCAGCTTCAAGACGCCCGGCGGCGGCAGCGATTTGCCTATCGACATTCTCTACGATAACCTCCGCGTCAACGACGAGTTCCGGCAACTGTTCGCCGACCGCGCCGGGGAACACTTCTTCAACGGCGGCGCCCTGACCGAAGGGAACGTCGTCGCCCGGTTCGAGGAGCTTCGCGCGGAGATGGCCGGCGTGCTGCCCGACATGGACACGTACATCCGCGACACGTTCGCACCGCAGCGCGTAGCCAACGTGCTCGTCTCGATGACGGCACAAGGTCTGTTCACGTTCGAGGGGCCGAGATTCCGCGTCAACGGCTCGCCGCAACACGGCGGACAGGTCGACACCGACGACGCCGTTTCGCTGGAGAATCCGAACCCGTCGGGCGCCATCTACTATACGCTCGACGGTTCCGATCCGCGGCTGCCCGGCGGCCAGCCCTCGCCGGCGGCGCGAGTCTACACGACCGCGGAGATTCTCGGCCAGTCCACGTTGATCAAGTCCCGCGTGCTTTCCGGCGGGACCTGGTCGGCGCTGAGCGAGGCCCAGTTCTACGTCGGGCAGCCGGCCACGGCCGGATACCTGGCGCCGACCGAGCTGAACTACCATCCCTACGACCCCACGCCCGCCGAACTGGCCGTCAACCCCGAGTGGACCAGCGACGATTTCGAGTTCCTCGAGCTGAAGAACGTCAGCCCGGCCGAGGCGATCGACCTGACCGGCGTGACATTCACCGACGGGATCGCGTTTTCCTTCGGTTGCGATGCGTCGTCCCGCTTGGAGCCCGGCCAATTCGCCGTGGTCGCCAAGAACCTCGATGCCTTCCGGCTCCGCTACGGCGACGAGATCACGGTCGCCGGCACGTACGACGGCACCCTGGACGACGGCGGAGAACGGCTCACGCTGGTCGATCGCTTAGGCAACACGATCCGGAGCTTCCGATACGACGACTCGGGCCCCTGGCCGGGTCGGGCCGACGGAGGAGGCAGCTCGCTGGAGGTCAAGAGCACCAACGCCGACTACGACGATGACGACAGTTGGCGCAGCAGCAGCGAGTTCGGCGGTTCGCCGGGCCGCGACGGCAGCGGACCGGTGCCCGACGTCGTGGTCAACGAAGTGCTCAGCGATCCGGTGCCCGGCGGTCTCGACGCGATCGAGCTGTACAACACCACCGGCCAGACCATCGACCTAAGCGGCTGGTTTCTCAGCGACAGCGGCGGCAACTACAAGAAAGTCAAGATCCCCGCCGGCACGAGCATCCCCGGCGGCGGGTACCGGGTGTTCGACGCAAACGCCCTGGGCTTCGCGCTGGATCGCGACGGCGAGGACATCTGGCTGCTGGAGGCCGACGCCGCCGGCAATCCGACGCGATTCGCCGATCACGTGGAATTCGGCGAAGCGCTCGAGGGCGTTTCCTTCGGCCGCTGGCCCAACGGCGACGGCGAACTGGTGATGATGGCCGGCCTGACGCTGGGGTCCGAGAACCTGGCCCCCCGTGCCGGGATGATCGTCATCAACGAGATCCACACCGATCCGATGGTCAAGACCGAACTGGTCGAGTTCGTCGAATTGCACAACGTGGCCAACCAGCCGGTCGATCTTTCGGGCTGGTATTTCGACCGGGGAATCACCTACACGTTCCCCGCCGGCACGACCCTGCCGGCCGGCGGCTACCTGGTGATTACCCAGGACATGGCGGACTTCAGGGCGGAGTACGGCTTCGACGCGCGAGGCCAATTCGAGGGAAAACTGAGCAACGACGGCGAAACCCTCACGCTCCGCGACGCGGCCCGAGTGAAGCAGGACGAAGTAAGCTACCAACTCGGCTATCCCTGGCCCACGGTGGGCGAGCCGCGCAGCGTGAACGATCCGCTCGACTACTCCCTGCAACTGATCCACCCGGCGATGGACAACGACCTGGGCGGAAACTGGCGGTCGACCGTTCCCACGCCGAGAGCGCGCAACTCCGTCTTCTCCGCCAACGCCGCGCCCCAGACCCGGCAGGTCGAGCACTCGCCGAAACAGCCGGTTGCCGGCCAGGACGTCACCGTCACCGTCAAGGCCACCGACCCCGACGGCGTTCATAGCGTGTCGCTGGCCTATCAGCTCGTCAACCCGGGCGATTACATCGAGATCGGCGATTCGCGTTACAACAACGCGAGTTATTGGACGACCGTCGCCATGTTCGACGACGGCACCGGTGGCGACGCCGTCCCCGGCGACGACGTTTACACGGCCGTTCTGCCGGGCACGCTGCAGACGCACCGCCGGCTGGTGCGCTACCGGATCACGGCCGCCGATTCGACGGGCGCCTTGATCACGGTTCCCTACGCCGACGACCCGTGTCCCAACTTCGTCTACTACGTGTACGACGGCATGCCCTCATGGACCGGGGCGGTCCGGCCGGGAATCACCACGGCGGTGACTTTCGAGCCGGAAGTGCTCGAGAGCATGGCCGTTTACCAGTTGATCACCACGCGGAAGGACCACGAGGAGTCGCAGTACATCCCCAACTCGACCGCCGGCAAGGATAACAGCAATCTGTACCGATACCAGGGAACGTTGGTCTACAACGGCGAAGTGTACGACCACATCCGCTACCGGCCGCGCGGCGGCGTGCACCGGTTCAAGATGGGCAAGAACATGTGGAAGTTCGACTTCAACCGGGGTCACTACTTCCAGGCCCACGACGACTACGGCAACCCCTACGACGTCAAGTGGGACAAGATGAACTTCTCGGCCATCATCCAGCAGGGCAACTTCGGCCAGCGCGGCGAGCAGGGGCTCTTCGAATGGGCCGGGTTCAAGTTGCACAACCTGGCCGGGAACATGGCCTCGAACAGCAACTTCGTCCATTTCCGCATCGTCGAGAACGCCAATGAAAACGGACCGAATCAATACAGCGGCGATTTTCAGGGCATGTACCTGGTGATCGAGCAACCCGACGGACAGATGCTCGATCAACACGACCTGCCCGACGGCAATTTCTACAAAATGGAAGGCAGCAGCGGAACGCTCAACAACCAGGGACCCACGCAGCCGTCGAACAAGTCCGATCTGAACGCCTTCATCAACGGGTACCTCAACAACCCCACGGCCGCCTGGTGCGAGCAGAACATCGACCTGGAGAATTACTACAGCTTCCGGGCGATCGCCATGGCGATCCACGACTACGACATCCACGCCGGCAAGAACTACTTCTACTACCACAACCCCGAAACCGGTAAGTGGTCGATTCACAACTGGGACCTGGACCTCACCTGGACCACGACCTACGGTGGCGGCGGCGGACAAGACCCCCTCTACGACAACAGCCCGTACGTCCATCTCCTGGACATCCCGGAATTGAAAATCGGCTACAACAACCGGCTCCGCGAACTCGTCGACCTGCTGTTCAATCCCGAGCAGACCGGCATGATGCTGGACGAGGCCGCCCAATTCATCTACACGCCTGGCGAACCCTCCATGGTCGACGCCGACCGGATGATGTGGGACTACAACCCCATCATGAGTTCCAGCTACATCGATACCAGCAAGACCGGGCCCGGCTGGTTCTACCAGGCATCGCCCACCAGAGACTTCGCCGGGATGATCCAGATCGAGAAGAATTACGTCGCCGCGCGGATGAGCAACATCAATAATGTGGATCCGCTGATTGCCTCCGACGAAAACTTGGCCCCCAATACGCCCACGATCGGTTACGTCGGCCAGGACGGCTTTCCGATCGATGGGTTGCGATTTCAGACTTCCTCCTTCAGCAGTTCGCAGGGGCGATCCTTCGCGGGAATGGAGTGGCGGATCGGCAGGGTCACCGATCCGACAAGCCCGGACTTCGATCCCTGGGAGCCAAGGCATTATGAAATCACCGCCACGTGGGAAAGCGGCGAACTGCCGAGCTTCCACTCGACGATCGACGTGCCCGGCGATGACCTCGAGATCGGGGCCACCTACCGCGTGCGGGTGCGGATGAAAGACGATCTGGGGCGCTACAGCCACTGGTCCGATCCGGTGCAGTTGATCGTCGCCGATGCGACCAGCGCCGTGAGCGATTCCTTGCGGATCACCGAGATCAACTACAACCCGTACGATCCGACCGCCGCCGAACTGGCCACCCAGCCGGCCGGCGATCCCGACTTCACGGCCTCCGACTTCGAGTTCGTCGAACTGAAGAACGTGGGCGCCGAACCGATCGCCGATCTGGCCGGCGTGCAGTTCACCGAAGGAATCACCTTCGACTTCACCTACAGCGACGTCACCTCGCTGGCCGCCGGCGAGTCGCTGGTGATCGTGAAGAATCCCGCGGCGTTTGCGGCCCGATACGGCACGGGCGTCAACGGGGTCGCCGACGGCGGCTTCGGCGGCCAGCTCGGCAACGGCGGCGAGCGGCTGACGCTGATCGACCGCTACGGCGTGACGGTGCTCGATTTCGTCTACGGCGACGAGGGCGACGGCTGGCCGGCCTGGGCCGACGGCATGGGCAGCTCGCTCGAACTGATCAACCCGGCCACCGCGCCGAGCAGCTACGAAAGCGCCGACCGCTGGCGCAGCAGCCGGCAGTACGGCGGTTCGCCGGGCGTCGACGCCAACGCCACGCAGGACGTGATCGTCAACGAAGTGCTCACCCACACCGATTACCCCGAGGTCGACGCGATCGAGCTGCACAACACGACCGATCAGCCGGTCGACGTCGGCGGCTGGTATCTCAGCGACGAGTGGGGCTGGGCGTCGGAACCGGCCAACGGCGACTACCAGAAGTTCCGCATCCCCGACGGCACCGTGATCCCGCCCGGCGGCTACGTCACGCTTTACGAAGGCCACTACGAAGGCGGCCTGCTCGTGTTCAACCAGGCCTATGAATTCGGCGGCGACGGCTCGAAGGATTTCGCGCTGAGCGCCGCCTTGGGCGACACCGTTTGGCTGATGGAGGCCGAGCCGGGCGGCAAGCTGCTGCGGTTCGCCGACATGGTCGAGTTCGGCGCGGCGGCCAACGGCGAGTCGTTCGGACGCTGGCCCGACGGCGGCGGCGAACTGTATCCGCAGATCGCCACGAGCCTCGACCACGAGAACGCCGGCCCGCGGATCGGCCCGGTGATCGTCAGCGAGATCATGTACCATCCGGTCGACGGCGGCGACGAGTACATCGAGCTTTACAACACCGGCGGTGCGGCGGTGCCGTTTTACGATCCGGCCAACCCGGCCAACACGTGGCAGTTCACCTCGGGCGTCACGTACCCGTTTCCCGAGGACGTGGTGTTGCCGGCGGGCGCCACGCTGCTGGTGGTGCCGATCGATCCGGCCGTGTTTCGGGCGAAGTACGCGGTGCCGGCCGGCGTGCAGATCTTCGGGCCGTACCTTGGGGCGTTGGACAACGCGGGCGAGACGCTACGGCTTCTGTGGCCCGACGAACCGCCGACGATCGGCCCGGACGTGGTGCCGTACCTGCTGGCCGACGAGGTCCGCTACGACGACGGCGGCTCCTGGCCGGCCGAGGCCGACGGCGATGGTTACTCGCTGCACCGGCTGGCCGCCGACCTGTGGGGCAACCAGGGCGACAGTTGGCAGGCGGCGGACCCCACGCCGGGTACGGTGTCGCTGGCTCCGCAGCCGCAGGTGATGGGCCGCTGGATTTTCTACAACCGTTCGACCTTCGACGGCAACGACCCGGCGGCCGACGCCCGCGACGACGCGGCCATCGCCGTCGACAAGACGCCGCTCGTGCCGGGCGACGCGATCACCACGGCCACGGCGGCCAATTACACGAGTTTCCATCGCGGCATCAACGGCATCATGATCGACGTCCTCGACTCGGCCGGCGCGATCACCGCCGCCGACTTCCGCTTCCACGTCGGCAACAACAACGATCCAAGCACATGGACCGACGCGCCGCCGCCGGAGTCGTTCACCGTCCGCGCCGGCGCCGGCGTGGGCGAACCCGATCGCGTGACGTTCACGTGGGCCGACCAGTCCATCCGCAACCAGTGGCTCGAGGTGACCGTGTTGGCGGAGAATCTCGGCCTGGCGTCCGACGACGTTTTCTACTTCGGCAACGCGGTGGCCGAGGCGGGCAACTCGCCCACGGACGCCCAGGTGACCACGATCGATTTGCTTTTGGCCCGCAACAATCCGCGCAGCTTCCTGGACCCGGCCGACGCGGAGTTCCCCTACGACTACGACCGCGACGGCCGGGTGAACACGACCGACGTGCTTTTGGCGCGGAACAACCAGACGAATTTCTTCACGGCGCTGCGGCTGATCGACGTGCCGTCGCCGGGAGCGGGCATGTTGCCTCTGGAAAGCCCGGTGCCCGCCGATCCCGCCGAGCTTCCGGGCCTTTCGTCGGCGGTCCACCAGGACGAGCCTCTCGAAGCCTCGGCAGCCGTCTTGGCGTGGCTCGACCAGTTCGAGCCGCCGGAGGACTCGTCCGAAAAGGACAACATCGCCGCCCCCGCAGTCGACGCGCTGCTGGCGACGTATTGGCCGTAAGTCGCGGAAAAACGCTGCCGGCTCGGTGCCTGTCCCCTTCTTCCACGGGGTCCCGGCAGTCACCGCCCCCTTTTTCTCAGCTATGCTTGCAGTGAACGTGCGCAGAGTTGAGAATAAAAGTCACCCGACTCGATCACCCGCAGGAGCCGACCGATGAGAAGCCGACGCTTTCTTGTGCTGGGATTCCTGGTCGTCCTCGCCCTCTGCGCCGTCGCGCCGGCGGAGCAGAAGGTCCTCTACGAGAAAGAGTCGCCCTACAACGTGATCGTGGTGACCGAGGACGATCAGGGGCTGCGGACCTTGTGGTTCGAGAAGGACGGGGTGCGGCAGAGCGTCGTGAAGGTGGGCGATCCGGACCACCTGGAACTCGCCTATACCCGCGTCATGCCCGTGGGACTCGCGCTGGTCGAGAAACCCCAGCGCGTGCTGATCGTCGGGCTGGGCGGCGGTGCGATTCCCGGTTTTCTCCACAAGCACTACCCGCGGATGACGATCGACGCGGTCGACATCGACCCGGACGTGGTCGACGTGGCCAGGCGGTTCTTCGGCTTCCGCGAGGACGCCACGATGCGTGCTTACGTGGACGACGGCCGGCGGTTCATCGAGCGGTGCCGCGATCCCTACGACGTCATCTTCCTCGACGCCTACGGTTCCGAGAACATCCCGTACCAACTGGCCACGCAGGAGTTCCTCGCGACCGTGCGCCGGGCGTTGGCGCCCGGCGGCGTGGTCGTGGCCAACGTGTGGGATCGCACCTCGAATCCGCTGTACGATTCGATGGTGCGAACCTACCAGGAAGTCTTCGCCGACCTGCACGTCCTGGACGTCCGATGGACCGGCAATCAGATCCTGCTGGCACTGGGCGAGAAGCAGCCGATCCGGCAGGACGGTCTGGCGTTGCGGGCGACGGCGATCTCTCGACAAGAAAACTTTCCCTTCGACATGGGCGAGTTCGTGATCTTCGGATACCGGCACCCGAGCAAGGAGAACGCTCGCGGCCGGGTTCTTCGGGACGCGGACGAGCCCGGGAAGGATTAGTGGCGCAACTTGCCCTTTGTCTTATCGATGAATTGCACGTCAAACAAGTTCCTGGAGACCGGCAGGCACCCCTCTGCCGTTGGGTTCCGGACCGCTGATGGACCACGCCCCCGCACCAGACCCCCCACGCACGAGGGGCTCTTTGGGACAATTTCGAAAAAAGGGGGACTTCGCCCATTCCCTTAGCCGGGTGCGCGTGCTACAGTATTGCTGAATAGTGGTGAGAAGCGATGTGGGCCCCAGTTCACTCTAAGTGCTCTCGTTCTAGTCACCCTGCGATTTGCGCAGCGGCGACCTTTCTTGAAGGTCCAGCTCTCCAATTGCGGTTGATTTTCTCCCTCTACTTTTTGGCCGCGTTCCTACCTAACGAGAAGGGGCTCTGGGTGCAGTGATGGCGGCCGGTGTGTTTTTCTTTTTTTTGAAGGAGTGGCATCATGCCGCAGGGGACGATCAAGAAAGTGATCGCTAACAAGGGGTTCGGGTTCATCGAGGGAGAACGAGGCGAATTGTTCTTCCACCACAGCGCTCTGGTGGGAATCACCATCGAAGAGCTTCGCGAGGGTCAGGCAGTGACCTTCGAGGAAGGCCGCGGTCCGAAGGGCCCTCGCGCCGACAACGTCAAACCGGCCTGAGCGATCGAATGATCGTGCAAGCGATTTGCCCACGCATCGGCCTGGGCAATGTCTAACGACCGTGTTGGCTGGTTCCGGGTGAGCAATCACCCGGGGCCATCCGACCGGCTCATAAAGTCCCTCTTTCGTTCGATCGAATCAGGGTATGTCTGTGAACTCGTGATCTACGCACGCAGTTCCGCCCACAATTCGTGGTACAGATCTCGCACCGACGGGTCCAACCCCTCGGCGAAATCCTTCGGCAAGTCGAGAATCCGAATCAATTCCTGAACGTCGCCAAGGTCCTTGCGTCGGCCGGGCGAGCAGAGTAGGCCGGAACAAGCGCAGCTCCGGCACACCGCTTCATTCTATTCATCTACACCAAATGCCGGAACTGCACTGCGCTGGTTCCGGCCTACTTCATTGACAACTCCGACTCACCTCGCACGACGGCTCTGCCCCAGGCATGTCCATCCGCGGGATGCGACCTAGCATCTCTTCGACCGGCTGGAACGTGGCGAGAATGGCCTGATAGTCGGGATCGCTCTTATCGGCGAAGACCGCCTGGCCGCACTTCTGGCTGCCGCCGGCCGTTTTTGAGAGCGGGGCGATGAGGAAGGGGTTCAGCTCCGGCTCGGTGATGCGGACCCACTCGCGACGCGGGACCTTGCCGCCGGCGTGGCAGGTGGCGCAGCGACGCGCGGCGACCTCGCCCAACACCTTCTCCAACTCGGCCGGGACGATCCGGCGGCAGCCGGTCAGGTCGGGATAGGCCGTTTCGCTGGTGCCGTAATAGGGAATGTTCAAGTCGATCCAGGCCAGGATCCGCCGGCGGCCCGCCTCGTCCATCTCGAAACGCGGCTTGCCCTGCTCGTCCGGATGGTTCGTCAGCACGACCTCGGCCAGTCGGCTCACGGGCGAACCCCAGGTCCTTGGCTGCACCTGTAAAATGTTCCACTCCTGGCCGTTGTAGGTCGGAATCCAGTTGACGTACTCGGTGCCCGTGGGGCCTTGATTCTCCCGGGCGAGCACGTCGTAGGAGACGTTGAAGTAGTCGGTCTTGCCGCCGGTCAGGTCGATGCGTTTGGGCGGATCGACCGGGTTGTGGCACTCGGTGCAGTACTTGTCCAAAACCGGCTGGACGACCTTCGAGTAGTCGAACCCGCCGGCGCCCCACTCCGGCGGCTGGATGTCGCGGGGCGTCGCCGTGTAGGCGGCGCCCAGCAGCGGCCGGGAAGCGTGGCGGCGCTGTTCGTGGCAGCCGATGCAGCCCTGCACTTCGCCGGGCATCAGGTGCGTGAAGCTCCGCATCCGCTGCACGGCCCGGCCCTGCGTGTCCAAGGCCATGAAGTAGATCGGCGTATCGGCCGGCACGCGGAAACAGGCCGAGCCGTCGGCGTCCACGGGCACCTCGCCCAGCACGTCCTTGCCGGCGTAGGTCGCCCCGCAGGAGATCACCGGGAACTGGAACCCGAACGCCCGCTTGCTCGGGTCGATCCGCACGGTCTTCTGCATGTCGCGGACGATCCGAATGGCTTTCACCTCGCCGCGCGCCACGTAGGGTTCCAGGCCGTTGTAGACGTCTTGCAGGTAGATCGTGGCGTACTCGGTTTCCGGCTTGTGCAGGGTGGGCTGCGGGGCGATCACCGGCGGACGGAATCGCGGACGGACCGGTTGGGCGTTGAAGAACTGCATCCCGTCGGTCGGGGCCGGCAACGCCACCGCCTGGCAATCGCCCGCGATCGTCCGCACCAGCACCGGCCCCGAGGCGGAAAGCAGGAACCGCTCGCTGTCGAGCGGCAGCGGGCAACTGTAGAGCTTGCTGCCGCCGGTGTTGCCGTTGCCCTGGTCGACGTTCGGCACGGGCGTGTCGGGCGTGACGTTGACGATGGCTTCCTGCGCGTTGACGCCCTGGGAACGATCGACCACGCCGATCGCGCCGCGGGTGGGCCCGTTGTGGCCGGTCATCGTGCAGATGATCTTTCCGGTGCCGGGGATCGATCGCGCTTCCATGAACGTGCCCGGCGAAAGCACCCGGTTGCCGAAGAAGCCGGAGAGGTTGGTGCCGTCGGGATTGATCGTCCAGAGGCTCTGGATCGGGATGGCCGGCCGGTCGACGTATTCCCAGCGCGAGTAGATGATCCGCCCGTCGTCGAGCACGCAGGGGGTGAAGTCGTTGAGGTAATTGGCCGAGAGTTTGCGGAGCTGCGAACCATCCGGGGCCATGCGGTGCAGGATGCCGACCGGGGCGTGCCAGCAATAGGCGAACTGCGGCGCCCGGGTGGTGAGGAAGGCGATATGTCCGTCGGGCAGCCAGCAGGCGTTGTAGTCGTGCCACTCGCCGTCGGTCAACTGCGTCAGTTCGGTGCCGTCGACGTTGACGGTCCAGAGGTGATACCCTTCGCCGCTGGCCCGCCGCCAACTGAACAACGCCTTCGTGCCGTCGTAGGAGAGGTCGCAATCGAGGATCTGCCCGTCGGGCGAGGCGACCAGCTCGAGCGGTTCGGCGTCCGGGTCGTGCGGCGAGACCACGTACAGCCCGCCGCCGTTGCGCTGGCCCTCGTAGTGGTACGTATAGACGTGCGTGGCCGTGATCTCGTACCGCTTGATCACCAGCAGCTTGTCGACGCCCATCAGCAAGACCTCGCGCTGGAGCCGGGCCAATTCCTCTGTGGGAGGCGTCTCCGACGGCGACTCCGACGGCGACTTCTCCAATTCATCCAGCCGGGCGAGATGCTCGCGGGCCTTCACATAGCGGTCGCCATGAAGCGTCGTCATTTCCACGATCAGATTGCGCAGGGCCTCGCAGTTGATGTCACCAGTGCTCGGCATCGGCGCGAAGCCGCTGGTCTTGGCCAACCCGGCAAGCTCCTGGTCCGAGGGACTTTGGCCGAAGACCATGATCTCGGCCGCTCCGGGATTCATGCCGCCGAACGAATTCAGGAACTTGATGGTGATCTTTCGGACCTTGGCCGGGGCGAACGTGATCCGTTGCGGGCCGTGGATCATCTTGAAGGAGCCTTGGGCAGCCGGTGTCTTGGTGTCGCCGAGATAGACCTCGTAGTCCTTCCAGACCTCGTTCATGTACCAGGCGGTGCGGCCGAAGTAGACGATCTGGGAGACGTCGACCGGTTCTTTCCACTCGAAGGTGAAGTCGGCCCGGTCGCCCGACTGGGCCTTCAAGACGCACCAGGCGGCGTCGAGATCGGCCCCCTGGCTGCCGGCCGGCGGGATCTTGCCGTCGGTGGCGAACTTGGCCTGATAGTGGGCGTTGTACTCCGAGGTGGCCGAGGTCAACGCCTTCGGCGCCAGGTTTTCCGGCGGCGCGGCCCAAGCGGAAACAACCGCACCGGCCACGATCACCGGGCCAAGAGCCAAGATGGCGAGAAGACGGACACGACGCGACTTCATGTCATTCTCCCTGAAAAGAAGACCAAGAAACATACACGGACCGACGGCAGCACCCCTCGAAACGTCCCTCGATAGTCTAGCCGATCTGGGGAGAATGTGCAATCGAGTTGAAGGCGGTCACTACAAACGGTCCATGAATAGTCCGGGATAAGCCCGACGGCTCATTCGCCGAACTCGAAACCGCCCATCGACAGTGCCACTCCGGCCGGCCGCGGATCGAAGTAGACGCCGAATACCGAGCCGTCGTCGCAGCCTAGGTATCGGTTGATCCGCCGGACGAGCCATTCCTTTTCCGGCTGCGTCAAGAACGCGCCGAATCGCGGGTGCTCGTCGGCCGTGGCGATCGAGACGGCGTAGACGGGCTCCTCGTTGCGGGTGTGCGCCACGACGAGCTTGGCCTTGCTGAAGCCCGTCAGCCGATGTTCCCGACGCCACCAGACACCGAACAGCTCGAACCGGAGGATCAAGCACTCCGGAGCCATCAGGACGGCCGTCTTGCCGAACCGGGCAAGAATCCAATAGCCGACCGTGCAGAACCATCCGACCCACGCCGCGGCCAGAACGATCGTCCCCCCGATGCCCTCCTCGCTGCCGAAGAGGACGTCGTGTACGGTGAAGGCCGCCATGAACGAGAACCACGTCACAAGAAAGACGCCCAGCCAGCGGACCAGCGCGTTGGAGCCCGCCGAGATGCTCATCGCCATGCGGTCCCCTTCGACGAAGCATTGTACCCGATCGCCGGGCGGGCAGTTTTCGTCGAACTCGTCGGAGAAACCGGATTCTCGGCCGACGTCAAACGGATCGTCCATGGCTCGGACCTCCCAAAGTTGCTGGAGTGTCACTATATTAAAGTCTATCTCACGAATGACCCCGCAGAGGGGAGAGATTGCAGGTTTGCATCCGGGATGTCAATTTAGTTGTCAGTTATCAGTTTTCAGTTGTCAGTCATCAGTACGACAGCGCAAGGTTGTTCACGCCGACCGATGGCGGCTCAACATGTAGGGTGCGTGCAACCACCGACCGCAACATGCTGTGGCTCGTTTCACGCACCCCACCGACCTTGCGCTGTCGTACTGACAACTGAAAACTGACAACTGACAACTGAAAACTCCCCCCATGCCCGACCGCATTCCCGGACTCTTCATCACCGGCACCGACACCGAAGTGGGCAAGACCCATGTCGCGGCCCTGATTGCCCGGACGCTGCGCGCGGCGGGACGGCAGGTCGGCGTCTACAAGCCGGCCGCCAGCGGCTGCCGCCGGGAAGGCAACGAGATCATCTCCGACGACGCGGTAACGCTCTGGCAGGCCGCCGGCCGGCCGGGCGAGTTGGATCGCGTCTGTCCGCAGCGATTCCTGGCCCCGTTGGCACCGCACCTGGCCGCCCGGGCGGAAGGCCGACGGCTCGACGCCCGGCTGCTTCGCGACGGCCTCGAGTATTGGCAAGCCCGCAGCGAGATCATCCTGGTCGAAGGCGTCGGCGGGCTGATGTCGCCGCTGGGCGAAGAGGAGTACGTCGCCGATCTGGCTTACGATTTCGGCTTTCCTCTGGTGGTCGTCGCCCGCAACGTCTTGGGCACGATCAACGCCACGCTGCAGACGCTGATCACGGCAGCCGCCTTCCGCGAGGGCCTGCCGATCGCCGGCGTCGTGCTGAACAACCCGGCCGCTGCCGCCGAAGACGCCAGCCGCTCGACGAACCGCTCTGAGCTGACCGCCCGCTGCGGGCCGCCGGTCTTGGGCGAGGTCGCCTTTCGCGCCGAGCAGCTCGACGCGGAGGTCGATTGGTTCGAGCTTGCCGGGTGAGACGGCGCGCAAGTCGTGGGGCACGTTTTCAACGTGCCTTTTGGGTTGTGGGCACGTTGGAAACGTGCCCCACGTTAGGTCTCTTGCCGTGGAGCGCTGGAAATCTCCGGCGACTATGGCTACAATGAACCCGCGTACGGAGACATCTCTCTCCCCCTATGCTTCCCCATTCCATCAGAAAGGACAGGTCATGATCCAGCGCAACGATACTTTACGTCCGAAACAAAGCGGTCGGCGCGATTTTCTCAAGGTCTCGGCGGCCGCCGTCGCCGGGCTGTCGATCGCCCGGGGTGCCCACGCCGCGGGCAACGACGCGATCAAGGTAGGCATGGTCGGATGCGGCGGGCGATGTGCCGGCGCGGCCGCCGACGCCATGACCGCCGATCCCGGCGTGCGGCTGGTGGCCATGACCGATCTGTTTGCCGACCGCGTTGCGTCGAGACGGGACGCGCTGAAACGGCAGATGCCCGACCAGGTGATGGTCGACGACGACCATTGCTTCTCCGGCCTCGACGGATACAAGAAGGTCATCGACAGCGTCGACGTGGTGTTGATCGCCTGTGCGGCCAAGTTCCACCCGATGTATCTCAAAGCCGGGATCGAGGCCGGCAAGCACGTCTTCGTCGAAAAACCCCACGGGATCGATCCGTCGGGCATCCAGGTATTGACCGAAGCGGCCAAATTGGCGCGCGAGAAGAACCTGGGCATCCTGTCCGGATTGCAGAGCCGCTTCCATCCGGCCATCCGCGAGACGGTCCAGCGCGTGCACGACGGGCAAATCGGCAACGTCGTCTCGATCGAGGAGAACTTCATCCGCGGTCCCTACGGAAGAACCAGCCGGCCCGAAGGCGTTCGAGAACTCGAAGCGCAGTACGGCAACCAGTACCGCTTCTCCTGGCTGTGCGGCGACGACGTGCCCCAGTCGTTGGTCCACAACATGGATCGCGCCACCTGGGCACTGAAGGAAACGCCCCCGGTCGACGCCCACGGGCTGGGCGGCCGTTCGGGCATCCCGAACCTGCTCGGCGACGTGTTCGATCACAACTCGGTCGTGTACCGCTACGCCGACGGCGTGCGCGTCTACGCCCTCTGTCGCACGACGATGGGGTGCTACAACGAGTCCTCCAGCATCATTCTGGGGTCGAAGGGAATCGCCTACCCGCTCCAGGGGCGGATCGCCGGAGAGAACGAGTGGAGATTCAGCGGCCCGGGCGAGAGTCCGTACGTGGCCGAACATCGAGAGTTCTTCAAGTCGATCCGCGCCGGCCAGCCGCTCAACTGCGGCGATTACATGGCCCGCAGCACGCTGGTGACGATCATGGGACAACTCTCGTGCTACAGCGGCAAGCTCGTCACCTGGGATCAGGTAACGAAGTCGGATTACTGCATTCCGCCAAGGCCGGA
>DATLAN010000580.1:0-12400 GCA_035527455.1 Thermoguttaceae bacterium
GGCGTTGGGGATCCAATACTGGCCCATCGCCTCGAAGTACTGGATCGAGGCGTCCAGGCCCGTCACGCGAAACGCCTCCAGGTCGTCCACTCCGCCCATGAAGTCTTCGAGATGGAACTGCTGCCACTGGTGGATGGTTGCCGGCAGCCGGTCGGGCTTCTGCCGGTCGATCGCCAGCAACATGCGTTCTTTGGGGGTCATGTTCGGTCTCCCTGTTATGAAGCGACGATATGCAATATGGGCGACGGGGGACTGCACGTCAAGAACCGGGAAGACCGCATGAATGCGGTCACTACGAACGGTCCGTGCTGGGGAAGAGGGGCGGCCGGTTCGATCGATTATGGCGGTCGTGCCTGCTGTGAAAGGCGTGTGGGCAAGGACTGGCGGGTCATGCGATTGCGTTGCATCGCGCCCTGTCGTAGATTTGAGAAGGGACTGTGCAAGAAGGCGACACCGCTAGAATACGAGCCGTCCGATGAGCCGTTTCATCAAAAAGATCGTCCGATTTCTCGCGTCCGAGGAAGGCCCCACGGCGGTCGAGTACGCGATGGTCCTCATGCTGATCTTCATGGTCTGCCTGTCCGCGATCACGCTGATCGGTCAGGCGACCTCCGGCAATTTCGAGGCGTCGAGCAGTTCGATCCAGAAGGCGTACGACGCCCGGCCCTAGCCCACCTGCCGCGTCGGGCGGTGCGCCTTTCGTGTTTTTCTGCCTCAACGCGGCTCTTGGCCGCATCGAAACGGCGGGCAAGCCCGCCCGCTAAACGGTGCTATCACAATCGGTTACGTCGAACATGTGCGCACCATGCACGGAAGTTTCAACCGAAGAATCTATTCCGTCATCATTTCGTCACTTCCCCATTACCGCGGACCACACGCCCACCTCGCAGCTTGACTTTGGTTCGCCGGCCGGGTATCTAAGAATTCGCAATGTAAGCCGTGAGTGGAAAATGGGGACTGGCTCCGAGCCGCAAATGGTGTGAAAGTCGCGCAAAAGCGCTGCCGGCTCGGTGCCTGTCCCCTTTTTCCACGGCATCCCAGCAATCACCGCCCGAAAACGGGGAAAGGTACCAGCCATGACCAACACGCTACGACGGAACCGGTTCATTGCGACGACGGGTCGATCTTGCACGAGGCTGCACATTGCCCGATGGGCCGGTCTGGCAGCCGTGCTGTTTACCACGACGGCGGCCGGCGAGGACTGGCCGACCTATCGTCACGACGTCGCCCGCAGCGGCGTCACGCCCGAGCAGGTCGCCACGCCGCTTTTCGAGTCCTGGGTCTTCAAGGCCCGGCACGCGCCCGAGCCGGCCTGGGGCGATCCCAAGCCCAAGCCGGTCGAGAACATCCTGGAACTCCGCCGCATGCACTTCGACGACGCGTTTCAGCCGGTCGTGGCCGACGGGGCCGTTTACTTCGGCTCCTCGGCCAACAACAAGGTCTATTGCCTCGACGCGGCGACCGGGGCCATCCGCTGGACGACGATCACCGGCGGGCCCGTCCGATTGGCTCCCACGGTGGCCGACGGGCGCGTGCTGGTCGGTTCCGACGACGGATACGCATACTGCCTGGACGCGAAAGACGGTTCCGTCCGCTGGAAGTTCCACGCCGCGCCGGAAGACCGCCGCGTGCTCGGCCACGGCAAGATGATCTCGCTCTGGCCGCTCCGGACCGGCGTATCGGTCGACGACGGCGTGGCCTATTTCAGCGCGGGCATCTTTCCGGCCGAAGGCGTGTTCCTCTACGCCGTCGACGCCGCGACCGGCCGCGAGATCTGGCGCAACGACACCGGCGGCGAGGAGCCGCAGAGCCGCATCTCGCCGCAGGGATATCTGCTGGCCTCGGCGTCGAACCTCTACGTGCCCATGGGCCGCGTTTCGCCGGCCACGTACGACCGGGCGACGGGCCGGCTGGCGGCCGTCTCGCCCTTCTTCGGCAAGACGGTCGGCGGCACCTACGCCCTGCTGGCAGGCGAGGACGTGTACACGGGCACGGAAGAGATGGTCGGCTATCGCGCCACCGGCCGCGACCGGTTCGCCTCCTTTCCCGGTCGGAAGATGGTCGTCACCGATGAGGTGGCCTACCTGGCAACCGACACCGAATTGATCGCCATGGACCGTAAGAACGCCAAGACGGTTCTCTGGAAACTCCCTTGCCGGTGTGCCGATTCGCTGATCCTCGCCGGCGGCGTGCTGCTGGCCGGCGGAGACGGAGAGGTCGTCGCGGTCGATGCGGACTCCGGCAAACAGGTCTGGAGCGGCAAGGTCGACGGCATTGCCAAGGGCCTGGCCGTGGCCGACGGGCGTTTGCTGGCCACGACCGACAAGGGGGCCATCCATTGCTTCGTTCCCCAGGCCAGGTCTTGGCAAGCCGAGATCACCGAAGCCGTCCAAGAGGATCCCTTCGCCGGTTCGGCCAGTGCGGCCATGTTCCGGAAGGCTGCCGAGACGATTTTGGAGGAAACGGGCGTTGAGCGGGGCTATTGCCTTGTGCTGGGCTTGGAGACCGGAGAACTGGCCCTCGAACTCGCCCGGCGCAGCGAGTTGATGATCTACGCCGTTTCGCCCGATGCCGACAAGGTCGCCGCCGCGCGACGGAAGCTCGACGCGGCCGGTGTGTACGGCGCCCGGGTGTGCGTCGAACAGTGGCCGCTGGAGGCCGTGCCCTACGCCGACTACTTCGCCAACTTGATCGTTTCCGAAACGGCCATGGTCCACGGCGATTTGCCGGGCGACGCCGATGCGGTGTTTCGCATGCTCAAGCCCGTCGGCGGCAAGGTGATGATCGGACAACCGGCCAAAACGGCCGACGGTGTCAAACCCTTGGGCGCCGCGGCGCTGGAGAAGTGGCTTGCGCAGTCCGAACTGCCTGGCGGCGAGATCCTCGACCGCGACGGCGCCTGGCTGGAAATCACCCGCGGCCCCTTGCCGGGCGCGGGAAGCTGGACGCACCAATACGCCAACCCGGGCAATACGGCCTGTGGCGACGACGAGCTGGTCAAGGCCCCCTTCGGCGTGCTCTGGTTCGGGCGGCCGGGACCGCGCGACATGGTCAACCGCCACTCGCGGGCCGCCGGTCCGCTGTCGCTCGACGGGCGGCTGTTCATCCAGGGCGAAAACACCGTGATGGCCTACGACGCCTACAACGGCCTGAAACTCTGGCAACGCGACATCCCCGGTGCGATGCGCGCGCCGGCCTCCCACGACAGCAGCAACCTGGCCCTGAGTCCTGACGGGCTGTTCGTGGCCGTCGAAGACAAGTGCCTGAAGCTCGATCCGGCGACCGGAGAGACCAAGGCGACGTACCTCGTGCCGGCGGCCCCCGACGAGCAGCCCCGTCGCTGGGCCTACGTGGCGCGGATCGACAACCTGTTGATCGGCAGCCGGGCGACGCGCATGAACGAGAGCGAATGCCTCTTCGCCCTCGACGTCGATACGGGAAAACACCTCTGGGTCCACGAGGCCAGCCAGATTCCCCACAACGCAATCGTCCTGGGCGACGGGTCGCTCTTCCTGGCCTCCAGCGATGCCACGGACGAGCAGCGTCGTAAGATCACCGAAGCGCGACGCGCCGAGATCCAAAAGCTGCCCGAAGATCAACGGGCCGCCGCCGAGCGCGAATTGCCCGCGATCGACGTGCGACTGGTCACGGCCCTGGATCAACGGACCGGCAAGACGCGCTGGCAGGCGCCCTTGGACGCAACCCAGTGCGGCGGGTTCCACGGGGGGAAGAACGACCGCAGCGGCATCCTGGCCGCCATGTACCAAGACGGCGTGCTCGTCTTCTTCGGCGTCTACCTCGACGGACACTACTGGAACCAGTTCTTCGCCGGGCAATTCGACACGCGGCGGATCACCGCCCTTTCGAGCAAAGACGGCAAACTCCTCTGGTCGCAGCAGATCGGATTCCGCGTCCGCCCGTTGATCGTCGGCGATACGCTGCACGCCGAGCCGTGGGCGTACGATCTGAAGACGGGCGAGCCCCGCACCCGCGTACACCCGATCACCGGCGAGACGGTCCCGTGGCAGTTCTCGCGGGTCGGACACCACTGCGGCCTGCCCTGTGCGGCGCCGCATTGCATGTTCTTCCGATCGTGGAATCTCGCCTATTACGACCTCGACGGCGATTACGGGTCGATGCACTTCGGTGCCCAGCGGCCCGGCTGCTGGATCAACTTCATCCCGGCCGGCGGGCTGCTGCTGGTGCCGGAGGCCAGCGCGGGATGCATGTGCGCGTTCCCCAACGTGTGCAGCATCGTCTTCCAGCCCCGGGAACAACTCGAAGGCTGGGCCATGTACAGTTCCGTTGGCGAGACGACGCCCGTGCGGCGTTTGGCGATCAACTTCGGCGCCCCGGGCGATCGCCAAGACGCGGCCGGCAACCTCTGGCTGGGTTTCCCCCGGCCGTTCCACGGGCGGCTGGTGATGCCGCTGGCGATCGACGTTTCCTGCGACCGGTTCGTCCAACGGAATTCCACCTACACGCAGGTCGCCGGAACCGACGATCCGTGGTTGTTCGCCTCGGCGGCCGTGGGCCTGCAAAAGTGCGAGATCCCCCTGTTGGGCAAGGATGACGGCACGGCCCTGTACCGCGTGCGGCTGGCGTTCTGCGATCCGGAAAACGGCGAGCCGGGTCGGCGCGTCTTCGACGTCAATCTGCAAGGCAAGACGGTGCTCGAAAACTTCGATATCGCCTCGGCGGCCGGGGGCAAGGACCGGGCCGTATTCCAGCAGTTCGACGAGATCGAGGTGGCCGACAACCTGTTGATCGAGTTGGTGTCCAAGGGCGACGCCTCGCAGGCCGACCGCCTGCCGATCCTCCAAGGCGTCGAGGTCGTCCGCCAACGCGTGCTCACGATGGGCTGCGCCGTGCCCGAGTTCCAGCTCAGCAGTATGGCACCGAAGCAGTCGGGCGAACTGAAACTGTCCAACCTGCGAGACGAGCCTTTCGAAGGCATGTTGCGGCTGACCGCTCCGGACGGATTCGAGGTGGAACCGAAGGAGACGAAGATCCGGCTGGCCTCCGGCGAGCGAACCGCGTTGGCCATCGAAGCCGGCGTGAAAGAGGACGTGCCGGCGGGAGAATACGAGATCGGCGTGCAGCTTGTCGGCGCCGACGGCACGGTTGCCTTGCAGCGGACCATCCGCATCGAACATCTCGGCCGGCGGGGACGCGTGGTCGTGCCCGCCAGCGAAGACACGTACGTCAGCCAGCGCTATCCCGACCGCAACCAGGGCACGGCCACGGTGATGGTGGTCGACGGCGGCGACGGCAAGATGGCCGACCGCGACCACAGCCTGGCCTACTTGAAGTTCCGCATCGACGTGCCGGGAAAGCCGCTCAGCGTGCGGCTGCGGATCCACAACGCCGGCAATCCCACCGGCGATTCCGGCCGCGTGTGCCTGGTGGAGGAGCCTTGGGACGAGACAAAGATCACGTACCAGGCGCGTCCGGCACCGGGCAAGGAATTGGGCCGTTTGGGCCGCGTCAGCGAGAATCAAGCGGTGGAGTGCCCGTTGAAGGTCGAATTGAAAGGCACGGACGAACTCAGCCTGGTCATCGACCCCACGAGCACCGACGGCACGGACTACCTCACCCGCGAAGCCGACAAGCCGGCCGAGTTGATCGTGGAGTACGAGCCTCAGTAGGGACTCGTATGGGAAGGACTTCCGTATAGTAGCCATCTCGCTCCGCGAGATGTGGCCATCGGGTAGCCCCGTCGATTTTCCGGAGTAGGCGTTGCTACACCAGTCGGCTTGTTCGGAAAATCGCCGGGGTCGCGGAGCGACAGGAGGGGGGCCGGCTGGCGTGGGGATGAGGATGGTTTGGTGGACTCCTCTTGTTGCCGAGCAACACCGGCGATCTTGCGAAAGAGTCAAGCGAAGTAGTACAATCACTCCCGCAAGATCGACGGTGCCACCCGCGGACATTCTGCTTTTCCAAAAAGTAGAATGTCCCCTTTTCCCCTTTTCCGTTCCGGTCTACGTCGGGATCGAACGGGCGCTGCCGGGCGCGGGGGCGCCGCGCAAGAGTCCTTCGGTGCTGAGGTCTTCGTCGATATCCGGCCAATGGATGCCGTACCCACCGCCGCACGTTCGCCAGTTCGCCCGTTGCTCGGGCGTGGCGTGCAACAGTCGGGGATACCATGCCAGCGGAACCGTGATCGTGCGCCCGTCGACGAGATCGACGCTCAACGTATCCTCGTCGCAACGCACGTCTTTGACGCGCTGGCCCGGGCTAATCTCCGAAGGATTCATGGTCCACCATTTCCACTCACCATTATTCCCCTTGGAGATGGGTCCTGTCAACTCCGACCGCCGGCTAGACGATCTTGCAGGGAAAATCACGCCAACTACCCCGCCTGCCCCTGCACCACTTCGATCATCGCCAGCATGTTTTCCAGCGGGACGTCGCCTTCGACGTCGTGGGCCGGCGCGAAGATGTAGCCGCCGTCGCGGCCGAGGTCCAGCAGCCGCCGGGTTTCCGCCCGTACGTCGTCCGGCGTGCCGAACGGCAGCGTCCGCTGGGTGGACAGCCCGCCGTGGAAGGCCAAACGGCCGCGGTATTGCGGCAAGAGTCGATAAACGTCCATCACTTCCGGCTGGAACGGATTGAAGCAGTTCAGCCCGATGGCCACGAGGTCGTCGAACAGCTCGTCCACGTCGCCGCAGGAGTGGATCATCACGAACTTGCCGGCCTCGCGGACCACGGCGTACATCCGCCCGAGCACCGGGTAGATGAACTCCCGCCAGAGGCCCGGGCCCATCTGCAGGCCCCGTTGTTGGCCCCAGTCGTCGCCGAAGTAGACCGCGTCGATATCGTACTTCAGCGCCTCGCCGATCTGGGCGATGTTGTAGTCGGCGATGGCGGCCAGCAGCTCGTGGACGAACGCCTTGTGGTCGTAGAAATCGATCAGCAGGTTTTCCAATCCCCGCAGCGTCCACGCACGCTCGTAGAGCGAGAAGCCGATCTGGAACACGCGGAAGCGGTCGGGGAAACGGTCGATCCGCTCGGGAATCTCCTCGAAGAACCGCCGGTCGAGCGGATCGGGGAACTCGTACCGGGCGAGCGTCGGCTCGGGCAGCACGCAGCCTTCCACGTTGCCGATGTCCTTGTCGATGCGGCGATCCCAAACCACGCCGAAGACGTCCTGCACGCGGTCGTTGCCCAGCTCGGAAAAGAACCCGATGTCGCTTCCGAGCTTCAGCAGGTGGTTTTGCAGCGGGACTTCCAGATCGGTGCAATGGTAATGCCGCTGGAGTTTTTCCCGGGCCTCTTGCGTGAACCCCATCGACCAGGGCACGTAGGGCGGGCGTTTTCCTTCCAGGACCGATCGGACGACTTCACGTGGGGTCATGGGGCTTCGTCTCGCGGAGCGAGACGGCTACTTTGGCTGAGCTTTCGATTCGGCCGGCGTCGGGCTACCGTGTTTGGGCCGGCTTGATCTTCGCGGCCATCTCCTGGAAGCTTTGGGCCTTTTCCGGCCGGCCGAGCTGGCGGTACATCGAGGCCAGATTGCCGTAGGGCACGGCCAGAGTCGACGCCTCGACCAGCTCTTGCTTGACCGCCTGTTCCAGTTGGACGACGCCGATCTCCGTCAGCCGGACGGCCTCGTCGCGCTGGCCGGCGATCCAGTAGGAGACGCCCATGCTGACGAACGTCTCGCCGTGTCGGCCCAGGTCGGCGGCGGCTTCCTCGGGCAGCGGCCGCTCGAGAAGCGGTACGGCCTTCTCAAACCAACTGATCGCGGCGCGGTGGTTGTCGTCGCGAATGGCGTAGATCGCTCCGAGGCGGAAGTAGAGCCGCCCCAGCAGATAGCCGGCCGTGG
Source organism: Thermoguttaceae bacterium (assembly GCA_035527455.1). Classification (GTDB taxonomy): domain Bacteria; phylum Planctomycetota; class Planctomycetia; order Pirellulales; family Thermoguttaceae; genus DATLAN01. Next base: position 7,829 of record DATLAN010000580.1, read on the forward strand.
GCGAGGAACGCTGGTGCTTGCCCTGCTCGAGGTACTCGATTGCCCGTTCGCCGTACTTCAACGCCGTGTCGTGGTCGTTGCGCATCTGGTAGATCTGCAGGGCGTCGTAGAGCGCCATGCCCAGGTCCCACTGGAGTTGGGCCTTTCGCGCCGGGTCGTCGGTTTCGGCGATCAGCGCTTCGCCGCTCTGCTCGGCCAGTTGGGCCCACTGGTCCGGGTCGAGTGCTCCGCGCATGCCCACGCAAGCGGCCAGACCCCGGGCGGCGACGCGGAAGCGGTGGTGCCGGCTGCCGGCGTCGTTGGCGATGAAATCTTCGGCCCATTGGTTGGCCAGATCGAGCCAGCGGGGGACGGATTTCTCTTTCTCTTTCCAGGTTCCCCAGGCGATGTCGTGGGCGGCGCCCAGGTGGGCGTCGACCAGAACCTCTTTGGCCGCCTGGCGGACGGCCGGATGGCGGTCGGCGGCCAACGGCTCGGCCGCGCCGGCGGCCTGCATGTGGTACTGAATGGCCTGCTTGTAGTCGGGCTCGGGTCCGGAGGCCGACAGGTCGCCCAAGAGGCACAGCGCGCGGATCTTCACGTGCGGTCGCTGCTGGCTGGTCTCGACGGCCTTTTGGGCCTGCTGGATGGCTTCGGTCCATTGGCCGACCTGGCCGAGGATCTGCGCCCGGGTGACCCGATAACGTGCATTGGCCGGTTCGAGCCGCACGGCCTCGCCGCTGGCGGAGACCGCCTGGTCGAGTTCACCGAGGGCCACGCAGATGCGGGCGTGGAGCCAGTGTGCCCGGGCGTTGTCAGGCTGAAGCTTCAGGGCCTGTAAAAGGTCTTTCCGGCTGGACTCGTAGTCGGAGTCGATGTAGGTCTCGGCGCGGAGGAGGAAGGGGTCGGCGGTGATCGGTTCGAGGATGATTTGAGGGACCTTCATCGAGGCCTTGCCCGGGGCGTCGCTGGGCTCGAAGGCGAACAGGACGCCCCGTTCCGGGTAGACCTGGCCGAGAATCTCGCCGAGTTCGTTGGAGACCAGCACGGGCCGGATGTTGTTCAAGGCGAGTTGGTGGGCGACGACGTTGGCCGGGAAGGCCTTATCGAAACGGATCACGATCGAGGAGACCTTGTCCTGGAAGTAACTCACTTCGACCCGATCGAAGGGCTCGACGGAGTACAACTGGACGAGCATGGTACCCTGCTTGCGGACTTCCCTCGGGGCGCCCCAGGCCCGTTCGACGTCTTCCCGCGTGCTGATGCCCGGGGTGACCTCCTTGAAACTGGCCGCTTCGATTTCCACGGGCCCGGCGTTGATCGGATCGGGGATGGGCTCGAGCGGCTCTTGGTCGGTTGCGGTGGAGGATGCTGCCGAGGGTTGGCCTTCGATCGGCGGGACATCCACGATGCGGGGTTCGGTGGGCAGAATGTCCACCGTGGCGGGTTCGGCGGCCGGCGTGGGCAACAGGTTCATATCGGCCTCGTCCATCGGGAGGACGGTTTGGGCGGCCGCCGGGGGCCCAAATACTGCCAGAAGTGCAAGCGTGGAAAGGGAAACTACCCACCATCGAATCGTGTTCAGTCGCATTGCGTGTTCCTCCTTGAACCTCGCCTTGGTGAGCCGGCCATCGAAACGCCGGCTAGACCGCCAGAGCATCGCGGGGGTTTTTCTTAGGGTCACGTCGATCCTCGAGGCCCCCTTCGAGACGAGAGAATAATGTCGCCTGGAACTGGAAAATAGGCTGCGGTAGTTTACTCGCATACGGGAAATCGAGTCCAGAGAGGATTTAAGGAAATTACGGCGATTTCACCAAAAAACCCGACGCAGCGCCCCTCGAATCCCGGTTTCTCCACGACACGAAGGATTCTCCAGCCACCCGAAATGGCAGAATGGCGAATGTGGGGAGTGTGGGCAATGCGCCCCAAGGAACCGGGGGCGCGCTGGGTGTGGTGAACGGGCACTTCATGCCCGGGTCAGAGCCCCGGATGTGGCGGACATCCGCGACGAGGGTAAAATGGCCAGTATTCTTAAGCTGAATCGGTTCCGGACTCGACCCCAACGGAAAACATCGGCTTCAGGTGGAAAGGGATCTGTTATGAAACCCCCGTCTCGTCGCACCGGCCACGGTCCGCTCGGCGTTGCCGCACTGCTTTTCTCGGTCATCGCAACGGGGACGGCAGCCGCCGCCGATCCGGGCACGGCGCCGGAACTTCCGCTTCTTCGCATGAAGGACTTCCAGTACGTGGGAGCGTTCCGATTGCCGTCGCGAAAGTACGGTCAGTCCGACCTCAACTATTCACAGGGACCGATCGCGTTGAATCCCGACAGGCAGTCGCTGTTCATCGTGGGACACGCGCATCAGCAGGCGATCGCGGAATTCGCGATACCCGAACTGGTCGACAGTACGGTCGTTGCGGAACTCAACATGGCCGGCGATCCCATTCAGCCGTTCGCCACGATTCTCAGTCGCGTCTCTGGTGGGAATCCCGACGGCAACAATCGAATTGGCGGCATGCTGTATGTTTCCGGCCCCGACGGCCCCGAACTCCTGGTCAACACGTATGAGTACTACGATGCCCCGGGCGACAACAAGCTGTCGATGCTGGTGATCCGCGACGCGAACAATCTGGCGGCATGCAAGGTCGACGGATATTTCGAGGTGCAGGGCCGACCCGGGCACACGGCCGGTTGGATGTCGCCTATCCCTGCCGAGTGGCGGTCGGTTCTCGGGGGTGGTTTCCTGACGGGCAACTCCAGCGGGATCCCGATCATCTCGCGCACGTCCGTCGGGCCGTCGGCCTTTGTCTTCGATCCGCTGGACGTTGGCGGCGAAGAGTCCGTGGCCACTCCCATCTCGACCACCAGGCTGCTCGATTTCAGCCTCGCCCATCGTCTGCACGAGGATCTTTCCAACGACTCGCGCAAGAATGACCTTTGGAACCATCTTTCGCGAGCCGTCTACGGGATCATCATTCCGGGAACGCGCACGTATGCGACGTTCGGCCATTCCGGCGGCAACCAGAGTGGAATCGGCTACAAAATCGTCCAGGACAACGGCAGGAGAAGTGGCGGGTACAGTTCCCGCGCCGTCAAGGACAACTACCATTACTATTGGCTTTGGGACGTCAACGATCTCGCCCGGGTCAAGGCCGGCGAAATGAACGCTTATGATGTGCGGCCCTATGAGTACGGAATCTTCCGAACGCCGCGGGAAGGCTCATCGCACCAGTTGGGCGGCGGGGCATTCGACCCGTCCACCGGTCGGATCTACCTGACGGCGCAAGGGGCGGATAACCAACAGGGCACCTACGCCAACCCGCCGGTCATCATGGCCTACAAAGCCGTCGTCCCGCCGACCCCGTAGCCCGGATTATTCATGACCCCGGGAATTGCGTGACACACTGTCGTAGCCACGTTCGCCAGAACGTGGTCGTAACCCTTGGGCACGCTCCACGTTCTGGCGAACGTAGCTACAAGCTTATGAATAATCCGGCCTGGCAGACCGACGGCTACTGCGACCGTTCGAGCATGCCTCGGCGCCGCTCAGTCCCCTTGGGCCAAGTACTCGATGACCTCATCGGTAAACGGCACGGCGGCGCCGGGCAGGGGCGGATCGGGGACCAGGCGCGCGGCGATCACCGCCAGCAGGTCTTCGATGCCCGCTCCGGTCACAGCGCTGGTGGCAAGACCGGCCGGCCGGCCGGTCGGTGAGCAGGGCAGATCGCACTTATTGTGGACGATCGGGGCATCGGGATAACTCTCGATCAATTCGCGATCGGCGTCCGACCACGAGACGCTGCCGTCGAACACCAAGACCACCAGGTCGGCGGCGGCCAGCTTCTCTCGGGCCAACGCCATCCCCGCCCGTTCCAGCGCATCGGCAACCCCGTGCAACCCGGCCGTGTCGGAGATTTCTACGGGCCAGCCGTCGATGGCGGTCAGAGCGCTGACGACGTCGCGGGTGGTTCCCGGCGTGTGATGGACGATCGCCCTGGGGTAGCCGACCAGGCCGTTGATCAGGCTGCTCTTGCCCACGTTGGGACGGCCGGCCAACACGACTTGCCACGGACGAACCAGGTGGCGCCCCAAGTCGGCTCGTGCCAGCAGCACTTCGGCTTTCTGGTGTGCCGACTCGGTGTCGCCCCGGCGTCGGGCTTCCTCGATCTCGTCCAGCGCGCGTCGCAGCGCCCCGCAATACTGGTCCAGGAGGATCGCGGCCGTCCGCTCGGTGCGTGCTTCCGCCAGGGCTTTTTGGGCGGCCGCGGCGATCGGGTCCGGGTGGCGTTCGGCGCCCCAGTCCTGCCACGTCACGGCCCGGCAGCCCGATCGAGCCAGCGTCTGTTCGATCCTCGCCACCGTCGCGTGTCCACCGTGGCAGTGCAGTTCGACCGAGCGATCGCAGCGCCGCCGGGCGACGATTTCTTCGCCCGTTTTCGAGGCGAAACGCCCCACGACGGGTGTGTCGGTGGGAGAGTCGCTCAGCCGCCGGCGGTTCCTGGCGTGGAAATGGGCATCGACCACCTCGACGGCTCCCGGCCCTTCCACGAGAACGGTGGCTACCGCTCCGCGGCCCGGCGGCGTGAGTCGAA
>DATLAN010000581.1:0-2252 GCA_035527455.1 Thermoguttaceae bacterium
TCGTTGCCCACGTGGAACCGGAAGTACCGGCCGACGTTGTTTCGGTCGAGATCGTCGGCGTTCAACAGGTGGTCGACGTCGATCAGCAGGCCGTTGATGCCGCCGTCGAAGCTGGTGTAGTTGTCGAAGGTGGCCGTCTGGGCGGGCAACAAGGCGTTCTTGCCGAAGGCGACGGCCGCCGCGTCGCCGGCGTCGAGCGCCGAGTCGCCGCCATCGAAGGCCGAGTCGTTGTAGAAGACGCAACGGTCCCGCACCTCTGCGGGGATCCACACCCGGAGGTTGTCGACCAGCACGTGCTCGTTTGCGGAATCGGCCCGTCCGGTGACCACGATTTCCATCGCCCCGACATCGCCGGGAAACGACGGCAGCGAGGAGATTTGCGTGGTGTAGGTAGTGAATGCTCCGTCACGGCCGGCGTTGATGCGATCCAGTTCTCCGGTCCCCTCGTTGCCTTGCAGGCGGAACCAGGGCGTCTTGGTCAGTTGGACGCCGTCCTGCTTCCCGGTCGTCCAGATGCTCACGTCGAACGTGTCGGAGGTCTCGAAGTTGCCGGAATCGAGATAGGTCCGCACGTCGATGGCCACCTTGAGTCTATCCAGATCGCTCGCATCGAGCCCGCGGAGGTCGATGCGCTCGCTGGTGATCGTGGAATCGACGCCCATGGCGTTCCAATGGAACTGGTGCCGATTGGCCGGATCGTCGGGATCGGTGAAGCCGTCGGCCGCCGAAGCGATCCCCGTCGTATCCGTGGTCTTCGACTCCCACTGCAATTCGACGCCGCCGGCGCCGCGGGTGAAGGACGTCGCGCCGGCGGCGGCCTCTTCGAAGCCGGTAAACATCGGCGGGCTGACGTCGCCGAAGAAGGGCTCGGCCGGCTCGCCGATCAGGATATTGATCGGGCTGGACGTCACGCCATCCACCTGCGGCAGGAACTGGGCACGAAAAGAGTACTGGTGATCGCCGTCGGTCAGCCAAGGGACCGCCTCGTACGTCGGCGAATAGGTCTGGACCGAGATCGTGTTGGCGTCGGTGTCGAAGATGACTTTGCTCAGATAGCCCGTATCCGTGTTGCCGGAGGGAGCGGTCACGTAGTCCTCGTAGTCCGCCAGGATCTGCAGGACCGGCTTTCCGGCGGAGTTGTCCGACAGCATGTGGGCCGCGACGTGAACATGCCCGCTTAGGGTCATGAAGATCTGCGGGTTGTTTTTCACCAGGCCGTTCCAGACGGCATTGCCGGTGGCGGATCGAGTCGTATCGGTGGTGAGGTAGTCGTGCGTGGAAAGAATCGTCGGCTTGCCGCGATTCGCGTCGATCACCCCCTGGGCCCAGGTGAGCGTGGCGGCACTGGGGTCTTTCTGCAGGCTGATGTGCAGGAAGTCGTAGGCCTCTGCTGAAAAGACCTGATACTGATTGAAGGTGTTGTACGAACCGCCGTACCAGTCGTATTCCGCGAAGCGCGTCGGGCCGAAGTTGTCCCCAAACAGTTGGCGCGACGTCGTGGACTCGAGTTCGTGGTTGCCCGCCGACACGCTGTAGGGGACTTGCTGGTCCAACTTGCCGATCGTCCGCAGCGCCTCGGGCATTTCCGCGTCGGGATCGTGATGGATCAGGTCGCCCAACTGCGAGACGAAGACGATGTTCTCCGCCTGCCGGTGGTCGACGATCCATTGTGTCTGCGCTTCCATAATGCCCGGGAAACCGGTATCGGCATCGATGTAATTCTCGGTATCGGGCAGAACGACGATTTCGAACTGCGCCGCGTGCGCCGCCCCGGCGCAACAGACCATCGCAACCGACACAACGAGAACCGCCAGCCTAAAGTCACCGCCACGATGTTTCATTGAAGTGAGATTCATCTTTGTTGCGTCTCTTCGAAGGGTTCCGACAAGCGGCCGGCGACCGTCCCGGCCAAGACTTCAGCCGACATTTCCCAGTTGCAGTGAGCCTGAAACCGATCCAGGCTCACACGGCCATCCACTCCACCAAGGTGCCCCCCCGTGCCTAGCGCCCGCGCGGGCGGCACCGTCGATCTTGCGGAAGAGATTATACCATGCCGTTCGACGTCATTCGCGAGATCGCGGGTATTGCCGGGCAACACGAGGAATTCCGAACACCCATCCGATCGGCACGCCGACCCATCTGCCGCCATCCTCTCGTGGTTGCGCCGCACGGACGATTATCCGAATGAGCCTTCCTGCCTTTCGGAGAATTGGTGGGCAGTGCCCACCCTACTGGTGCGACTGTCGGTCAAT
>DATLAN010000582.1:0-2947 GCA_035527455.1 Thermoguttaceae bacterium
CGTAGGCCAGGCCCCTGCAATCCCGCGTGGTCACGTAACCAGGGGATTCTTTTCAGGTATCCCAGCAACCGCTCGATGCCCGGTGCGGCCGCCAACTGCTCCCAGGTAAACCAGCTCGACATGTCAGTTACCTCCTCAGAATTTCACCGAAGCGCCCAGATACCAGCATCCATGGAACCCCGGCACCCAACCGACTCCGGCCTTGATGGCGAAGTCGGGGTTGGATTTCGGAACGAGCTTGCCGCCGACACCTAGGCCAAACACCAGATCCTCGTCAGTCTTCGTGCCGATGTCCTCGCGTGTGTAGGCCGCCACGAAGTCGCCTGATATGCGCAGCTCCGCTTGCGAACCAAGGCCGATGCGACCGATACCTACATCAAGCGTGGCGATGCCACCTTCCTTATCCGGCTCGCCGAAACTCCTCGCGTAGGCTACCGAGCCATGCTTCTCAATCAGGCTACCGACAACGTCAGTCAGTAGACTCGCCTGCGCCGCCGACGCCAGCAAGGCCAGCGCCATGAGAATCAGAATCGTTTTCATACAGAACCTCCTATTTCGTCAGCAATTTCGTGCCGAACTCGCGTAGGAAAACCCAGACGACCCCAGCCACGACCCCGCCACTAATCAACGAGGGGACCATCGTTTTGACGAGAGCCTCGTAGGCGGGCCGCCAGATCCCCTGCCGGTACTCTTCACGGCCCGCTCGCTTGGCAGCCTCGTCGACGAGCTTCCTAACATCGCCACGTAGGTCTCTGACCGAACCCTCAAGCCCTCCGACTCGTTCGCTTAGCGCGGCGATCTCACCGACCTGCCGGGTGAGGACGCTCTCTTCCTGTTTGGTCATCTGACCAGCCCCCTCTCAGCGGAAAGGCCCGTTCCGGTCGGAACGGGCCTCGAATCCGTCTCAAACTGCGCGCTCTCCTATGCCTCCAGCGCGTATGTGATATTGATGTCTATGTGCGTGCAGGTGATAAGATCGTAGTTCCCAGCCGTAACTGTCCTCACCGTGATCGCGGTGTTGGCATCGTTCTGCACGAAGGATGCGCCATCCGCCAAGATGTTCGTGTTAGCGTCTCCGGGTCGGCAAATCGCGCTCTGGACTCCAGCCTCAAGTAGCACCTCGAACAGTTTTTGTGGAGTCGTCTGCGTGCCGCAAATGGCAATTCCGGTAGCGACCGAAGCCTCCATATCACCGCCCACAGCGATGACATGGCAGTCGATGATTCGGTACCTCTTGCCACTCAGGGCAGGTAAGACCTCCTTACCGGCATTCATATCCGATGTCGTTACCCGAAGGCGAACGTTGAAGCTAATGCCGTCTGCGCGTGCATCTCCCGTATCTGCGGCATCGGTATCCGCACTCACGCCGGTATGCTGATGGGCTTGTATGAACTTCTGCACCCATCGCATACACTTCTCTTCCGCGAGATTGGGCCGCGCGTACTGATCCGGCTCAAAAGCGAATGTGCCTGAACCTCCGGCCTCGAATGTATCAACATTGGGGAGGGTCGCCCCTGTACACTTTGTTGCACCCATTTTGACCTCCTAATCCCAACACCCGCCGTTGAAGGCCGAGGTGCCGTTTCTACTTATTCCGTTGCGGAACGGCCCGACACAGGAAAGGAATGCATCCGCCGCCATCTCCCAATTCGGGTCGGCCTGCGTGATCGGTTCTTCGATGACCCCGCCCTCAACCGTCGCGCTCGCCAATTTGATTGCGTCCGAGGGGCGGCCCAGCAAGCTGACCAGGACCGTGCCGTCTTGGTGCAGATAGACATGGTTCGTGCCGTCGCCGGCCACGCCTTGGGTAGCGGCGACGGTCAATTCGACCGGCTGGCCGTGAACGAGCGCCAGGCCGATGTCTACCTGGAACTGAGTCCCCGCCTCTATCGCCGTGACGCGCAGGTCGTTGGCGTAGACCGCCACACCGTTCCCAAATAGGTATTCGGCGAACTCCTCGCCGAGGGACTGCAGCAGATTCAGGGCGACCCAGGCGCGCGCCTTCTCCGCGTTGACCTCTGTGGCAAACGACGCCGCGCCCGCCGGGTATGGTGTCGGTTCGGTGAACTGCATCGCTATCTGCTCCCGTTGTGGGCCGATGTACCGTTACGTGACTGACCATTGACGAACGGCCCTACACAAGCATGGGTCTGCTTCGGAAAGACTCCACCCGCGAAATCCCTGCACCACCACTTCGGGTAAGGGGACAAGGACTCGTTGTAGTACCACCGACCGATGATGATGTAGGGCTGTGCCAGTTCATCCTCCAGCACGATAGCAGCAAGCTCCAAGGCGCCTCCCTCGCCTGGAACTATGGCCACGAGCCTGGAAGCGGAAGTCCACGGCCCTTTCGCATATATCTCTCGGATGGGAGCCGTCACGGCAATTACCTTGCCCTCTATCAGGAGTATGCCAGCCCCGACCTCGAACTTCGCCGAGGTTGGGGGCACATATTCGACAAACCGCAGATGACAACCGATCAATCTAACATTCCCGCCTTGCCTCGGATAGGCAAACTTCATCCGGCCTTCCCAAGCCGCCGCCCCCGCGTTTATGTCCTCCCAGAGTTGCGTGTTCGTGTCATCCATGAAGGCGCGGAGTTCTGCTGCGGTTTTCGGTTCGGTCGCGGAGACCTCGAAATCGGCTGGTTCGGTGAAGGTGAGAGCGAACCCAAAGCAGAACGCAATCAGTAATCCAGTGGTTAAATCCATGTCTTGCCTCCGTTGGCGCTGCGAACGAGATGCAATGCGCCGTCACCTGCAGTATACCAGAGTGCCAACTCCGCCGCACGTGATGAGAGGATGCGCATTGTGACCGGACTGGCCGAAACCTGGGCGCCGCCGACCGCTATCTCATCGCCGAATTGTGCGCCGACGGATCCCGCCCGAATGTACAATTGGCCATCCTGCTGATAGACCAGCCGGGTCAACCCCGTCGTCCGCTCTAT
>DATLAN010000583.1:0-3393 GCA_035527455.1 Thermoguttaceae bacterium
ATGAAATGGAATCAGATAGGCGTCGATCCGGCCAAGGCCCAGGCGCTGGAAGTGCAGAAGTGGACGGTGGACGACTGCGCCCGGATATTCCAGATCCCGCCGCATAAGTTGGGGTCGATGGAATTCAGCAAATTCAATAACGTCGAGCAACTTCAGATCGATTTCGTCTGCACGACGATGCTGTACTGGTTCGCCAAGTGGGAGCAAGAGTGCAATTACAAACTATTCGGCCAGAAAGAACGCGGCCGGTTGTTCTGCGAGATCCTGGTCGATGGCCTGCTGCGGGGCAACGTCGAAGCGCGCACGAAATTCTATATGGCCGGTCGCCAATGGGGCTACCTCAGCATTAACGACATTCGGGCCAAGGAAAACATGAACGCGATCGGCCCAGCCGGTGACGTCTATCTGGATCCCCTGAATATGAAGCCGGCGGGCGCGCCCTGGCCGGACGAACCGACCGAACCGGACCCGGATGCCGGGGCCGCCCCCCCCGCTGACGATGAGGATGACGATGCGGTGCGAGCGGCGATCCGGGCCCTGTTGACCGAACAGTGGGGGCGTATTCTCCGAAAAACGACGAAAGCGAACCACAAAGGGACGACAGGGGACGATTGGACCCGCCATCGCCGTTTTGCCCGTGACATTCTTCTGGACACCGCGCGGGCCTGGGCAGCGGTGATCAAGGTGCCCGCCGCAGAACAGCGGCTGGCTCGCGTGTTGGATTCGACACTGCTCGTCGGCGCACAATTAGCCGAAACGGACGCCGACCGCCTGGCCGGTGCCCTCATGGACGCTATAGAAAGCGGAGGCGGATGCGGAGAGGCACGCCGAAGGATTGGCTGATCTTATGATGGACCTGATAGGAGACCGAAATGGCACTGCCGCAACCAAATAAAGACGAAACGCGCGACGCATTCATGCAACGATTCATGGCCGATGCAACCGCCGGGGAACAATGGACGGACGAGAAACAGCGCTATGTGGCGACTATTTCCGCCTGGGAAAAGACGCACGCGGTGCAGCGCAAGATCGACGCGGGCACCAGCGAACTGCGTCTGGCCGATGAAGAGGCCCCGAAGCTCGTGGGCTACGCGGCCAAGTACGGTATCAAAACCGATATCGGCTGGTTCATCGAGAAGATTCGGGCCGGCGCGTTCGATGATGCCCTGGAAACCAGCGACGTGCGGGCCCTGAAGAACCATAATCCCGACCTGCTGTTGGGCCGGACCAGTAGCGGCACGCTGCGCTTGGACACGAACAGCGTGGGTTTGCGCTTCGCCATCGACGCGCCGGATACGACGACCGGACGCGATACAGTGGAGGAGGTGCGGCGAGGCGACCTGGCCGGCTGCAGTTTTTCCTTTACGGTGGCCGAAGACGAATGGAAGCATTTCGACGATAAGCCGTCGGAGCGGACGATCGTCAAGATTGGTCGTTTGTACGATATTGGGCCCGTGACATTTCCGGCTTACGAGGACACTACGGTCGGGGTCCGGTCGCTGGAACAGTTTCAGCAGAACCAACAGAGCGATATCGGGGCCCCCGAGGGGGTCGAGGGGGAAGAGACGCGCGGCGATGCGGAGGGCGCCGCACCCGACGAAATCACAACCGAGCGACAGCGGGAGGTCGGAAGACAATACCGCAAGGCCGGTCGGATCTTGAATCGATGTCGAGCCGACGCTTGACATAGCCGGGCCGAAGTTCCGGCATTTCGTGAACACGTAGGCACATGACAATTTGGGGCTCGTAACGCACGGCCGGCCAGCCGGGCGGGGACGACGCAAGAAAAGCAAAGCGGCTGTATAGGGGCCTATCACCCCCGATACGGCCGCTTTTCTTTTGCCCCCCGTTAAGGAGCATTCTGATGACAGTATTGGAACTGAAAGAGACGGCGGCAGCAGAGGCTGAAGCCGCCCGCACGATCAAAGATTTAGCCGACCAGGAGAGTCGGGGTCTGACGCACGAGGAGGCGCTGGACCTGGACAAGCACGTGGCGGAGGCCGAGCGGCTGGAGGGCGAGGCGGCCCGGCAGGCGAAGTTGGAGGCGTTGGAGGCCAGAATCAGCGCCCCGGAAGCGCGGAAGAGCACGCCGGAACTGGCCAACGGCGCCCGCATCGAAGTGGCCGACAAGACCAAGTTGTTCCGCTTCGGTTCCCTGCAGGCCTTCAAGGGTACCACGGCCGAGGCCGACGCCTATCGCTGCGGTCGCTTCCTGGCCGCCACCATTTTCGGGCACGCGCTCTCGCGGCAGTGGTGTCGCGACCACGGGTTGGAACTGCGGGTCGATAGCGAAATCGACGATCGGGCCATGGGTGAGGGTATCGGTACCGCCGGCGGGTTTGTCGTGCCGGACGAGTTCGAGAAATCGATCATCGATCTGCGCGAGGAATACGGTGACGCCCGCCGCCATTGCCGGATCAAGCCGATGGCGACGGACCATTCGAACGAACCGAAGAAAACCGGCGGCCTGACCGCCCATCCGGTGGGTGAAAACGCCGCGGCGACCGAGAGTGACCAGACCTGGGGCAACGTCGAACTGACCGCCAAAAAGTGGGTGGTATTGACGCGCATCAGCACCGAACTGAGCGAAGATTCGCTGATCAATCTGGCCGACGATCTGGCCCAGGATGGTGCCTTGGCCTTCGCCACCAGCGAGGACGAGGCGTGTATCGACGGGGACGGGACCAGCACCTACAACGGGATTGTGGGGATTCGTCCGCTGATGATCGACGGCAGCCACGTGGCCAGCTACGTGGCGAACCCCGGCACCAGTGACGAATGGTCGGAGATCACCGCGGCCATGCTGATGGCGGTACTGGCGGTCCTGCCGAAGTACGCCCGCCGCGGGGCCAAGTGGCACTGCAGCCCGTTGGCCAAGTCCGAAGTGTTCGATCGCCTGATGGCGGCCGCCGGCGGCAATACCAACCGGAACATGGCCGAGGGTCAGCCGGCCAGCTACCTGGGCTATCCGATCGCCGAATGGACGGCCATGCCGACCGTCGACGCGGGGGCGGCGCTCAACGGCAAGGTCATGATGATCTTCGGCAATATGGAGATGTCCAGCAAGATGGGCGTGCGGCGGGGCATCACCCTCAAGCGACTCGAGGAACGCTACGCCGAGTACGACCAGATCGGTATCCGCATGACCGAGCGCTTCACCATCAATCACCACACGATCACCGGCGCGACACCGGCCACCGATCGCGGTCCGGTCGTCGGCATGGTGGGCACCACGTAGGCGTAGCCCATTTTCCTACTCGGCTGATTTGTGCTGAGTGAAACGACAACGCGAATCTCAAGAAGGAGATTTGATTATGTTACCCAATACCAAAACTGTCCTCGGCGCCATCGAGATTTCGTGTACGGCGGGGGCCACCAATTTCGCGGCCTTCG
>DATLAN010000584.1:0-3205 GCA_035527455.1 Thermoguttaceae bacterium
CTCGCCGCGCAGGCGGAAGCGGCCGGCTCGCCCGGCGCGGCAGGCGACGTCTACGCCGGGCACGCCCGGAGATTCCCGCTGATCGTCAACCTCTGCTGGGAATGGATGAAGAACGCCGGCAGGCTCTACACCAAGGCGGAGCGGTTCACCGACGCCCGGAACATCTTCAACCGCGTGATCCGCGACTATCCCGGCGAGGGCGACGCGTGGGCGAGCCAGGCGGTTGACGAGATTCGCACAGTCGACGCCGCCGAGAAGCAGGCACGGTCGCGGCTCACTCCCGAAGGCACGGCCGACCGGCTGAAGGCCGGCGAGAAGCTGACCGTCGTTCGCGGGGCCATCACCGAATCGATCGCCTGGTCGCCGCGGCGGGGCGTCTACGTGATCGACGGCGCGGTGGAGGTCCGCCGCCCGGCCCGGCTCGCCATCGAGGCCGGCACGCGGGTGGAATTCCTGGCCAACGCGTCGATCGTCGTCTACGGCTCGCTGGAGGCAAATGGTACCGAGCAGGCACCCGTGACGTTCACCTCCGCCGCGGACATCGACGGGGCCGGGGCGTCGTTCTTCGACTGGGACGCCATCCGGTTCGTGGAAGGCGCGGGCAGCACCGTCCGCCGCGCGCGGATCACGCACGCGGCTCGCGGGATCGTCTGTGAAGGCTCGCAGCCCCGCCTGGAAAACGTGACCATCTCCGACTGCGGCTTCACCGCGATCGACTGCCGCAAGGCCGCCCCCGTCATCGTCGAGCCGCGGATCGTCGGCAACGACGGCATCGGCATCCGGATCGAGGAGACCGCCGGCACCATCACCGGGGGCGTGATCGCGCACAACCCGCGGGGCGGCCTGATTGCCCGCAAAACATCCCGGCCCACCATCGCCGGCACCGTGTTCGACGGCAACGGCTCGACAATTTTCGGCGGTGACGCCATCGGCTGCTTCGACGGCAGCGACCTCGCCATCGAGAAGGCCGTGATCTCGAACAACGTCGGCCCGGGCATCCGGATGATCTACTCGGCGCCGTCGATTGCGGGGTGCACGTTCGAGGGGAACGGCGGATTCGGCATCTCGTGCGAGAGCAACTCGCCGGCGAAGATCAGCGGGTGCACGTTCAGCCGGAACGACGGCGGCGTTTCGGTCAGGATCGCGTCGGCGCCGGCCATCAGCGGCTGCACCTTCGACGGCAACGCGAAGTTCGGCGTCCGCTGCGAAACCGGCTCTGATCCCGAAATCAGCGGCTGCGTTTTCGCGAATCTCACCGGCCCTGGAATCATCGTGAAGGACGTCTGCCGGCCGAAGATCGCAGGCAACACCTTCCCCGCGGAAGGCATCGCCATCAGGCACGAGGGCGACTACAACCTCCTCGTTTCCGACAATGCCTGGCCCGAGGGCACGGACGCGAAGGGGCTGACCGAGAAGACCGGGAGGGGGAGCGTGACGTTTTAGCCGCGCAGTGTGCCAGCGGATTCGGACGAACGTTCAACAATCAACGTTCAACTGCCAACGGTCAACAGGAAGGCCGTCCAGCGTTGAATGTCGCGTAGGGCGTGTAGGAGCGGGCTGAGCGAGTCTTCGAGCGAATCGCCCGCCCATTGTCCGGAAAGAACTGCACACATCGGGCGGGCGATTCGGGCGACCGAAGACGGTCGCGCCTCAGCCCGCCCCTACGTCTTTTTACGTTGATTCCGTCCATCTCGTCTGCTCTAATAGAAGTACAATCCATTGGCCTCTCAAGCAATTTCCCTCTGAAGGAGTTGGGTTCGGTGAAAGACAAGCTCATCGGCGACGGTATCACGTTTGATGATGTTCTGCTCGTGCCGGCCGAATCTGATGTCGTCCCTTCCGAAGTGCTCACGAACACCCGGGTGACCCGCAAGATCGAGATCAACCTGCCCATCGTGTCGGCTGCGATGGACATGGTGACGGAATCGTCGCTGGCGATCGCGCTGGCCCAGGAAGGCGGGATCGGGATCATCCACAAGAACCTGTCGGTCGCCCGCCAGGCGCTCGAAGTTCGCAAGGTGAAGCGCTCGGAGGCCGGCGTGATCTACGACCCGATCACCCTCCCGCCCACCGAGACGATCGACCGCGCGCGCGACGTGATGGAACAGCAGCACATCTCGGGAATCCCGATCGTGGAGGACGGCGGCAGGCTGGTGGGCATTCTGACCAACCGCGACCTGCGGTTCCACCCCGACCCGACGCGGCTGATCTCGGAAGTGATGACGACGGCGCTGGTCACGTCGCGACCGGAGACGACGCTCGAGGAGGCGAAGGATATCCTCCACCACAACAAGGTGGAGAAACTGCTGCTGGTGGACACGACGTCGCGGCTGCGCGGGCTGATAACGATCAAGGACATCGAGAAGGTGGTGCAGTTTCCGAACGCGTCGCGCGATTCGCGCGGGCGGCTGCGTGCCGGAGCCGCCGTCGGCCCGGGCGATCTCGCCCGAGTGGAGGCCCTCCTGAAGGCAGACGTCGACGTGATCGTAGTGGACACCGCCCACGGCCATTCCCGCCGCGTGATCGAGTCGGTCCGCGAGATCAAGAAGCGCTGCAATATCGAGGTCATCGCGGGCAACGTGGCCACGGCCGACGGCGCCAAAGCACTGGTCGACGCCGGCGTGGACGGCGTGAAGGTGGGGATCGGCCCCGGCTCGATCTGCACCACGCGAGTGATCGCGGGCGTGGGTGTGCCGCAAGTGACGGCGATCTACAATTGTTCGCAGGCCGTCGGCAGCGAGGTGCCGATCATAGCTGATGGTGGAATCCGCTACTCCGGCGATATTGCGAAGGCCATCGCGGCCGGCGCTCATTGCGTGATGATCGGCGCGCTGTTCGCCGGCCTCACCGAAAGCCCGGGCGAGGTCGTGTACTACAAGGGCCGCAGCTTCAAGATGTGCCGCGGGATGGGCTCGCTGGGCGCGATGGTCCAGGGCAGCGCCGACCGCTACTCGCAGAAGGGCGCCCGGCCCGACAAGCTGGTGCCCGAAGGCGTGGAAGGCCGGGTGCCCTACAAGGGATCCCTTGCCAGCTTCATCTACCAGCTCGTCGGCGGCCTCCGCGCCGGCATGGGATACTGTGGTGCATCCACGATTCAGCAACTGCGCGAGAAGGGCAGGTTCATCCGCGTTTCCACCGCCGCACTGGTCGAGAGCCACCCGCACGATATTACTATTACGAAGGAAGCACCGAACTACACGATCGA
>DATLAN010000585.1:0-15970 GCA_035527455.1 Thermoguttaceae bacterium
GGTTTCCACGGGCAGCCGGTGATCTCGATGTGGGAGGCGAAGGGGACGTCGTCCTCGGGCCCTTCGTAGCCATAGTCGAAGTAATTGACCAGCTCCTCGATCCGCACGGCGTCCGGCGGCGGAAGGCGGCCCTCGCTCAAGAGAAACCGCCGCACGTTCGCATACGAGGCCGTATCCACGTCGATCGAGAAGGTCGAAAGCGGATGGTCCTTGACGGTGCAGAAGGGGTTTTCCGGGAGATGACCGTATTGGTCTCCACCCTTGCCCGGTCCCTCTCCTTCCGGTGTAGTCCCCCAATACTCTTCTGCACGTATGGAATCACCCACACTTTTGGGCTTTTCAGACAAAGGACGGCCGAAAACCTGACCAGGCGGGGGAGGCGCGGAAGGCTCGGCGGAAGGCGCGCGAATGTTGGCAAGCTGGGTGCTCTTATGCAAGTAAAACGGATCGACAGCAGGACTCTTTTGCGATGCCTCCGACTCTGCCGTCTTCTCCGCGTTTTCCGCACCCATCCGCGCAGCCATCTGCGGCAGTGCGGCCGTCTTGGCGAATTCGCGCTCTGCCTCGGCTGGTTCGTCCGCCTCAGGGGGCCCGAGTGCCAGTTGCCTCACGTCGGGATTCATCATGGCGAAGCCGATCCCCACCAGCAGGCACGCCGCCACGGCGCATAGACCCCATACCCAATAACGTCGCTTGGACCCGTTCATCACACGCTCCTTTCGTTGCCTTGAAGTGAAAGATTCCCTCTGGGCAGCGGCAAGGATCTTGTCGGACAGGTCGGGCGGGGCCTCGCGGCCGAGCACTTCACCGAGCGCCTGATCCATGAGGCGGTCACGGAGTTCGTCGTGTTTCGGCTCGTTGGGTGGGCTCATCGTCCGAGTTTCCTCTCCACGCAATCTCGCAGGGCAGATCGGGCACGGCGCAGCAACGTTTTGACCCCTTCGACCTCCAACTCCAGTTCCGCCGCGATCTCGGCCCGGCCGGCCCGATCGCGGTACTGGAGTTCCAGCGCCCGGCGCATCCGCGGATTGACGGCCACCTCCAGGCAATCGCCCAGCGCGACCAGGTAGTCGCCCAGGCCGTCCTCGCCGGCCACCTCGGCCCAGACCGCCTCGGCCGCCTCCAGATCAACCGCCCGCGGCGCCCGGCTGGCCTTTCGCCGGGCCATCAGCAGGCGGTTTCTCGCGACCGTGCGGAGATAGGCGGCGGTTTGCGCCGGCGAGCGGTCCTCGAAGCCCTTGCGAAGCACCTCGAGGAACGTCTCCTGCACCAAGTCGTCGGCTTCGGTCGGGTCGCAGCCGAGGAAGCGCAGATAGCGCCACACGCCCGCCTGATGCGCACGCACCACGGCGGCCAGCTCGGCCTGCCGATCTGCCGTTGCCGCTGTCATGTCCTTAGAGTGCATGGCGGTGTGAAAAAGGGGTCGAAAAAAGGGGCTAGGGGTTAGGGCTATGGACCGGGGGTTCGGGGTGGCATCGACTTCGTAGGACGGACCTCCGGTCCGTCGCGACGGACTGGAAGTCCGTCCTACATCCGTCCTAGGAGCTTTCGCATTTCCTCCTCGCGTTTCCGTTTCTCTTGCTCGCGGAGTTCGCGGTAGGAGCCGTGCATCAGGCGGTCTTCTTTGTCTCCGCCGGCGACGACGATGATGGCCGATTCCTTCAACAGGTCCTCTCGCTTGACGACGTTGATCGCCCGGCAGCGGGTCTGGCAGATGCCGCAGCCGACGCATTTTTCGGCCACCACGTACGGGCCTTCCAGACGGGTATCGACGTAATCGGCCTCGCCCATCACCACGCTTGGCCCATCGAGTGGCGTGCCGAATCCGCCTTTTTCGCTCGTTTCTTCGCTCGTTTCTTCGCTCGTTTCTTCGGTCATTTCCTCGGTCGGCCCTTTGGGCGGCGCGTCGTCCGCGGGCGTCTCGGCCGCCGGAGCGGTTTCGCTCCTCAGGGCACCGGAACCGATCGGGCGGACCTCGATGGCGTCGTAGCCGGCCATGATGCACTCGTCGATGCAGATCCGGCAGGCCTCGACCCCGGCGTAAGGCAGGCAGGTCTTCTCGTTGACCACGGCCAGGCCCATCCGAGCCGCCCGTTTCTCCTCCAGCGGCAGCGGCCGGATCGCCCCGGTGGGACAGACCTGGCCGCAGTTGTTGCAGCTCGGCTCGCAGCCCGACCAGTCGGCGGCCAACTGCGGCGTCCAGAGCCCCTCGACGCCCTGCTGGAAACCGACCGGCTGCAAGGCGTCGTTGGGACAGGCCTGAAAACACTCGCCGCAGCGGACGCACATCCGCAGGAACTCCCGCTCCGGCACGCTGCCCGGCGGGCGGACGGGAACGGACGTGCTCGGGTCTTCCAGCCGGGCTCCCCAGACATTTTGCACGCCCAACGCCGCCGCGATGCCGCCGACGGCGGCCGTGACGAAGTGGCGGCGGGGAAGCGGTCGCTCGGCAGCAGGCGGCCCTTCCACCCCTTCCCGCTCGACGCGACTCCATCGTGGGACGAATCGGATCGCCTTGGGCGGGCACACGCCGCCGCACGTCTGGCAGAAGGCACAATCGACGGCGAAGCTCGTGAAGTCGGCCCGGACGGCGTCGAACGGACACACCTTTGCACAGTTGCCGCAGCCGACGCAGTTCGAGTCCACCTTGCGCTCGGTAAGCCGCACGAGGCTGACGACCGAAAACACGGCGCCGGTCGGGCAGACGTATCGGCACCAGAACCGCGGACGCAACAGCCCCAGACCGAGCACGACGAAGAACAACACGATCGAGATGACTTGCCCGGCGGCCAGCGGCGGCACCTGATGCCAGCCGCGCTGGGCCCCGGTCTCGAGCGGCGTGAGCATGAAGGCCAGGCCGCGCGTGATGACGGGAATCGCCGCGAAGAAGCCGGAAAGCAGCACGCCCAGCACGGCGGCGGCCAGCGTGGCCAGCAACAGGTAGTATTTCAGGTGGACCCACCATCCGCTACCGAGAAGCCGGAACCGCGTGATCCGCCGCCCCAACGCCCAGTCGAACAGGTCGATCAGCGTGCCCATGGGACAGACGTAGCCGCAGAAGCCGCGCGGGATGACGACGCATATCGCCAGGATCACGGCGGCGCAGGTCAGCGACCAGACCCAAGTTCGGGCGGCCACGGCCGTGGAGATGCTCACCAGCGGATCGAACGCCAGGAACAACTCGGCCGAGAGTTTTTCCTTCGCCTTGAGGTCTTCGGCGTAGTGGGACGGCGGCGCGCCCGGCTCGGCCTCGTGCAGCGACCAGGGTCCGAAACCGGCCAACAGATCGTCGAGCCATCTTGGACCGGGTCGATCGAGCGGCTGAAGTTCGATTTCTTTCCCCTCGGCACGCAGCAGCTTGAAGGAGCCCGGGTCGAGCCGTCCGCCTGCGCCGTGCCGGACGATGCGCAGGGGGACGTCGCCGGGAATCGTCTCGGCCGGCGGCTGCTGCGTGACGAAGGTGAGGTTACCCGTTGGCGGATCGATCCCCTTCAATACCCAGGCGACTCCGAGGTGGACCGCCGCGCCGGGTTCCGCCTCGTGCAACGACCAGCGGCCGAAGCTGGCCAGCAACTTGTCGGCCAGTTCGCCTTCGGGCCGTTGCAGCGGTTCCAGCGAGAGTTCCTTCTCCCGGATGGCCGTGATCTTGAAGGGGCCGAGCGGATCGTGGGCTTCAGTCCCGTCGTCGGTGACGAAAACGGACTTGCCCGGGGCGAGCCCCTCGGCCGGCTGCTGCTCGGTGACCAGCGTGACCTGGAAGGTTTCGGCGTCGACTTCGGCCGGGAGCCACTGCGGCCACTGGCGTCCGGGTCGGCTGAGCGACCAGGGTCCCAGCGCGGCCCACAGCCGGGCAAGTTGGTCGTCGGCGGAGCGGCCGGCCGGTTCGAGTCGCAGCTCTTGCTGGCCGGCTTCAACCGCCTTGAATGCCCCCAGGAGCGGATTTTCCGGGCTCTTGGAGTCCACGACGTAGAGCGTCGTGTTTTGGGCGATCGGTTCCGCCGAGGGCAACTCGGTGACGACGGTGATCCGGCCGGTGGTCAGTTCCACGCCGCTCACGCGCCAGTCGCTCCAGGTGCGAGGCGGCTGGACCGTGTACGGCCAGCACACGTAGAAGAAGAGCCACAGGAAGGCGATCAAACAGGCAGCCTGCACGAGTCGCCGCAGCGGCGAGGCGAGCCACGTGGGGCCGATCCACCGGAGAATTCGACGGATCCCCTTCCACCGAGCATCACGATCCGTTTCGGACTTCCGGCGATGGGGCAGAAACCAGTGCAGTCTGATCACGATTTCGAACTGTTCTCGAGGGTGTTCGGTTTAGCGGGCGGGCTTGCCCGCCGTTGCAGCAGGGGCTTCTTCCGTCGAGTCAACGGCGGGCAAGCCCGCCCGCTAAACGGTAACATCCTGCTGCCGCCAATGCGATACCTATTGCATCGCCCCGGCCAGCGCCTTGGCCGTGGCGGCGACGACCGCCTTGGCGGTGATCGTCGCCCCGGTGGTCCCGTCGATGCCCTTGACCGACTGCTTCTCGACGATCTTCCTGGGCGTGTCGATCAACGCCGAGTAGTATTGCTTCTCTTGGTGGTGGGTGACCCGGACCTCCATGATCCGGCCGCCCTGGACCACCACCTCGACGTGGACCTGATCCTCGTAGCCGAGGCTGCTGGCTTGATACGTGCCGTCGGGCACGCGGCGGAGATCGACCAGCTCGAAGAGCTTCACGGCCTCGATGCTGGCCCGGGCCAACTGCTGGTTCCGCAGGATCCGCTTGTCCGCCTGGCCGGTGGCCGGAAGGGCCAGCAACCGCTGGTAGTACTCGATGGACTGCTCGTGCCGGCCGGCCACGCGGCAGACGTCGCCCGCGCAGAGCAGCGCGACGTCGGCGAACTGGCCCGTCGTGTTCTGGTCGAGCACCTTCAACGCCGTGTCCGCTTCTCCCATGTCGCCCAGCAGCTTGAGCATGGAGAAATGGATCGAGATCCGGCTCAGCTTGTTGAGCAGCTCCGTGGCCGTCTCTTTGCTGCCCATCCGCCAGTAGCATTCCGCCAGGTGGATCCCGCTGCCGAAATACGTGTTGTCGCGATCCACGCCCGCCTGTCGAAACCAATAGGCCGCCCGCGGGTAGTCGGTCAACAGGTTGAAGTACATCCGTCCCATCTCGTTCATCACTCGCCGGCGCAAGGTCGGGTTGTCCTTGTGCCTGTCGAGCATGAAGTACATGAAGCGAACCCCCTCTTGCCATTTATTGGGGTTGCGGTTGATGATGTCCCAGACGTACTGGCCCACGTTTCGTTGGGCGTCCCATCCCTTCGGCGGCGGCTGCGGCCAGGAGAGATCGAGCGTCGGGGGATAATTCAACGGCACGGAATCCAGCCAGTCGGGCTCGGTCGAGCCGACCTGGCCGATCAGCGATTCGATCGCCGCGGGCGAAAGCCGATTGCCGGCCGCCGCCGTCGTGCCCGAGTTGGAGTCGGTTCCCGTGCCGGGCCGAACCGGAGGCGAGGAACTCTCGGCCGTCTTCTCGTTGAGCACCACGCGGTTGCCGTCGATCGTAACGGCGTGAATCCGGTCGATGGGATACTTCCGCAAGAAGGTCCGGCCGCCGATGGTCGCGTTGAAGGAAACGTACTGCTCGTCCTTGGAGAGGATCCTGCCTTCGGCCTTGCTGCCGGTCAAGAACTCGATGACCGCATCGACCGGCGTGGTGATCGTGAAGTCCGACGATCCCGACGAAGGGGACGCGGCCGAAAGATTGCCGACGTACTCCTGGTCCGCCACGCCGAGTCTGTTCAGCGGCAGCGAGATCATCCGCCCGTCGCTTCGTTTCAATTGCACGACGCCGTCGCGGAATTCCACCAACTCCGCCTCCACGGTGAATTGCCCCGTAGCGTCGGTCCAGGTTCGGACGTCGGCGGGCGAGGCGACCTGGAGAAACGACGGCCAAACGATCGCGAGGAAAACGGCCCACGCGAAACGATTCCCAAGGCACTTCATACAATCCCCCTTCAGTGGCTACCGACTGTGCGATGTCTCGCCGTGCGTTCGACAGGCGAGACCCATTGTAACTCAATTACCGGGGTAGTAGCGAGCCCGGCGACGGACAGCCAGTAGTATACCCGTAGTGTTCCGATAACCTCGGGCAGGTGTACCCTAGCGCTCAGGGGGGGGCACATCATACACCCGTAGGTCAGGGCTTGCCCTGACGAAACCGAGCAGTCGGCAGGAGAATCTGTCAGAAACCGAGCAGTCGGCAGGAGAATCTGTCAGGGCAAGCCCTGACCTACGCACTAGCACCAAACGGTTTTTCGGCGGTTTGGCATTAAGTCTGGGTCCCCATTTGCGATTCCGTTTGTGCAAATCATCGATACAATTGCTGGAATCGGTCGGCGGAGGGCGGCTTGGCACTGTCGGCCGGCTTGAATACAATGCTGCATTCGACCGGCGCGAGCCGTCGATGGGACGTTCCGTTACTCTTGGCACCCGCCGAAGATTTCCCGTGCCCGACGACCTGACCAAACTCCGCAACATCGGCATCATCGCCCACATCGACGCCGGAAAGACCACTCTGACCGAGCGGATGCTGTTCTATGGTGGTTTCAGCCATCGCGTCGGCGAGGTGGACAAGGGGACCACCCACACCGACTCCGATCCCGAAGAGCAACAGCGGGGGATCACGATTCTCTCGGCCTGCGTGACCTTCCCGTGGAAGGACGTCACGATCAACCTGATCGACACGCCCGGCCACGTCGATTTCACGGCCGAGGTGGAGCGGAGTCTTCGGGTGCTCGACGGCGGGGTGGTCGTATTCAGCGCCCGCGAAGGCGTCGAGGCCCAAAGCGAAACCGTCTGGCACCAGGCCGACAAGTACCGCGTGCCGCGAATCGCCTTCATCAACAAGATGGACCGGGAGGGGGCCGATTATTACGAAACGCTCGATGAGATTCGCCAGCGGTTGGCCGCCAATCCGCTGCCCGTGAACTTGCCCGTCGGGGCCGGCCCGCCGCATTTGGCGGATGCCTTTCGGGGAGTGATCGACCTGGTCCGGATGAAGATGCTCGTTTTTGCCGACATCAAGAAGGGCGGTCGGGTCGACGAGAGCGACGTTTCCGAGCAACTCCGCGAAGACGCCGAGATGTGGCGGGCGCAGATGCTCGAAGAGCTTTCGCACTTCGACGACGAACTGATCGCGCTGCTGCTGGACGAGGAGCCCGTTCCGGAGGCGTTGATTCACCGGGTGCTCCGCCAGGCCACGCTGCAAAACAAGATCACACCCGTGTTGTGCGGCTCGGCCTTGGACGGGATCGGGGTCCAGTTGGTGCTCGACGCGGTGGCCGCGTATCTGCCCAGCCCCGCCGATCTGCCGCCGGTCCAAGGCACCGATCCCGCGAAGAATACCCCGGCCAGCCGAAAACCCTCGGCCTCGGAGCCCTTCTGCGGGCTGGTCTTCAAGATCCAACCCGCCCGGCACGGCGATCTGCACTACGTCCGCGTCTACTCGGGCGAGCTGAAGGCCAACTCGCGAGTCTACAATCCCGCCAAGGACAAGAAGGAAAACATCCCGCAGCTTTGGCGAATCCAGTGCGACCGCCGCACGCAAGCCGACCGCGTTTCGGCCGGCGATATCATCGGCGTGATCGGGCTGCGGCACTCGGTCACCGGCGACACGCTCTGCGATACGCGAGAGCCCATTCTGCTGGAATCGATCACCTTCCCCGAAACGGTCATCTCGATGGCCATCGAGCCGGAAACCTCGCTGGAGCGGAAGAAACTGGCCGACGTGCTCGAGATGCTCAAACGCCAGGATCCCACCTTCCTGGCCAAGGAAAGCGAAGAGACCGGCCAGACCCTGATCAGCGGAATGGGCGAACTGCACCTGGAAGTGATCAAGCACCGGTTGTTGCGGGATTTCAACCTCGACGTCAAGGTCCACAATCCGCGGGTGAGCTACCGCGAGACGGTCGCGAAACGCGTGGAAGTCACCGGCCATTGCCACCGCACCCTGGCCGGTCAGACGCTCTCCGCCGCGGTCACCATCCGCATGGAACCGTTCGATGAAGGGCCGAAGTCGGTCGTCGTGCAGGCCGATTGCGGCGATGCCTTGCCCGCGGAGTTCCTTTCCGCGGCGTTGGAGACCCTCGGCGAGCACGGCGAAGGCTCCGGCTCGCTGGGCTTCCCGTTGATGCACGTGCGGATGACGATCCTCGGCGGAAAAGTCCACGAAACCGAGTCCAACGACCTGGCCTTCCGCATCGCCGCCACCGACGCCTTCGAGCGGGGGCTGCGTGAAGGGGGCATCGTGCTCCTGGAACCGATCATGCGCCTGGAGGTCACCACGCCGGAGGACCATTACGGCGAGATCGTCAGCGATCTGCAACAGCGCCGTGCGATCATCACCCGCACCCACGCCCGGGGCAAGAACACCGTGATCGAATCCCGGGCCCCGCTGGCCAGTCTCTTCGGCTACTCCAACGCGATGCGGAGCCTCACCCAAGGCCGGGCGACCTGCACCATGGAGCCCTCCTCCTACGGCCCCGCCCCGCCGGACGTGTTGGCCGGCTTCCTATAAAGCCGTGACCGTTGGCCGGCTTCCTATAAAGCCGCGACCGTTGGTCGCGCCCGGTAGGCGCGTCGACATTACCCTTCTTACCGGGCCTGGGCCCACAGTCTCACCCATACTGCTTCACGTGCCGCGGAGCCGGGTTGTTCGGTCAAGAGCGATAGACATCCGCGCGATGCCGAATCCGCACCACGAGTACGACCAGCACTTTCTTCCGCACCTCGTAAATGATGCGATAGTCGCCCACGCGAATCCGCCGAAGATTCTCTTTTCCTTCCAGCTTCTTGGATCCACGCGGAAATGGATCCTCGGCCAACCCATCGATCTTGCGGGCAACTCGGGTCTGCACCGGCCGAGGCAAAACCTCGAGATCCCGCACGGCAGAAGGCTTCAACCTGATCTCGTACGCCATGTTTCCCTACAACCCGAGATCCGCCTTGACCTTCTCCCAAGCCACGGATCCCGGTTCTCTCAGTGCCTTCTTCGCATCCTCGACGTCGATACGGTCTTCCAGCGCTTCCAGGAACTCCAGATCGTCCACGGGAATCAGGGCCACGAACTTCTTCCCGCTTCGCGTAATCACCACGCGCTCTCCTTGGTAGGCCACCTTGGCGAGGGTATCGGACAGATGGGCTCGCATTTCACTGGTGGAAAGGCTTGTCATCGGGCAACTCCGTGCGGAATAAATGTTCGCCCACAATGTACCTATTGTACATTATGTACCATCGCGCGTCAAGCGGAATACACTCGGCCCGTTCGGCGCATCGCGATTATTGTACTTCCACTTGTGAAACAGTATACTCTGTCAAGACTGCAGGGAAGCTCGGCAGCGGAGTCGACTCCCTTCAATTCGGGTTACCCGTTTGCGGTTGAGAAAAAAGGAGCGAAACCCATGACACGCCATCGGTGGACACGACGTGAAGTACTTCGCACGGGCACGGCGGCGCTGGCCGCACCGTATCTGGTTCCCTCGCACGTTCTCGGGGCCGCCGGCCGGCCGGGAGCCAACGAGAAGGTGAACGTGGCGATCATCGGGCTCGGAGGCCGGGCGCGAGCCGTCGCCGGTACCGCCCTGCAAGTCCCCGAAATGCAGATCGTGGCCGTGTGCGACTGCTTCGCCCCGCTCTGCGACGCATTCGCCAGTTCCGTCGGCAAGGATCGCAGTTGGGCCACCTACACCGACTTCCGCCGGATGTACGACCAGGAGAAACTCGATGGCGTGATGATCGAGACCACCACCCACGCTCGGGCCTGGGTAGCGATCCAAGCCATGCAGGCCGGCATGGACGTCTACATCGAGAAGCCCATGGCCCTGACGATCGCCGAAGGCCGAACCATGGTTCAGGCCGCGCGGAAGTACAACCGCGTTACCCAGGTCGGCACCCAACAACGCTCGATGCCGATCAATAACTGGGCCAGCGACCTGGTCAAGAACGGCGCCTTGGGCAAGGTCCACACGGTGTTGGCCCCCAATTTCGTCGGCCCGGACAAGTGGACGGACCAGCCCGCCCAGCCGCTGCCGGCCGGTGGAAGCGACACCTGGTGGGACATCTGGACCAACCAGGCGGAATTCCGCCCGTATCATTCACAGCTCCACCGCGGCTGGGCACGGTGGTGGGCCTACGACGGCGGCGGACTGTGCTTCGGCGTCACCGGCTGGGGCACCCACTCCTACGACCAGATCCAACGCGCGTTGGGGACCGACGAAACCGGGCCCGTCGAGGTCACGCTCGAAGAACCGGTCCAGGTCATGAACACCGGCAAGTTCGAGCAAGGCCCGCAGGGAAACGACGACACGGGCGCCGAGTACCACCACATGGCCAGGCCGGTGATCGGTCCCCGGGCGAAAGTCCGGATGAAATTCGCCAACGGCACCGAACTGCGGCTCCACCTCGACGGCGATTGGGGACCGGGATTGGGGGCCGTGTTCGTCGGTGAAAAGGGAAAGCTGGAAATCAACCGGAACAAACTCGCCGGCAACCCGAAGGAACTCATCGACTCGCCGGACAATCCCGGCCCGAACCGCAAGCCGGAAACGCAGTATCATATCGAGGACTGGATCCGCTGCATCAAGACGCGCGAACGTTGCACGGCGGATATCGAGTACGGGCAGCGCTCCACGACGCTCTGCTATCTGGTCAACATCGTCCGGGACGTCGGCCGCGTGGGCGAGAAGCTCGAGTGGGACCCGGACGCCGAGTGTTTCACCAACTGCGATGAAGGAAACCGGCTTCTTTCACGCCCGAGGCGCAAGGCTTACGAGCTGCCCGAGTTGACGTAGCGACGACGTTTTCAAGCCGTCGGGAGCCTCGCAGCCGACTGTTGGGTGGAAACCGCTGCACAATCAGCGGGATCCTGGCCGTTGTCAGGCTCATCATCCGCAAACCCGTCGTCATCGCTTCTTCCGCTACCTTCCTCACGATGCGCATAACGCGCCCCCGCAATCGTCATAACCGTCACGATCGTTATTAGTGTAAACACACCTAACCACTTGATCCGGAGAAAATCGCTCAATCCCGAGAAAACTGTTTGCATTTCCTTGCCGTCCCAATAACAATAAACCTATCAAGTTTATCTTTTCTTCGTCGCTTCGAGCAGTCACACGCAGTTAGGCGCCCCTGTCACGTCTTGCTCGAAGCGAGCCCTCGGCCTCGAGGGTAATTCCACTTCCTTTCCTCTTTTCACCTATGGAGGCAGCGAGATGTTGAGGCAACTTTGGAGAGATGACCGTGGTGCCATTCTCTCGGCAGAACTCGTCCTTTTGATGACCCTTCTGGTCATCGGTCTGGTGGCCGGCATCAAGGCCCTGAACGCCGCGGTGGCCGAGGAACTCGGCGACGTGGCGGCCGCGATCGGCAACCTGGACCAGTCGTACTACTACAGCGGAACCCGCTTCGCCGACGGTTCCAACGGCCCGTGCGCCAAGACGCAGGGTTCGGCCTACGCCGACGAGATGGATCAAGGCGACGTCCAGTCCGACAACGCCGTCGAGGTGTGCGGCCAGGACAATATCCCCGGCGAGCAGCGCTGGTAGTCCAGGAGAGTCTTCATCTGAAGACGAGCAAACCTTCAATCCCGGGGTCGCGATCTCGTGACCCCGGGGTTTTTCCCGCTCTTGCGACGGCTGGCGTTTCGGATAGAAGCGATCGGACCGTTTGCCTTGGCCGAAGTTCACGGCACCCGGTGGATCGATGATTGGCCACTACTGGCGGTTCCCCAATACCCTCCGACCGCGGATCCCGATCAGATCGGCGGACCAATCGGAAAAGTCTCTCCGTTGGCTGGTGGCCAATCAACGCTCCACCGGGAATCTTCACGCCGGCTCGCGTGCCGCCGTGAATCACGGTAGTCTCGTCCCCGCTACCGCTTCTTCACCGTCATGCTGATCCCGTAACTCTCCATCATGATGAACGACGTGTCCA
Source organism: Thermoguttaceae bacterium (assembly GCA_035527455.1). Classification (GTDB taxonomy): domain Bacteria; phylum Planctomycetota; class Planctomycetia; order Pirellulales; family Thermoguttaceae; genus DATLAN01. Next base: position 11,977 of record DATLAN010000585.1, read on the forward strand.
GGTCGGGATTCTTCGTGACGGCTTCGATGTAGCGCGGGTCGGGCATCGGGCGGTGCATGTCGTGGCCGAGGATCAGGCCGCCCGGCCGAACCCGCGGCAGCAGCTTCTCGAGGTAGTCGAGGTAGCCCTTCTTCTCGGCGTCGAGGAACACCACGTCGATCGGCTCCTCGTGCTGCTTGATCGTCTCGTGGGCGTCCCCTTCGATGATCGTGATCACGTCGTCCAGCCCGGCCTTCTCGAAATTGGCCCGGGCGATCTTGATCCTTTCGGGATCGATCTCGTGGGTGAAGACCTTCCCGCCGGCAGCTCGCGCGCCCATCGCCAGCCAGATAGTCGAGTAACCGCTGGAGGTGCCGATCTCGACGACGCGCTTCGCCCCGACCGCCTCGGTCAGTTGCCGCAACACGCGGCCTTCCCGGGTGGTCACGTTGAGATACCACTGGCCCTGGCTCATCTCGTCCAGCACGGCCAGCGCCCGCTTTTCCGCGTCGCTCTTGGGCACCGGCGGGCCGTCGAACTCGGGGGCCCCTCCATAGTCGAAGCCCCGACCGTCGGAACGGCCCCCGGAAGGCTGCGCCGACGCCGTGTCGGCAATCAGGGCTCCAAGGGCCAACGCGGCGACGACAAGCATAACGTGTTTCATGGCACTACTCCTCTCGACTGAAGATTTGCGGGTCCAGGATAGCGACGACAACGGGCTTCATGCTAACCCAGCGCGAATGGCAGTTCAACCCTTTGGGAAATACGTTTGGACGGCGACTCTCGACTGTTTCTGTTTCCCGGTGCCCGACAGGCTTGCCGAGCGCGTCAAGTCGCAAACCGGCCTCACGCAGGAGCCTACAGACCGGCTGTCAATTCGCACAAGTCTTCAGCGATCCGTCCATCTGTTTCCAGAAGCTTGCGCACCCCGTCAGAGATTTGCGGGGCCAGGCCTACCCGCTGGATCGTCCATGTGGCATACTGGGGAAACTGCGTCAAGAATCGCTCGACATGTCCGTCAAGAACCGGCATGTCGCTTACGAGTCTATCGGCTGATCGTTTGCACGACCCGAAGCGAATTACGGAGTTCTTTTCGTCCAGCGCCACCAAGTCAATCTCCGTACGTCCGCCATCCCAATAACCTTGAATCCGGTGGGTCAGGCTGAAATCCCCTATCTGCTTCCGGCTGCGTTCTTCGTACAATGCGCCGACAAGCTTCTCGAAGGCCCTTCCCTCCACGTCAAACAGCCGCTGGTTCGCGGTAGAAACCAGTTCCTCGACTGGTCGGAAATTGAGTGCCGTGACGGGGTTGGCAATGGCCGCCAGCCAGGCTTGAAGGAAATTGTCCGCCAGGTAGTAACGGTTGCGACGCGCCTTGGGTCTCGCAAAGATCGGTAGTCGTTTCTCGATCAACCGATACCGTTCCGTCAAGACTTTCAGATAGCCGCCGACCTGTTCCGAGCTGTCGCCACTGACCTGCCGAACGTTTTCGACCAGGTCCTTGTGCGTACAACCGCCGTGCCGCGCGATGAACTTCAGCACCACGTCGTATCGACCGTGCAGTTCCTTGAGGAACCAGTTGTCCGCCTCGGTCCGCAACGGAGATGAGCTTTCGAAGAAAATGCGCCGGAGCAAGGCCGTTCGGTTGCTGGCCAACACGCCTTGTTCATAGCAGTCTCGGTAGAACTTCGGCACGCCTTCGAACAGGGTCCAGAGGAAAAGCAGTCGATCCGGCGAAGTGTCGGCATGCTCGTGGAGGATTACCAGGACCGAGGCGATGTCCAGGTGCGAAAGGGCAATCTCGTCCGTCGTGCGGTTGTACAACGGGGCCGAACGATTCTCCAAGATCGCGGTCATCTCGGTATGGATCGACCCGAGCACGATGAGCCCGCCCGGCACACGGTCGGCTTCCGAGGAAAGTGCATCAACCACCGCTTGCAACGACGAGCAAAACGGCTGCAAGAGCCGCCGGTTGAAGTACTGGAACTCGTCGAGCACCACCACGTAGCCTGCCCGGGCGAGCGAGCCGATCAGTTGCGCAAATTCGGCCAACGTCGTTGGGCTGTTGAACCGGTCAGCCGGTACGCCAAAGCTCTCCATCGCGTCAACAACGGCAGATAGCACGCCGGCCGGCCCGGAATCCGGGATCTGGACGTAAAAGACCGGCCGCGCCGCCGTCCTTTGGATCGCCTGCTGGATCAGCGTTGTCTTTCCGATCCTTCGGCGACCGGTCATCTTGGCGAAGAACCAGCGATTCCGGCTGAGGATCTCGGCGATCAGCCTCAACTCCTCACTACGGCCGTAGAATCCCCATGGCATGAGTTGCGCTCCGCAAGATAAAACATATTACCTTAATGGATTGTACGTCGTAAGTCCTTACTGTGCAACAGGAAACAATCAAGAGTTTCCAGTTCCTGTGGATTCGACCGGTGGATTCCTGCACGTGGGCCGAAGAACGAGGCTCGCGTGATGGGCTCAAGCGTTGGATTTCTCATGCCGGGGTCTTGCCCGTCGATTTCCCCAACGTCCTCTGTCGCTCAGCCACTGTTGCGTCCAGCGTTTCAGCCGAACCAATTGGGCGCGGGGTACGGCAAGCGGATAGTGGCTGCACCGGAAGATGGGCACCATGCGTGTGGCGAGGTGCCGCTTCCCTTGCAGCGAACCGACGCCCAGATCGAAGAGGCCGTCTCCTCGCTCGAAGCCGTCTTCAATGGTGCGGACCAGCAGAGCGCCGCCGGCACCTTCTCGGAAAACGGCCGCGTCGTAGCCCGCCCGCAAGCCGTAAACCCGGTCGCTGCAACGATAGTTGTAGGCGAACGCCGATGGTTGCCCGGCCAGGTACAACAGGTTCAGGTCGACCATCCCGGCCTTCGCGGCGGCGGCGTGGGCCTCGCGGAAGAAGGGCCTGACGGACGGGTGCGTCAGCGTGGTCCCGTCGGTCGACGCCCCTTGCCAGCTTCGTCGGGCAATCGCTTCGCAGGCGTCGTAGAGATCCCAACGGGGATCGGCCTCACCCAGGAGTTCGCCACCGGGCCGGTAACGCAGGTAGACCACGTCGCCCAGCTTGGCGAGGCTGCGCTCGTAGCGGCGGTGGTTGCTGCGCCACTTGCCGGTTTGGCCGGCCGTGTAGTCGTCGAAAGTTCCGGCGAACTCGACCACGGCCGTCCGATTCCAGACGGACTGCTTGGGGTGGAAGCCGGCGCTGCGCATAGCGCGTGCCGTCGGCTCGCAAGCGGTCCGGCCGATCCAGCGCAGCTCCATGATGTCCCAATCGCGAGGGCTGCGGCGGCAGTGTTCCAGCCCGGCGGCGAGCGTGGCCATCGGATCCGCGCCGAGCGGCCCGTAGAACGACCCCCAGTCGTGCAGGGGATAGGTCAAGATGCGCAGCCGGCCCACTTTGGTCGCTTCGCGTCGCACGACCAACGGAAGGATGCCGCTGGGGCCTTGGCGGGAAAAGACGATCAGCGTCCGCAGCTTCTGACCCGCGCCGAAGTGCTTCCAATAGATCTCCAGCCATTCCAGCGTGTGGAAGAACGAGGCCCGTTGCGTCTCGGCCAGCAGCCTGTGCCAGAGCGGTCGGTACACGGCCAGATCTTCGATCCGGTTGATCTCTTCGACGTAAGCCATGCGGGGAGGGGAAGGGAGGGATTGGGGATTGGGGATTGGGGATTGGGGATTGGCGCGTTTGACGTAATCGGTTGGATATTCGCGTTTAGCGGGCGGGCTTGCCCGCCGTTTGGCGGCATTGGGAGGCAGACGCCATGCGGAGCAATCGGCATGCCGCGGGTGCCGTTTGCGGTGCGAGGAGTTCCGCTTGGCGATCCGCAACCTTTTGGCACACAACGGGTTAGTCGCCCAAAGCGACCTGCAACGGCTGCCGCCGACACCGCCGACCGGTGGTGAGCAAAACCCGCACCGTCGACCGGCATGTAGCCAAAAGGCAACTATGACATCCCGTCTCGTGATCCAACGACATGGTGAGCCGCGGCGTTAGCCGTCGGCTTTGCCGACTTGT
>DATLAN010000586.1:0-19215 GCA_035527455.1 Thermoguttaceae bacterium
TGGAAGCTTCAGCGCGAACCGTGCGCGCGAAAACCACCGGGAGACCCCTTGACAACGCAGGCTCTTTCAGGGACGGGGACACGTCCCTAATCTGGCTGTTTGAGTCATTTGGCCGGTCGGCCCGGTTTTCTGGGGCGGAGCAGGCGACCGGCGGCTTGCTCCAGGCGTTCGACAAACGTGGCGCGGGTGGCGCCGTCGGTTTTGCGGAAGAGATTCTACCATACCGCTCGACTCATTCGCAAAGTCGGCGGTGCTACCCGCTGAGGAACGAAGGGCGTGGAAAACGTGCCAAACCACGCCCTTCGTTCCTCAGGGCGTGCCACCCTCGCCACGGGGCGTGCCACCCTCGCCAAGAAAGTGTACGGGTTGTTCTCGCGTAAACACTAGCGGCTCGGGCGGTACGCGTCGCGGACCAGTCCGATCTGGTCGAAGGGGATCGGCTGAAAACCGGGAATCCTGCCGGGGATGATCGAGTCGCCGGGTGCCCATGCTTGCCGGCGGCTCCAGTGGGTGTGGCACTGCCGCGCGAGGATTGCGGCAAATGGGTCGGCGTGCCGATCGGAGGGATGTTCGGAATTCCTCTTGTTGCCCGGCAACGCCAGCGATCTTGCCAGTGAGTCGAAGGGCATGGTATGATTTGTTCCGCAAGATCGACGGTGCCGCCCGCGTTTCCGCCGGCCAGCGCGTACGATGCATCGAGGGGCGAATGGCCAGCCCGAAGACGTGCCGTTGCGGAGGCTAGGGCAGGGCGGACGGGACCCACAACTGAAAGTCGTCCGAGATGGAAATCCGCTTCTACGAGGATCCCGACACCGGGCTGCCGCACATCTACGGGCATGGCGTTACCGAAGAAGAGGTGCGGCAGGTCCTTCGCTCGCGCGGAGAAGACCTGCCGGGAACGAGGGACTCGCGAATGAAGCTGGGCCAGACAGCGGCAGGGCGTTACCTGCAGGTCATCTACGTGCCCGATGAAGACCCTGACAGCGTGTTTGTGATCACGGCCTATGAACTTCACGGCAAGGCGAAAATCGCCTACCGCGGCCGGCAACGGAGAAAGCCCAGATGAGTAAGCAGAAGTTTCCTCCCGGTTGGGACGAACAGCGCGTTCGTGAAGTGCTCGCACACTACGAGAGCCAGAGCGAAGACGAGCAGTTTGCGGAGATCGAGGCCGCCAGAGAAGCGGAAGGGATCACCATGATGGCCGTGCCGACCGAACTGGCTCCCGAAGTCCGAGCACTGATCGCCCGGAAGCACGGTGCCTGAAACCATCCGGCCCGAACCAAGCGCTGCCCCGCCGGGTGCCCATGCTTGCCGGCGGCTGGGGTGGGTGTGGTACTGCTTGCCGGGAAAGACACTGATACTTCCAAAACGACGCCACTGCTTGCGGGTTATCAAGTCGCTGACGGTTTCCGCCTCGTCACGGCCCGGCGCGATACGCGTCGCGGACCAGTCCGATCTGGTCGAAGGGGATCGGCTGAAAACCGGGAATCCTGCCGGGGATGATCGAGTCGCCGCGGAGGCGGAAATCGCCCGTGGCCGCGTCGACGAAGCCGGGGTCTTCGCCTTCGAGCACGAGGTTGTCTTCGAAGACGACCCGATCGAGATGCGGCCGCACGTCGCCGCCGGCGTTGAGCCACTTCTTGCAGCCGACGGCCACGTTGCGACGAATCACGTTGCCCAGCGGCAGTTGGTGCTCCTCCTCCATGATCGTGGCCAGCTTCGGATAACGGGTGCTCCACGGGGGATTCTGGTAGTCGAGCCGCCGGGCCTTGGCCAGCAGGTCCCAACTGTCGCGCCCGCCGGGACTGTCGAGCTTGATGCGGGTGAGGCCGCGGGCGTCGATGTGGACGGCCGAATCGCAGTCGATGAAGAGGTTGTTTTCGACGAGGTTGTCGCGGCCGCCGCCGATGAACGCGGCACGCCCGGCCCGGTAGAAGACGTTTCCGATCAGCCGGTCGCCGCTGTCGCAGTCGTCCAGATAGATGCCCATCGTGCCGCAGGCGCCGAAGCTGGGCAGGTCGTGGATGTAGTTGTATCGCAGCACGTTGCCGCGGCTGGTCCAATCGCGGCCGGTGTAGAAGGCGCCCACGTCGGAAGTCTCCAGGGCCACGTCGTGGATCTCGTTCAGTTCGATCGTGTGCTCGTTCCCGCCGTAGAGGATCGCGCTGTGGGGGGCGTGGTGGATCAAGTTGTTGGCGACCCGGTTTCCGACCCCGCCGACGTGGATGCCCGCGGCGTAGGTCTTCTGTAGTCGGCCAAAGTGATGGATGTGGTTGTTCGAGGCGTAGTGTTCGGCGGGAAGGAGTTTTGGGCGATCGCCGCCTTCGAGGCGAATGCCGCCCTGGCCGAGTTGATAGAGATCGCACCCGAGGACGCCGTGCCGGGTCCCGCCGTTGATCGAGACCGCGTAGCCGGCCAGATTGCGCAGCGTGCAACCGGCCACCCGATTGGCGGTTCCGCCGGAGATGGTCACGCCGTCGCCCCGGGAGGTTTCCAGCGTGAGGCCCTCGAGCGTGACGTGGGAGACGTTTTCGAGCGAGATCAGTGGCTCCTTCAACAACGAGAGTTCCACCCGGGCTTGCGACGTCGGTTCGGGGGGCCAGAAGTAGAGCACTCCGCCCTTGGCGTCGAGATACCACTCGCCGGGCCGGTCGAGTTCTTCCAGGAGATTGACCGCGTAATAACGTCGGGGATCGGTGTTCCAGGAAGACGAAGGACCGATGCCGTATCCGTGGGCAGCGGCCAGAGTGATCCGGCGCCGCGGGACGTCGATCGACCGGATCTTGATGCACTCGTCCGACCAATCGTGGCACCAGTAGCCGTGCAGCCAGACGCCCTCGGCCGTGTTCCAGCCGCCGGGCCGGTCGCCGCTGTAGACGAAGGTGCCCCCGCGATCCTCCTGCGTAGAGCCGCGATCGATCACGCTCTCGATGGTGACGAATCCGTCGTTGGGCCAACGGGCGAGTTGCTGAGGGCTGCCGTTGAAGAACAACTCCGGCCAGCCGCCGCCGTCGCGAAAACGGATGGGAAGCTCGCCGAGGCCGGTCACGCCGAGGGCCTTCAGGTCGGCCTGCAGCACGCTGCCGTGGGCGGCGGCGGCGAGGCGTTCGAGCACGCCGGATGCTTCGACCGGCTTGAAACCACTGACGGCTTTTCCCCCCGACAGGCGAACTTCCTCGTTGGGCCAGGCCCGGTACGCGATCGGCGAAGTCTCCGTTCCGCTGTCTTCGACGGTCAAGTGGAGGGTCTGCTCGATGGGGTAGGCGCCGCCGCGGATCCAAACGATGACGCCGCCGGGCTCGGGGCTGCGGTCACTGCTCAGCCGGCGGACGGCGTCGCGCGCCCGTTGCACGGTGGCAAACGGTCTCGATTCGGTGCCCGGGCCGTCGTCGTTCCCATCGGTGGCCACGAACAACTCGGCTCCCCAACCGAGCGAGCACGCTGCCAGAAAGAGGGCCCCCGCCATTGCCACTGCAAAACGCTTCATCCGGTATCCTTTCGTCAAAAAGCCGCGACCGGTGGTCGCGCCCTTGGCCCACAATCGCTGCTCGCGCCCTCCGCCCACAACCGGCGCCGCTCATTGCCATAGAGAAGCTATCAAAGCTGGCAAGGGAAGGCAAGAGACGAACCTTGACGCTCCGGCGGAGCGAAGGTCAGGAGACCTCGATGGAATTGGTCAGGCGGTTTCCGCCGGGGACGGCCATGGCGGCGTGCTGGGCCAATTGCTTGCAATAGTAGGTATTGCAGTGCCCGGTCAGCCGCACGCCGTTCCGGTTTACCTCCACGCCGAGATCACGGACTCCGCGGCCGGTCTCTCTTTGGACGGCCCTTTCGATGGAGGCGGCCAACCGTTCGGCTTCTTCCAAGGTCTCCGGCAATCCCGCTCCGACGATCTGCGAGGCGGTCTGGGCCTCGACGGACGGATCTTCCATGAACTGCTCCTTGACTGCTGCCGGGCGACCATCCGTTGTCCGCCGGCATCAGCGACAGTCATCGAGGAACGTCCGTGCTCCTGCACCTGCGTCGTATTTGCACCGCCCGCCTTGCAGCGATTCCGCGGAAGCGGCACGCGTCGGACTACGCCACGTGGATCGAATTGACGAGTTCGGCGTCCTTGCAGACGGAACGGACAACCTCCTGGGCCAATTGTTTATGATAGAAGCTGGAAACGACGCCGGAAATCAGCAACGCCCCGTCACGGTGTTCGACCTGCAGATCGCGTAGTTCGTAGATGGGACTGTTGCGCAACGCCGTTTGCGCCCGTGGTTGAATCTCACTCTGACTGGTTGAAGTCGGGGTCATGACGAGCCGAGTACCTTCCCTGAAAAGCCGTTCTCCATGGGACGGTCGGAGTTACCGCCGGAACGAACCGAAAGGAGTCGAGACGAGCGCAGAAATCCAGTCTGCCCACCCGGCCGTCCGAAAGCTATCCGCCGTCGAACCGTTTGCGGCGGTCACCCCCGGTTGCGAAACACGCACGGTCCTGAAGGGACCAAGTCGAAAGACCACCGCTCGAAAGTAAATCTTCAGCAAATACTCGATATAAGTCAACCCCGGATTGGAAAACCCATCGATTTTGCGGACCGGCTCGATCTAGGCGATTCTCTCAGACGCCCTCAAGTAGGCGATGACCTCGTCGGCGAGCGTTTCGGCCGGCTTGTTGGCGGCATCCAGGACCAGTTTGGGTTGCTCGGGCGGCTCGTAGGGGTCGTCGATGCCCGTGAAACCTTTGATCATGCCCGCGCGGGCCTTCCGGTATAGGCCCTTAGGGTCGCGTGCTTCGCAGATTTCCAGGGGCGCATCGAGGAAGACCTCGATGAAATCTCCGTCGGACAAAGTCGCCCGGACCCGGTCGCGATCGATCCGATAGGGGCTGATGAAGGCCGTGATCGCGATGATCCCGGCCTCGCAGAAGAGCTTGGCCACGGCGCCCACCCGGCGGATGTTCTCCTCGCGATCCTGGGCGGAGAATCCCAGTCCGAACCGCCGGGCGAACGCCTCGTCGTGTCGCTGCTGGAGCACGTCCGGCGCGGCGTTCAGTGCGTGACGGACGTTATCGCCGTCGAGGACGAAGCTGTTCACCCCCATCGAGTGGAGTTTGTGGTCAACCAGGTTGGCCGTCGTGCTCTTCCCGGAGGCACTGAAACCGGTGAGCCAGATGACGCAACCGGTGTGCCCGTTGACCTGCTCTCGCGCGGCCCGCGAAACGGCGTGTTCATGCCAATAGACTTCACTCTGATTTTCGTCGGCCATCGGTCAGATCTCGCAGTATTGCCAAAGCCCCTACAGTCACACAATCGAACCAGTACAGAATACACGAAAATCGAACTGCAGGGCAACCGCAACGGCAGGTCGACGGCGGAAGAACAGAAGAATCTTCCTGCATATTCCCAGTTTGCTGAAACTGGCGGGGGTCTTCAGGTCGATTGCACGGGCACTGGGGTCGCCTCGTCCGATGCCCCCCGGTATAATTCGGCGTTTGCCAGTGCAATATGGGATTTTCTGGAGCGTAACTCACATGAGTCAGACCCAAACGGTTCCCGGCGGAATAGTTCGAACTATTGGCCCCACAGGACTTATGGCCGGGACTCTGTACGAGAAGTGCGTTGCGTTGGCCCGGAATCTGTGGTGGAGCTGGCACCCGGAGGTCATCAACCTCTTCCGCGAGCTGGATCCGATCCGCTGGCGGCAGTTGGACCACAGCCCGATTGCGCTGCTTTCGGAATTCACACCCGAGCGTTTGGAGATGCGGGCGGCCGAATTGGTGCTTTATAGTCGCATCAACCACGCCTACCGGCGACTGAAGGAGTACGTGACTGAAACCCCCTTGTGGGGAAAAACGCACTCCGGGGTATTAGGGTCCAAGCCGGTCGCCTACTTCTCGCTGGAATTCGGTGTCCACGAGTCGGTTCCTATCTACTCGGGTGGTTTGGGGGTCCTGTCGGGTGACCATATCAAGAGCGCCAGTGCTTTGGGGGTGCCATTGGTCGCCATCGGGCTGTTCTACGACCAGGGCTACTTCAAACAGCATCTCGACATCAACGGCTTGCAGCAGGAGGAGTACATCGACACGAAGGTCGAAAATCTCCCTATGGAGCCGGCCCGGAAACCCGACGGCCAGCCGCTTGCCGTCGAAATCCATACGCGAACCGGCAAGCTGTTGGCGAAGGTCTGGTTGATGCGCGTGGGGCGGGTCAACCTGTATTTGCTGGATTGCGACGTTCCGAGCAACAGCCCCGAGGACCGTGAGCTGACCGCCCGGCTCTACGGTGGAGACAATCGTACGCGGATCCGCCAGGAGTTGGTCTGCGGCGTGGGCGGTGTTCGGGCACTTCGGGAGTTGGGGATCACGCCGGGGGTCTATCACCTCAACGAAGGGCACAACGCCTTCGCTACCCTGGAGGCGATTCGGGAGCGGATGAAAGGCGACGGGATGAGTTTCGACAACGCGTTGCGCGACGTGGCTCAACACACGGTGTTCACGACCCATACGCCCGTCCCCGCCGGTCACGACCGCTTCGACGGTTCATTGATCGAGGAACACCTCGGCCCGCTCCGCGACGAGTTGGGGATCTCGTTCGAGCAACTCATGGGACTGGGTCGCGTCGAGCCGCAGAATCAGCAGGAGACCTTCTGCATGACCGTGTTGGGACTGAAACTCTCGCGAAAGGCCAACGCCGTGAGTAACCTCCACGGCCACATCTCCCGGCGGATGTGGGCCCATCTCTGGCCCTGGCGGGTCGAGGAGGAGATCCCGATCGGCCACATCACCAACGGCGTACACGTCCAAAGCTGGCTCGCCTGGCAGATGCAGAACCTCTACGACCGACACTTTCCGGCCCACTGGATGCAGAAGTTGGGAGAACCCGAAGTCTGGCGGGGAATCCACGACGTGGACCCGGGCGAATTGTGGGAAACGCATTATGCCCTGAAAAACCTGTTGTTGGCGTTCGTCCGCCGCCGAGTCAGCCGCCAATGCCGCCGCCGGGGCGAAAGCGACGAGGCCGTCGAGGCCGCCCGGAATATCCTCGATCCGAATATCCTCACGCTGGGATTCAGCCGGCGGTTCGCCACCTACAAACGGGCCGACCTGATCCTGGCCGACATGGATCGGTTCGCCGCGATGGTCGGCGATCCGCACCGGCCGATCCAGTTGATCTTCGCCGGCAAGGCCCATCCGGCCGACGAACCGGGGAAACAGTTGATCCAGAAGATCGCCAACCTCCGTCACGATCCCCGCTTCGCCGGACGGGTCGCCTTCGTGGAAGACTACGAAATCAACGTCTGCCGGCACCTCGTGCAAGGAGTCGACGTCTGGCTGAACAATCCCCGCAGACCGCTGGAGGCCTCCGGCACCAGCGGCCAGAAGGCCGTGCTCAACGGTGCCCTGAACCTCTCGGTCCTCGACGGTTGGTGGGCGGAGGCCTTCGACGGAAGCAACGGATTCGGCATCGGCCGGGGGATCCAACACGTCGATCGGCAGATCACCGACCGGCGCGACGGCGAGAACCTCTACCAAGCGCTGGAGAAAGAAGTTATTCCGCTGTACTACGACCGCGACGTGGACGGGCTGCCACGGCAGTGGATCAAACGGATGATGAACTCGATCAGTTCGCTGGCCTGGCGTTTCAGTGCCCACCGCATGGTGGCCGATTACGTTCAACACGCCTACCTGACCGCCGCCGGCGGAACGAGCTGCGATATGAGCGTGCGGTGAGTGGCCATGAAAATCTACGTGGTTATCGGACATCAGAAGAAGGGGAGTTTCTGTCACGCGATTGCCGAGACGGCAATCGAGGAATTGAACGCCGCCGGGCACGAGGTCGTTTTTCACGACCTGTACGAAGAGAACTTCGATCCCATCCTCACGCACGAGGAAGTCACGAACCCGGCTGAACTCGATCCGGCTATCCGGCAACACGTCGAGGAAGTGCTCGCGGCGGACGGCTACGTCGTGGTCCACCCGAACTGGTGGGGCCAGCCGCCGGCAATCCTCCGCGGATGGCAGGACCGGGTCCTCCGCCAAGGATTCTGCTACAAGTTCGGGCCGCAGGGCGTGATCGGTCTTCTGGCCGGGAGACGGGCCCTGGTATTGACCACCTCGAACACGCCACGCGAAGATGAGCTGCGGCTGTACGGCGATCCGCTGGAGAACCTCTGGAAGGCCTGCATCTTCGGATTCTGCGGCGTCGAGGACTTCTATCGCCGCAACTTCGAGTCCATCATCCTCAGCACGCTCGAACAGCGCCGGGATTGGCTGCTCGAAGTCCGTGCCCTCGTGAAGCAGCGCTTTCCCGCCGAAAATTGAGCGAACGACGCCTCGGTCCGCTGTCCGGGCATGCCGCCTTGTGGGTGGAATGAAGGTAGCCGGTCACGGTATCTCCATCTTGACATTCATGCGCGCGCCGGTTAAGATAGCGTCAGGATTATTGTGTGTCGTTCCGCATTTTCCGTCTTTTCCAAATACCGAGAATCCTACGGAATTTCACGTCTGTCTTGCTTGACCGCCGTGCGATCGGATTCCCTCGAGGGTGGAGAGCCTTCGAGATGCCGGGTTTGTTGGCGCTATAGCCTCGAGGATGCGGCCGTTCGGCCCTCTCGGGTATGAAGAAGCCCGACACCGAAAGGAGTTCTGGATGAAAACGCCGCCTGCTGGTCGCTGCAGTCGCTCGCCCCTTTCCGGCGAGCGAACCTTTTCCAGCGGCCTGCTGGGCGTCTTCGGTCCGAGGAAACTTCTCTTGGAGCGGCTCGAAGCGCGGGACCTGTTGAGCGCCGGAGTGACCGGAAGCGGCCAGGAGCCTTCGCTGTGGCTTTCCGGCTTCGATTCGGCCGAAGTCGAAGACGCCGCGCCGGCGACCGACTTCTTTGCAGACGTTTGGAACGACACCCTGTCCGGCGCCGCGGAGCCCGCGCAGCCAAAGCCGGCATCCGGAGCCGAGGAGCCTCTCGAAGCCGACGGGGATCTGGCGCCGTACCCGTTGGAGGAGACCTTCTTCCTGCACAGCAGTCCGGGCTCCTTGAAGACCATCCACCTCGACTTCGACGGTCATACCACCTCGGGGACGGTTTGGAACACGAAATACACCGGCGGCAACTCCTTTACGACGGAACCTTACAGTTTCGAAGGCGACAGCAGCTTCTCCGACGCCGAGTTGGAACGGATCCAGAGAATCTGGGAACGGGTCGCAGAGGACTTCATCCCCTTCGACGTGAACGTGACCACGGAAGATCCCGGCGAGGCCGCGCTGAAGAAGTTCGGATGGCGCGACGAAGAATGGGGCATTCGCGTGGTGATCGGCGGAGATAACGACGATTGGTACCTCGGCAGCGGCGGCGGAATCGCCTACGTGGATTCGTTCGACTGGAGTACCGACACGCCGTGCTTCATCTTCGCGAAGGAACTGGGCAACGGCCGCGAAAACTACACCGCCGAAGCCAGTTCGCACGAAGTGGGCCACACCCTGGGGCTCGAGCACGACGGGACGATCCCTCCCCCGGGGACGCCCGCCGATCAATTGCCGAATTACGAGTACTACACCGGCCACGGCAGCGGGACGACCGGCTGGGCGCCGATCATGGGGGCCGGCTATTACAAGACCGTGGTGCAGTGGAGCCGGGGCGAGTATGACGAAGCCAGCAATACGGAAGACGATCTGGCCATCATCACCACTCACAACGGCTTCGGGTACCGCCCGGACGACCACGGCAGCAGCATGGCCAGTGCCGGCGCCCTGAGGGACGGCTTCGGGACCACCGTGGTTTCCGCCGCGGGCATCATCGAGCGGAACACGGACCTCGACTACTTCTCGTTCAGCATCAACGTCAGCGGCACGCTCCAATTGGACGTCGATCCCTTCCACCGGAGCCCCAATCTCGACGTCTTGGCCAAGCTCTACGACTCCGGCGGCAGTGTGATCGCCAGCAGCAACCCGACTACTGCGTTGGATGCCAGTTTCAGCCTGGACCTTTCCGCCGGCGACTATTATCTTTCGGTCGAAGGCACGGGCAAGGGGACTCCCAGCGACGGTTACAGCGATTACGGCAGCCTCGGACAGTACACGATCACGGGAACGATCCGAGACAAGGTTTCCTGGGACGGCGGCCCCGCCGGGACGGGTACGCTCTGGCACGTTCCGGAGAACTGGTTGGGCGACGCGCTGCCGGGGCCGGACGACGACGTGGTCATCGGCGCGGCGTTTGCCGGAACGACCATTTCCGTGACCGGCGACGTGGCCGTCAACTCGCTCACCGGCGAAGCGGCCATCTCGATCTCGTCCACGACGTTCTCGATCGCCGACGACACCGTCGTCGGTCATGCCCTGACGCTTCACGACGCCACCTTGACCATCGGCGGCACCTTGACCAATGCCGCGGGAAACACGCTCACCCTGATCGGGAGCACGATCAACGCCGACGTGGTCAACGAAGGTATCCTGTTGGCAATGTACGCCGGCGACCAGTCGGTCGAGAGCACCAATCGGATCGAAGGGTCCTTTCTCAATGGGCAGGCCGCGACGTTGCGCGTGCTGCCGGTCAACACGAACACGTCGGTGTCGGCCGTCACGACCGTGACGGTGGAGTTCAGCCAGGGGATCGTCAACCACGGCACGATCGAATTGAACCAGTCGGCCGTCGCCGGGAGCGGTCACGCCGTGGTGCGGGTCGCCGACACGCTGGTCAACGAGCCGACCGGGCAGATCGTCGTCTTGCCGGGCAGCGGCAACGTGCCGGGCTCGCGTGCCCTGGAGGCCGAACTGAACAACCGGGGCACGCTCCGAGTTCTGCAGGGGCTTTCCGTCAGCAAGACCGACGCCCTGCACTCCAACAGCGGGACGATCGAAGTAGCCGACGGTCAGACGTTGACGGTCGACGGCGGGACGCAAGGGTTCAACAACACGGGCGTTCTGCGCGTCGGCAACGGTGCGACGATCGACCTCCGCGGCACTCTGAGAATCGACGAAGCGGGAATCCTCGACAGCCAACCCCTTGGCGAAATCCGGGTCGGGGGCGATCTGGTCGGCAACGGCACCAACGCCGCCCAGTTCGCGTCCGGAGGCGCCGTGCAATTGGGCACAGCCGACGGCCCGGCCTCTTTCCAGTTGCTGGAAGTCATGGGCGAAGACCTGGGCAACGTCGAGGAAGGTTTCTCGGGGAACTTCGCGCACGGATCGCTCCGGCTGGAAAACACCTCGGTCGAGCTGGTCGACTTCGAGGACAATTCCTCCGGACTGGCCCCCGAAGCGCTGTACCTCGATACCCTGATCGTGCCCGCCGGAACCACGCTGGTTCTCAACGGGCTGAACGTCTACGCCCGGACCGCGCAAATCGAGGGAACGGTCGTCGGCACGGTGCAGGTGATCGGCGTGCCTCTGGCCGAGGTGGTCGGCCGGCACATCTTCTACAACCATTCCTCGTTCGACGGGAACGATCCGGCGCCCGGCGCGACCGACGACCAGGCCGTCGCCGCCGACAAGGCAGCCTTGCGATCGGGTGCCGTGGCGAGCTTCGCCAACTACACGAGCTACAGCCGGGGAATCAACGGGATCATGGTCGACGTCGGCGGCCTCTCGGCCGATTACACGCCCACCGCCGCCGACTTCCAGTTCCTGGTGGGCAATAGCGAGGAGGCCGGCGATTGGCTGCCGGCCCCCGATCCGGCTACCGTGGATCTTCGCCGGGGTGCGGGTGTCGGCGGTTCCGACCGGATCACGATCACTTGGAACGACCATGCCATCCGCAACGAGTGGCTGGAGGTGACCGTGCTGGCGGCCGGCACGGGGCTGGTCGGCGACGATGTCTTCTACTTCGGCAACGCGGTAGCCGAGGCGGGAAACCTGGCCTCCAATACCCAGGTCACCACGATCGATCTGCTGCTGGCCCGGAATAATCCGAGAACGCTGTTGAACCCGGCGGGAATCGACTTCCCCTACGACTTCAACCGCGACCAGCGTGTCAACGCCACGGACGTGCTACTGGCCCGAAACAACCAGACGAGCTTCGGCAGCGCCCTGAAGCTGTTCGATCTGTCGAACCCGCCGGAAGGGGGAACCCCGTCGCCGGCCCAGGAGTCTTCATTGCCGGCGGATTGGCCGGTCGGGCTGGATTGGCTCTATAATTTCGATGGGGATGATGGGCAGCGCCACCCGGCCGAGGAGACGAGGGTGGCGCCGGAAGCGGCCGACGAGTTGCTGGACGCTTGGGTGTGACCTCATTGCCAGCCGGATTCGCAAGAATTCGGCCGTAGCGCGGTTTCGCGCGGAGAGGTCCGAATTCTTGCGAATCCGGCTACAAATTGGGTTGCGCTTTCGACGAGAACTCGCCTCTGCCTTCGTTCGGTCATAGCCGATCCGACGCAGCGCCGTTTGGAGGTGTCATGTTTTCCCGCGATTTTCTCGCCGATCTGATCGTCGTCGTGCATTGCGTCTACGTCGCGTTCGTGCTGGTCGGGATGGCGTTGATCCTGATCGGGATCGTTCGGCGGTGGAAGTGGGTGCGCAACTTCTGGTTCCGCGTCCTGCACTTCCTGGCGATCGCTTTCGTGGCGTTCGAGTCGCTCGGCCAGATCGTCTGCCCGCTGACGGACTGGGAGCGCGATCTTCGCGTGCTGGCCGGAGGGGAGGGGGATCCGCGGTCTTTCGTCGGCCGGTTGGTTCACGCTTTGATCTTCTACGACGCCCCGGCGTGGGCGTTCACGTTGTGCTACTGCGCGTTTGCGGCGGCTGTTTTGGCGACGCTTTGGTTGGCTCCGCCCCGATGGCCGTGGAAGCAGACGGCCAGAGAACCGTAATAACCGACGCAAAGGTTCCGCGCAGTAATAACCCGTACCTTTTTCAGCGAGGGTGGCACGCCCTGAGGAACGAAGGGCGTGGAAAACCTGCCAAACCACGCCCTTCGTTCCTCAGGGCGTGCCACCCATTTGGACAAATTATTTCTGTGCGGAACCAAACCGGCCCCGAATCGATCGCTCTCCCCTAGTTCGCGGGGTGCTGAGGCGCTATCGGGACCCTTGTCCGGAACGACGATTACTGATAAGATAGTTTGCATGGTCCTCTACCATGTTCGTGCTGTTGATGTAACTTTTGGGGAGCCGATAAGATGCCCGTTGGGTGCCTGTGCTAAAGACGCTGGCCGCGTGTATAGCCGCTGACCGGTCCCAACCGGCGACGGATCACACAACCCGGGGTCCAGGCCACCCCCCTTGCAGTAACGGGCTCCCAGAAAAACACATCACCACGGCATTGCGGTGGAGGACCTTTTTTCTTGCCATGAACGAACTGCCCGCCGAGATCGCCGCCAAACGTGACCGACTGTTGGAACTGCTGCGCAGCTTCGGATCGTGTGCCGTGGCGTACTCGGGCGGATTGGACAGCACCGTGCTGGCCAAAGCGGCGCAGTTGGCCCTCGGCGAGCGTGCCGTGGCCGTGACCGGCGTCAGCGCCAGTCTGGGCGCCGGCGAACTGGACGCGGCGAAGGAACTGGCCCGGCAGGTCGGCATCCGTCATGAGGCGATCGAGACCGGCGAGCTTTCCATTCCCCAATACCAAGAGAACACGGCCAATCGCTGCTACTACTGCAAGACCGAACTGTTCGCTCAGGTCGAGGAGATTGCCCGGCGGACGGACGCGGCCGTGGTGGTCGACGGCAGCAACCGCGATGACCACGGCGAACACCGGCCGGGAATTCGGGCGGCACGAGACCGGAAGGTTCGCAGCCCGTTGGCCGAGTGCGGGTTCACCAAGGGGGAACTCCGCCGGTTGGCCGAGCACTGGGAGATTCCCACGTGGGACAAGCCGGCTACGCCCTGCTTGAGCAGCCGGATCGCCTACGGAGAGAAGGTCACGCCCGAGCGGCTGGCGATGGTCGATCGGGCCGAACGGTTCCTGCGCGATCGCGGGTTCGAGCCGTTGCGGGTGCGCTACCACAAGGGCGACGTGGCGCGGATCGAAGTCTCGGCCGGGGAACTCGCCCGATTCACCGAGGAGGCGTTTCGCGGCGAGGTGGTCGACTATCTGAAATCGGTCGGCTTCAAGTACGTGTCGCTCGACCTGGAGGGTTTCCGCAGCGGCAGTCTCAACGCGGTTCTGCCGGTCGAGAGTCTGGAGATCGGCGACGGGCAGTAGCCATCTCGCTGCGGCGAGATGCAGCCACGTCTCGCGTTGGGTGGCACGCCCTGAGGAACGAAGGGCGTGGTTTGGCAGGCTTTCCACGCCCTTCGTTCCTCAGGGCGTGCCACCCAATGGGATAAGTTATTCCCGCGCGGAACCTTACGATCGCAAGATCAGAATGCCCAGCAGGATCAAGGCGATCACCCCACCCGCACCGAGCACGCCCCACAGCCACGTGGGAATGGACTTGCGCCGCGAGCGATAGGCTTCGATCTCTTCCGGGGTCAACGGCGTGCGCGCACGAAGACGGGCCACCGCCGGAGAGACGTCGGTCTCGATATGGAACGCCGGCAGCGGGCCGTCTTTGACCGGACGCGCCGCCGGGGCTTCATTGGGCGGACCTGCGGGAGCTTCTTTCCTGCCGCCCGCCGTTCCCTCGGACTTCACGGGTGCGGCACCTTTGCCGAGCACGGATCCGGAGCCCTTGACCGTCGCCCGAGCCAAATCGGACACGGTATCTTTCGTGACGTCCTTCACGGCGCCCTTTGCCGTATCCCCGCGATCGGGCAGCGGCGGCACTGCGGCGGGTCGACTCCTGTCCGGCGAATCGGCACGCGAGGGCCTCGGGGCATTCGGCTGCCGGGCCGGCGGGGCACCCGCCCGACGCGCAGCCGCCGGACGAGCCGAACCGGCCGCCACCAGACGGGACGACGAAGAGCCGCTGCCGCTGGGCGAATCCACCTCGTGCCCGTGCAGCGTCAACCATCCCGCCAGTGCCTCGGCCACATCCCGGGCCGTCTGGTAGCGGTGTTTCGGCTTCTTGGCCATCATCCGCATGCAGATCTCGATCAAGTCCTCCGGAGCGTCCGGCCGGTCTTCGAGAATGCTCGGCGGCGGCTCCTTCTGATGCGCGATCAACCGTTGCGGCAGCGTCCCTTCGGAAAACGGTGGATGCCCGGTCAAAAGGTAATACAACGAACACCCCAGGCTGTAGATGTCGGCCCGCGCGTCCACGCCGTGGCTGTCCAGGGCCTGCTCCGGCGACAGATAGTCGGCCGTTCCCAGCACGTTCTCGTCGTAAGCCACCGTCAGCGAAGCCCGATCCTCGTTGGTAAACCGGGCCAGTCCCAAATCGAGCACCTTGACCACGTTCTTCTGATCGACCAGCAGGTTGGCCGGTTTGACGTCTCGGTGGATCAATCCCGACTGGTGGGCGTGGGCGAGCCCTTCGGCGCCCTGGCGGATGTAGTCCGCGGCCTCGGCGTAGTCCAACGGGCCGTCCCGCTTGACCATCTGCGAAAGGTCGCGGCCTTCGACGTACTCCATCACCAGGAAGTGGATATCGTTTTCGTTGTCCACGTCGTACGCCCGAACGATGTTGCGATGGTCCAGCGAAGCGGCGGCCTGGGCTTCGCGGTGGAATCGGGCGAGATACGAGGAATCTTCCACGCGATTCTTGGGCAGGATCTTGATCGCCACGCGGCGCTGCATCACGACGTGCTCGGCGAGATAGACCGTGCTCATGCCCCCGGTGCCCAGGAGATCGAGCAACTTGTACTTCTTGAGGAAGAAGCCCTTGTGCCGGCCCTCCATCAGCTTCTCGCACTGCCACCGGGTCAGCAAACCGGCGTCGATGAGCTTCTCCGCGACCGGGTCCACGTCGGTGGGGAGCTTTCCGTCCGTCTGGGCCTTCAATTCGCGCAGCGCGTCGCTGAGTTGATCCCGTTCGATCAACCCGCTCCGCCGTATCAAGTCGAGGAATGTGTCAACCGTCGGTTTGGCCATGCCCAAGTTGACGTCGGATGTGTTAGTGCGCTGAACTTTCACGCCCTGCGGAGGATACCAGTTCTGGAAAAGTATGACGAGAGATGAGCTATCGAACGATCCTCGCTCGCGGTTTCCTCCGCATCCTACATGCTACCATCTATTCCCGGATGATACCAGCAAGGGCGCTTGTCGTAAACCACCCAAACGGAGAAGTTTCCTCCTGCGCTGATCGCAAAGGGAGATCGTAGCGGATGCAGCAACACCTGGAGATTTGCCGGTTCGGGCAAGTCTACGGCGCGCCATCCGTGCGGAGTCGGACCGAAAACTCACGCCGATCGGCTGCCAAAATCAACTCGAACAGGGGGTGTTGCTCTCTACTGCCCGAGAATCGCACAAATCACGATGTGATATCCCACGCCCTTCGGGGCCGAGTCGTTGTCTTTCGGGCCGGTTTCGCCGCTGCCGTAGAAACCGAAGATGGGCGTATCTCCGGCGGCGTCCTTCATCAACTGCAACTCCTTGTCGATCGCGCCGCCCATCTGGCCACGCCGGCCGCCGCAATCGAACGCGAGCACCAGCAGGGCCTTGTCCTTGCCTTCGCCCAGGGCCTCTTCGGCGGCCTCGCCGGCCACGGCGATCACGCGCTCCTTTTCCTGCGCCGGGGCATTCTTGGCGGCAAACCCGCACTTGAAATCGCCGCACAGCATCAGCCCCAGGTTGCTCTTCGGCAAGACCTTGCCCTGGACGTACAAAAGATCGCGGAAGGCCGCTCCCCCGGCGACGGGAAACTTCTCGCCCAGCACGCCGCACACCCCGCCGACCAGCGCGTCGTTCGTCGGCACGTGACACGCGCCGAAGAGCAACACGACGCGACCGCCCCCCTCGGGCACGCCGGCCGCCTTGAGCCCTTCGCCGATCTTCTTGCCGCACGCTTCATGGCCGCCCTCCACGTCGGCCACGGCCGCCGCCGCCCGGATGTCGCCGCCCAGCGCCAACACGCCCACGGTGCCCGTATTGCAGTCCTGGGTGATCGGCGCGTAGGCCGAGCAACCATAGACGATCGACTGGTCGAAGACCGAAGTGACGCCGGCGAGCATGGCCTCCTTGTCCGGCACGCCGTTGCCCACGCTGTCGAAGACCAGCACCACCTTCGCCTCCCGGTCGCCCAGCGCCGCCTTGGCCTTGGCGGCCGCTTCCGTGCCCGCCTGTTGCGGATCGGCCAGTTCCGAGTGGCCGTTGCCGACGTAAATGGCCGCCTCGGCGGTGTTGGCAGACACGAGCGTCATCATCCCGGCAAGCACGGCAAACGCCAGAGCGCCGTTGAACGTGATCTTGAGTTGATTCATCGAGATTTCTCCCTATCAGCCCCGGAATGTATGAAGTAGGTAGAAGGGACGCCACGCACACGATTCGACCGACGGCAGCCGGTCACCAAGGCCCCCATCATGATAGACCGGGGCTTCCCGGATTGCAAACCGCCCGGCACCATGACAGAATGAGCACGGTCGATCCGCGGTGGCCGACTCGAACCGTAAGCGGCGAGTGGAAAACGGGGACTGGCTCCGAGCCGCAAAAGGCGTGAAAGTCGCGGAAAGGCGCTGCCGGCTCGGTGCCTGTCCCCTTTTTCCACGGCGTCCAAGAATCACCGCCCGAAAAGAACGTTGACCTGTAGCTGAATTCGCAAGAATTCAGAGTGTATAGAGTGTATTGCTGAATTTCTGGAAATTCAGCTACACCGTCCTGCAACACTGGAGAGAAGGACCCCATCATGTCTACCACCCGATCACGCCTGCTGACCTGCGCGAGCATCCTCGTTTTCGGGATGTTCCAGACCTCGATCTCTTCGGCCCAGCAGCCACCTGCCGGGCGTCAACCGCCCTCGGTCGACGAGATCTTCAACCGGCTCGATAAGAACCACGACGGCAAGCTCTCGCGCGACGAACTGCCCGAACCGATGCGGCGGAACTTCGACCGGGTCGATGCCGACGGCGACGGGGCGATCACGCGGGAGGAAGACGCCGCCTTCCGCCGCAGGGGACCAGCCGGCGGCGCGACGCGCCCGGCCACGCCACCGCAACCGCGCATCTCCGACGCCGTCCGCTTCGAGCCGGACATTCCTTACGCCGATACCGACAACCCGCGGCAAAAGCTCGACCTGCTGCTGCCCAAGAAGCCCGGCGACGACAAGCCGCTGCCGGTGGTCGTCTGGATTCACGGCGGCGCCTGGCGCGGGGGCGACAAACGCAGCGGGCTGGGAATGCTGTCGGAGTACGTCGCCTCGGGCAACTACGCCGGCGTGTCGGTCGGCTACCGGCTCACCGGCGAGGCGATGTGGCCCGTGCAAATCCACGACTGCAAGGCGGCCATCCGCTGGATCCGCGGGAATGCCGAGCGGTACAACCTCGACCCGCAGCGGATCGGCGTGTGGGGAAGCTCGGCCGGCGGACACCTGGTCGCCATGCTGGGAACCGGCGGCGACGTGAAGGAACTCGAAGGCGATCTCGGCAATCACGCCGACCAGAGCAGCCGCGTGACCTGCGTGGTCGACTACTTCGGTCCGGCCGACCTGCTCTCGATGGGCCAATTCCCCAGCAACATCGCCCACGACGCGCCCGACTCGCCCGAGTCGCGGCTGGTCGGCGGGCCGTTGCAGGAAACCAAGGACGCCGCCCGAAGCGCCTCGCCGGCCACGTACGTCTCGAAAGACGATCCGCCGTTCTTGATCGTCCACGGCGACAAGGACCCGTTGGTGCCGCACAACCAGTCCGTCCGGCTCGACGAGGCCCTACACAAGGCGGGCGCGGACGTGTCGTTCATCACCATCCAAGGCGGCGGCCACGGCGGATTCCACGGCGAGGAATTGCCCCGCCGGGTACAGCAATTCCTCGACAAGCACCTCCGCGGGCAAGACGCCGAAATCTCCGAAGAGCCGATTTCGCATTAGGGTCTTACGTTGCGACTCTTGCGCACGGTGCGCGCATGTTTGACGTAACCGATTGTGATAACAACGTTTAGCGGGCGGGCTTGCCCGCCGTTTGGTTGCGGCTCTGCCGCGCTGAGGCAAAGTGTGACTCTCGGTTGGGGATTCGGGGCTGGGGACTCGGGGCTGGGGACTAATACTACAGCGCTGTATTGCTGCTCGGAATCGTCGTAACATTAGTGAGAAAAAACACTTATATTATCAAGCGACCATTCGACAAGAAAGCATTTAGCCGGCGGGCTTGCCCGCCGTGTGTTTCCTCGCAAACTCCACGATCAACACGGCGGGCAAGCCCGCCGGCTAAATGATGAATGCATCGCTCAACATAGCGCGGCAGTACTAAGACCATGGTCTTCCCAAGCC
>DATLAN010000587.1:0-6736 GCA_035527455.1 Thermoguttaceae bacterium
TAGCCGTCGGCCGATTTGTCGGCGTCGAGGATCTTGCCGGCCTCCTCCGGGCCGTTGGCCATGGCCGCGACGAACTCGAAGTCGGAAAACCGCTCGGCCAGCGTGCCGGTGATCCGATCCATGACCGGCTGAAAGTCGAAGCCGACGTTCGGCCAGTCGGGCCGCGGCTGCTTGGGCGCGTGCAGGGAGTAGAGGATCTGAATCCGCGTCTTCTTGTTGTTCGCGGCTGCCCGGGCCGGTTGTTCGGACGCGGCGAACCCCGTGGCCGCAGCACACGCCGCGCAGCCGGCCGCGAGGAACTGCCTTCGATTCAACTCGCAACAAGCACATCCGCGGTGGAACCTGGAAGTCTTCATCGATCGATCCTCCTGTGTGGGACGAAGCTGCGGGGAACTGCCACATCCAGGTTAGCTTAAGCGATTCCGCCGGTAAAGTCACGGCACGCACTTACGTTCACGGCTTGGACAAATCCTTCACCGCGAAAACAATTCCCCGGTGGCGAAAAGCCTCGCCCTAACCGCTTTCCTGGACACGACTTGCGAAAAGAAAAAGGGGACATTCTGCTTTTTGGCGCAAAAGGAGAATGTCCCCTTTTCGTCTCGCAACTTGCCATGAGTCACCAACGTGATAACATGTTCTCAATCAGTTGGGACGAGAGCACTGAAATCGGTGTTTCAGAATTGCTCCCTGGTAAAGCAATCACTTGCCAACAACGGAGAGACTACGCGATGAGAACTGGCATGACCCGCCGCGATTTTCTTGCTGTTTCTGCCGCCGGCGTGAGCGTGGCTGCCGCCGGCGTGAGCGTGGCTGCCGCCGCGGGGCGAGCTGCCGAGCCCGCTTTCAAGACCACCCTCCACAAGGCCGTCATCCTGGGCAATGACCGGATGAACGAGGAGACGTTCAAGAGGCTCAAGGACGCCGGCTTCGAGGGCTTCGAGGCCCACACCGTCGCGGTTGACGAGGCAAAGAAGGCCCGCGAGCTGGCCGAGAAATTCGGTCTGCGCATCCACTCGGTGATGCGCGGCGGATCGTCGGCCGGCCTTCGTGCTGCCCAGGCCTACGGCGCCGACGCCGTGCTTGCCCCCGTGGGCGGTTGCGGCGTCAAGCCCATGCCCGAGCCGTGGGAATACGACATCAAGTTCGACGAGACCAACGGCCACATCACCCAACTCGTCGCCGGCGACAACGAGAAGTTCGGAGGCTACATCGAGGCCCACAACCGCTCGGTGGACGGCGTCCGCGAGTCGATCAAGAATCTCCTCCCGGTGGCCGAGGAGACGCAGGTCGCCATCGCGCTGGAAAACGTGTGGAACAACTGGTGCGTGCGGCCCGAGTTGTACAACTGGGTCGTCGCCTCGTTCAACAGCCCGTGGGTGAAGGCGTATTTCGACGTGGGGAATCACGTGAAGTACGCGGGCATCCTGCGCGGCGACGAAGTCGAGATCGCCTACCCGCCCGAGGCGTGGATTCGTGCCTTCGGCCCGCGTCTGGCCAAGATTCACGTCAAGGACTACAAGCTCAACGCCGACGGCAAGGGCGGCAGTTGGGCCGGGATCGGACAGGGCAGCGTCAACTGGCCCGAGGTCCGCAAGGCCCTCGAGGACGTGGGCTACAACGGCTGGCTCACCGACGAGACCGGCCTCGGTTGGCCCGAGTTGTCCAGTCGCCTCGACCGCATTATCGCCGGCGAGCCGCCCATGCCGAGTGGGAATTGAGCGGCGGGAGCTTGCCTGACGGAGAGCGATTCTAATACCACAGCATTCCCGGGTTTGCCATAGCAATGCTCATGAAATAGGGATATCAAGATCGCTTCGGCTGGACTCGAAGCCGCAAGTCATCCACGGAGATTCCTTCCGGACCCAGCAGGAAACACTGGCGGGACGCCAGTGGCACCCGGCGGGACGCCAGTGGCCCCCGGCACCCGGCGGGCAACCGCCTTTTGCAGAAGTTCCACAAACCGGTTAGAATACGATCCAACTCACTTGAAGTGCCGTCGGACATCGACCCTTTGCGGCGTCCTCGCGACACCCAACCCACCAGGAGCTTCTGCCATGCGAAACGTCTTGACTGCCCTGCTGTCGATCTGCTGCGCGATCCTTGTTGCCGCGCCGGCCGCTGCCGAACCGCCCTCGGGCGAGGGCTGGGTGGCGTTGTTCAACGGAAAAGACCTCGCCGGCTGGAAAGTGCCCGAGGGCGACAACGGCCACTGGAAGGTCGTCGACGGGGTGATCGACTACGACGCCCAATCGGAGTCCCCAGGCGACCGGAACCTCTGGAGCGAGGAGTCCTTCGGCGACTTCGTGCTGCACGTCGAGTGGCGGTTGAAGAAGACCACCGGGCTGTACGCCATGCCGACGATCCTGCCCGACGGGTCTTCCGAGAAGGACGAAAACGGCCAGGTGATCAAGGTGCTGCGGCCGAACGCGGATTCGGGCGTTTTTCTCCGCGGCGCCGGCAAGGGTCAGATCAACATCTGGTGCTGGCCGATCGGGTCCGGCGAGATGTGGGGCTATCGCAACGACGCCTCGATGCCCGCCGAGGTCCGTGCCGGGTGCGTCCCCAAAGTTCACGCCGACAATCCGGTGGGCCAATGGAACACGTTCGTCATCACGGCCAAGGGCGAGCAAGTGACGGTGGAGCTGAACGGCAAGACCGTGATCGACGGCGTCCGGCTACCGGGGCTGCCCGAGACGGGCCCCATTGCCTTTCAGCATCACGGCGGCTTCAACAAGAAGACGGGCGAGTTCAGTCCGGCGTCGTCGCTGATCCAGTTTCGCAACATTTACGTCAAACGGATGTAGCCCATACGTCAAACGGATGTAGCGCAGGGAAAAAACTGACCGGGTGCTGGACACCGAGGCGGGGGGACGTGGTACAATCACGGCATCGTGGTCTGGATCGGATCTGCGATACTCCTCAGTACGACCCTAACGCCTGATCCGGCCGGCTGCAAAAGTGGGGCAAGAGAAGTGGCCGGGTCGATCCGCTCGCCGAATCGCCCCATCTTATTCCCGGTTCAGAGTAAGGAGGCGTTTCCATGGCACTGCGTAAAGGATTCGGTCGATCGTGGCGGCTGCGTTGCGAGCCTTTGGAGCCGCGGTTGCTCCTGGCCGGCGGAGACGCCCTGGAGGGCCTGTTAGCCGAGCCGCTGCTCCATCTGGCCGACACGGCCCGCTTCGACGGGGTCGACGATTTGATCCAGTTCGCCGACCAGGCGGCGTTGAACACCAACCAGTTCACGATCGCCCTGTGGCTGAAGGCCGACAACACGGCCGTGGGCACCCAATCGCTGGTCGCCCGGGGTGAAGACTGGTCGAAGGACAAGGCCCAATGGGTGGTCGAGCTGAACGACGCGGCCAACCGGGGCAAGGTCCAGCTCTGGTACGAAGAGGCCAACGACGCCGACCATTACTTCGCCACCGAGTCGACGATCGAGGCCGACCGCTGGTACCATTTCGCCGCCACCCGATCGGCCGAGGGCCGCGTGGAAATCTACCTCGACGGCCGGCTGGAGTTGGAGCGGATCGACGCGAGTCCACCGGCGTCGGTCGCCACGCCCGTCCTGGTCGGTGCGCGGCGGAACCGGCCCGGGCAGGTGCAGGATTATTTCGAGGGGGCGTTGCACGAAGTACAGGTCTTCGGCGAGGTGCTGTCGGCGGAAGCGATCGACGAGCTGATGTCGCAAACCCGCCCGCAGGAATGCCAGGTAAGCGACCGGATCGAGATCAGCCCGGCGGGGGCCTATGCCGACGTGGCCGTCAGCGCCGATGGCAGCTTCGTGACGGTCTGGACGGAAACGGTCGACGGGAGCGAGGAGATCTTCGCCTGGCGGTTCGACGCCCAGGGTAACGCGATGGGCGAGCGAATCGCGGTGAACTTGACCACGTCGGGCCGGCAGCAGGACGCGGCGGTGGCCGCGCGGCCTGACGGCGGGTTCGTCGTGGTTTGGGCGAGCGAGTCCTCCGGTTCCGAGGCGATCACCGCCCGGCTGTTCGACGCCGACGGCGCGCCCGCCAGCGGCGAGTTGCCCGTCGGCGTTCACGACGACGCCCAATGGGGCCGGCCCGACGTGGCCGTGGACGGCCAGGGGAATTTCGTGGTCGTTTGGAACGGCCACTACAGCGGCGAGGGCGTGCTGGGGCGGCGTTTCGACAGCGAGGGAACGCCGTTGGGCGCGGCCTTCCAGGTGGACGCCGAAGACCACACGAGCTACGGCTGGCCGCAGGTGGCGATGAACGAAGGGGGATGGTTCGTGGTGGCCTCGCCGCGCGGGGAGTGGACCACGACCACGCTGGTCACGTACGATCCGGGCGGCGAGATGGTTTCCACGAGCGAACTCGACAGCTTCTACGGCCCGGGCCTGGCGATCAACGACGACGGCCTGTTCGTCGTCTCCTGGATGGGCAGCTATCCCCAGCAGCCCGTGGGCGATCCCTTCGCCCTCTACGCCCAGATCTACAACGTGCTGGGCCACGAGGTCGGCCCGCGGATGTTGGTTTCTGCGGGCAAGGCCGGCGGGCTCGACTGGAACATCTACGATTGCGGCGTGGCAATGAACGACGACTCGTTCGTGGTCGCGTGGAAGGATTACGCTTTCGACGAGAACAACTACCACAGCAACGGCGTCTACGCCGCGCGGTTCGACCTGGAAGGCACGCCGCTGGGCAGCGAACTCGAGTTGGGCACTTGGGAGGACCAGGAGTTCTATCCGGCCGTGGCCACCGGCGAAGACGGCTCTTATGTGGTCGCATGGCAGCAGCTCTGGGGCGACGGGGTGTTCGCCAAGACCGTTCGTTGTCCCATCCCGGGCGCCATCACCACGACCGATCCCCTGCTGCGGATCGACGAGCGACTCGAGTTCGACGGCGTCGACGACTACATGGCCGTCGACCAGGCGAACTTGAACATCAACCAATACACCGTCGGCTTCTGGTTCCGCGCCGATAACCCCGGCGATGGCGAACAGACGCTGATCGCCCGCGGCGAGGACATCAAGGACAAGGCGCAGTGGGTCGTTCAGATCAACACCCAGGAGAACCCGGGCAAGCTCCAGTTGTGGTACGAGGACCGCAACGACCGCGACGCCGTCTTCGCCGGCACGACGACCATTACGGCCGGGCAGTGGTACTACGCGACGGTCACGCGATCGTCCGCCGGGCAGGTGCAGATCTACCTGGACGGCGGGCTCGAGTTGTCGGCCGGCAGTCGGCTGGTGCCCGCGTTGACCTCGGCGCCCGTGCTGATCGGCGCGCGGACCAACGCGCCGAACAAGATCCAGGATTACTTCGACGGCTCGATCGAGCGGGTCGCCGTTTTCGACGAGGTGCTCTCGGCCTACCAGATCAACCGCCTGATGCTCGGCACGCTGCACGAGCCGCCGCCGCCGGCCGAGCCGGTCTACAGCCACCCGGAGCCGATCGATCTGAACGGCGTGGACGAGTATCTCTCGATCGACGAGGCCGCGCTCGGCACGTCGGTCTACACGATCGCGTTGAGTTTCCGCGCCGACAACCCCGGCCGCGGCACGCAGGCGCTGATCGCGCGTGGGGAGGACTGGACCTCGGACAAGGCGCAATGGGTCGTGGAGGTCAACGACCCGAGCAACCGCGGCAAGCTCCAGCTCTGGTACGAGGAGGCCAACGACGGCGACCACTACTTCGCGGCCCCGACCACGATTCAGCCCGACACCTGGTACCACGCCGTGTTCACCCGTTCGGCCGACGGGATGGTGCGGATCTACCTCGACGGCCAGCCGGTTTACGAGCGGCTCGACGCAGTCGGCCCCGCCATGGTCGATACGCCGGTGCTGATCGGCGCCCGCACGAACCAGCCGGGCCGCATCCAGGACTACTTCGACGGCACGATCGAGGACGTCGAGATCTACAACTACGCGATGACGCCCGGTCAGGTCTTGGAGATCGTTCCGCCGCCGCACGATCCGATGGTGCCCAACGGCGACTTCGAGACCGGCTCGCTTTCGCCGTGGGTGTTGACCGATTCGGGCGCCGTGGTCGCGGCCGACCTGTTCACGCCCGAGATTCCGCCGGCCGGCGGGACCTATATGGGCTACATCACCACGGGCCGCAACGAGCTGCCGTCCGACTTGCACTTCGCGGATCTCGACGGCAACGGCGTCCCCGAGCGGGAGTACTCGGCCTTGGCCATCGAGGTCTCCACGCCGGCGGCCGCGCTGGTGGAGGTCGATCTCGACTTCCTCACGGCGGAGATCCTGCCGGGCGGCTCGTTCGGCGCCTCGGATCTGCTGGGCGTGACGACCGGCGCGATCACCGACCCCGGTGCCTACAAGCTGCTGTTCGCCGTGGCGCCCTCGGACGGCAGCTACGCCGGGACGGCGACTCCGTTGACGGCCGGCGATTTTTCCGACGGATACATCCAGGACAACCCGTTCGGCCGCTACCCGACGATCGCCGACACGAGCGTGTTCTACGGCCGGACCGGCTTCCGCCGATACAGCTTTGCCCTGGAGGCCGGCACCCACACGCTGACCTTTTTCGTCGCCGACAGCCACACCGACGGCGAAGCCACCGCCATGCTGATCGACAACCTCACGATCAGCCTTATTGTCTGAGCCCACCGATCGCAATCCATTCTCTCGATTCGCATCTCGATTCGGATTGGTGGGCGGTGCCCACCCTACGTCTCTTCCCTGGTTCCCAAGCAGAGCTTGGGAACAAGGTGTGGTCAAGGCGTGGTCAGAGTAGCCGCGTCGGCC
>DATLAN010000588.1:0-2333 GCA_035527455.1 Thermoguttaceae bacterium
CTGGCGGCGATCCCACTGAGCTGCGCGTAGCCGGCCTGCTCGTAGACGTAGATATGGCAGTTCTCTTCGCAGATCATCTCGTCGCCCGGCCGGCAGTGGACCCGCACGCCGACCGAATTGGACATCGTGCCGGAGGGAACGTACAAGGCGACCTCCTTGCCCAGCATTTCGGCCACCCTCTCTTGCAGCCGGTTGACGGTCGGATCGTCGCCAAAGACGTCGTCGCCCACCGCGGCCTCGGCAATCGCCGCCCGCATGGCCGCCGTGGGCCGGGTGATCGTGTCGCTGCGGAAATCGAGTATTTTCTCGGGCATGGCGTAGTCCTTCCGGGGTCTTGCTGCGGTCAGCAGTTCATTATCGACGGGAGTGGGTGGGGTGGCAAGGTGTGGCCGCAACGCTTGCAGAACTCGACGGAATCGTCGAAAATGAGGAAGCAGTTGGACCAAGAGCGCCAGCCTTTGACCTATATTGCGCCTTTGGAGTAGACACGTGATTCTGCATGTTGTCGAAGCGAAGTACGAGCGGGATTACATCATCCACCTGAAGTTCAACGACGGCGCAGCGGGATTCGTCGATCTTGCCAACGAACTTCACGGGGAGATGTTCGCGCCGCTGAGGGAAGTGCAGGAGTTCACGGCGTTCAAGGTCGATCCGGAACTCAACACGATCGTGTGGGACAACGGAGCCGACCTGGCCCCGGAGTTCCTGCGCGACCATTTGCTCGTGCCGGCCCAGCCACCGGATCAGCCTGACCAACAATAGCCGCGGGTTTTTCATGCGTCTCTCGTCGGCGGGTTTTGCAGCGATTTCCCGCTTGTTTGCATTGCCGTGCGGTTTTCGGTATTCTGGCGGGCGCTGGATTTCAAGGTGCAGTACGCGTCCGGGCGGAAACCCCGTCTCGAACCGAAAAGGAGCTATCGATATGCCTCGACCCAACGGCAAGCGAACCGGCGATGGCGAGGAAAAGACACCCACAATGGCAGCCGATCCGACAAGCCCCTGCTGCGGACTGGGGCAGTGCGGGCCGGCCGGTGCGAGCCGGCGGGAGTTCATCAAGCTGGCCGGGGCGTCCGCGGCTTCGTTGGCCGCCGCCGCTCCCGGCTGGAGAAGTGCCCTGGCCCAGCCGACCGACGCCGACGGCCAGTCCGACCACTTCGTGCCGGCCGACAAGAAGCTCGATCCGAAATGGCTCGACATGCTCTCGGCCCAAGGCGAAAGCACCGTCTACAGCGGCGACGATCTCGACACCATCGCCATGCCCGTCGGCGGCGTCTGCACCGGACAGGTCTATCTGGCCGGCGACGGACGGCTGACCCATTGGGACGTCTTCAACCAGCGGATCTTCACCGGCTACGGGCGCGACAACTACCGGCTGGGCCGCGGGAGCGAGTCGCCGCTCGAACAGGGCTTCGCCATCCAGGTCGAATCCGGCGGGAAGAGGATCGTCCGCTCGTTGGACCGCGCGGGTTTTCCCGGCGTGCAATTCTGCGGCGAGTACCCGATCGGCCGGGTGGAATACGAAGACAAGGACGTGCCGGTCTCGGTGAAGCTGGAGGCCTTTTCGCCGTTCATCCCGCTGGATGCCGACGACTCGGGCCTGCCGGCCGTGATGATGCACTTCACCGTGAAGAACCTCTCGCAGCAGGCGGCCGACGTGACATTGGCCGGCTGGCTGGAGAACGGCGTGTGTCTCGAAAGCGCCGCGGAACTCCCCGGCGTGCGGACCAACCGCATGGAGTCGCGTGACGGCGCGGTCATGATCCTCAGCGGCGCCAAGCAGCCCGAGGAGGCCCCGCCGGCCGAGCGGCCGCCGATCGTACTGGCCGATTTCGAGGGCAAGGACTACGGCCAGTGGAAAGTCGAGGGCGAGGCGTTCGGGAAGGGGCCGGCCCAAGGGACCCTCGAACGGCAGCAGCCGGTCAGCGGCTTTCAGGGCAAGGGGCTGGTCAACACGTACCTCGGCGCAGGCGACCAACTGACCGGCAAGCTGACCTCGCCGAAGTTCAAGATCGAGCGCCGCTTCCTCAGCTTCCTGATCGGCGGCGGCGACTACGCGGACCAGACCTGCATCAACCTGCTGGTCGACGGCAAAGTGGTCCACACGGCGGTCGGCAAGAGAGACGAAAAGCTCCTGCCGTGCAACTGGAACGTGGCCGCCCTGGAAGGCAAGGAGGCCCAGCTCGAAATCGTCGACCAGGCCACCGGCCCCTGGGGACACGTCAACATCGACGAGATCGAAATGCGCGACACGCCCATGTCGGGCCGCGACGGGTCGCTGGACGGGCAGCCCGACTTCGGCACCATGGCCTTGGCGGTGTTCGAAGGCCCAGGCG
>DATLAN010000589.1:0-28859 GCA_035527455.1 Thermoguttaceae bacterium
CGCCGACGCGATGAACATCAAGGTCGTCAAGACCAACGTCGGCCAGGAGGCCGGTTCGCTGGGCGCGGCGGCGGTGGCCGCCGTGGGGGCCGGGCTGTGGAGCGACTTCGGCAAAATCGACGAAGTCCACCAGGTCGAAAGCATCGCCCAGCCATCCGAGCAGGCCCGCGTGTACGAAAGGCTCCTGCCCATCTTCCGCCACGCCGCCGGTAGCCAGGCCCAACTCGGCGACATGCTGGCGGAGATAAAGTTATGAGTGGTTCCTGGATCGAGCCACGATTGGAAAGGGGTAAACGATGAACTCTTTCAACGTGCTTGGTACGACCGCAGTAGGGTGCGTGCAACGCACCAACCGCAATATGCCATGGTGCGTTGCACGCACCCTACCAACCGTCTTGTTGCTGACGGCGGCGATCGCTTCGTGCGGCGCCCCGGCGAGGGCGATCGACTACGAAAAGGCGGTGGCCGAAGCAAAGTACAAGGACGACTACGCCCGAAAGCTGCTCGCCAAGGGAGCGGCGGCCCTGCCGGAGGCCATTGAAGGAACAACCCACTTGCACGACTTCCGGTATGCGTGCATGGACGTCTTGACGTTGATGGGCGAATCGGCCCACCCCACCATCAAGAGGCTCCTCGCCTATGACGACGGCGTTTCCAGCGAGGACAGGCAGCGGCGCTTCCAACGAATGGACATGATCTCGACGTTGGAGCAGATGGGCTACCTGGGTTCGCCGATGGCCGGCGAGCTGCGCGAGATTGCCCGACGCGAGAACGACTTCGTCGCCTTCACGGCCGTAGAAACACTGGTCCACGTCGGCAGCGACCGTCCCGAGGCCGCGAAGTTGTTGTGCGAGGTATTCGAGCGGGGAGTCGAGGTGCCGTCGCTGGCAAATCTCTCCGAACCGTTCAGGGTGTTGGGTCCGGATGCGGCGCCGGCGATCGTCCCGTTGAAGCAATACCTCAAGGCACACCCGGATCAGCAGTGGAGCGACTGGGACATTGCCGCTCTGTGCCGAGTCGGGCCGGCCGCGGCGCCGCTGGCCCCCGAGGTGCTAGCCTGGCTCGAGAAGGTCGACCGCAGTCCTTCGCTGGAGTTCCCCATACGTTTCTTCGCTTCGCTGGGGCCTGAAGCGAAGCCGTATCTCGCCGAGGTTCAGAAGGCGGTTATGGCCAAGAATCCGCAAGCGGACGAAGTGCTGAGGTGCCGGTTGATGGTCGCTTGCGTGGAGGGGCGTCCGGCGTCGATCGTGCCCGAGTTGAAAGAGATCGCGCCCATTTGTCTTGACGAGAACCATCCCCAGCACGTGCGGCTGGGGGCCCAGGGGGTCAATCTCGCCTTCATTTCCTGGTGTACCGAGATGATCGCTTACCACCATCCGCAGGTTGCCGCCCAGCTCGTGCCGGTGTTGGCCCGGGGAATCAAGGCCCGGCAGTTCACGTCCATTTCCACGAAGGTACTCAGCGAGATGGCCCCATGGGCCGGGGGCGGATTCGACGCCGTCCTCGAGGTCCTCGAAACGGGGCCAACGCCCGAATACTCCTTCTCGCCATGGGACTTCAAACCCGTGGTGCGCGCCAGCGGCGAATTGGCACGCTACGACCCGCGGATCCTCGCGGCGTTGGAGAAACTGGCCGAGAGCGACCCGTATCTGGAGATCCGCGTGGAGGCCATGAAGGCAGTGGCCTATGCGAAGGCGCTGGGGCCGAAGAGCGTGGTCGCAGTGCCCAAGCCGGAGCCGCCGCCCGTCTCCCCACCGCCGTCCGTGCCGGAGCCACCACCAGGATCGCCCGCCACGCCCGTACGGCCGCCGGAACCCCCTACGACACCCGTACGTCCGCCGGAAGTTTCCGCCCAACCGGGCACGGCCGCCGATGCGATTCCCGGCTACGAGGTCCTCTCGCACACGAAGACCGAGACGACTTTGCAGGCGAAGGTCCTGGTGGAAACGCCCGGCGGCCGGCTGCCCACGGACGGTCAGTTGCAGGAGATCTGGCAGCGTCTGAGCAAGTACACGCCGCTCGAGCTGCGGATATTCTTCTATGCGCCGAAGATGGACCCGCGCAGGTCCTGCTGGGCCGTCGTCGGTCCCGACGAAACGGGCGGGCTGCAGGTCCGCCGTTTTGACGATCGCTTGCCCGAGGGCCAGTGAACCCTATAGTATTCCTTTGTCATGACGCAACTACTTGTCGAAAACGTCAGCAAGGAGTTCCCCACCCGGGGCGAGCCGCTGGTGGTGCTGCGCGACGTGTCGCTGGAACTTGGGCAGGCGGAAAACGTGGCGATTGTCGGTCCCAGCGGGTCGGGCAAGAGCACGCTGCTGAGCATCATCGGCACGCTGGAGCCGCCCAGCGAAGGCCGGGTGGTCCTCGACGGCCAGGACCCGGCCGAGCTGGACGAGCCGGCGCTGGCCGCCTTCCGCAACCGCCGGATCGGTTTCGTCTTCCAGGACCATTATCTGCTGCCGGCCTGTTCGGTCCTGGAAAACGTGCTGATCCCCACGGTCGCCCAAGGCCCCACGAGCCCGCAGAGTGTCGAGCGGGCCCATATGCTGCTGGATCGAGTCGGGTTGAACGATCGGCTCACGCACCGCCCGGCGGAGCTTTCCGGCGGCGAACGCCAGCGGGTGGCGTTGGCCCGGGCGCTGATCAACCAGCCGCTGCTGCTGCTGGCCGACGAGCCGACCGGCAACCTCGACCGCACCACCGCCGAGCGGATCGCCCGACTGATGCTCGACCTGCAACAGCAGGAACAGATGATGCTGATCGTCGTCACCCACAGCGAGCGCTTA
The DNA here is from genome assembly GCA_035527455.1 of Thermoguttaceae bacterium. GTDB lineage: Bacteria > Planctomycetota > Planctomycetia > Pirellulales > Thermoguttaceae > DATLAN01. Next base: position 2,790 of record DATLAN010000589.1, read on the forward strand.
GCCGGGCTGATGAGTCGACAACTCGAACTGGAGGAGGGGAAGTTGGAGGAATGACGAATGACTAATGACGAATGACGAATGCCGAGGCAGCAAAACCCTTTCGTCATTCGTCATTCGTCATTCGTCCTTCACAACTGTGTCATCGCGCCATGTCCCTTCTCCGTCTGATCATCGCGTCGCTGATTCACCATTGGCGCACCAACCTCGCCGTGGCCGGAGGCGTGGCGGCGGGGACGGCCGTGTTGACCGGCGCGCTGCTGGTGGGCGACTCGATGAAAGGGAGTTTGCGACGGCTGACAGTCGAGCGATTGGGGCCGATCGAGGAGATCCTGCTGGTCGATCGGTTCTTTCGCGAAGACCTGACCGAGGAGTTGGCCGCCTCGCAGCAGTTCAAGGAACGCTTCACCGCGGCCGTGCCGGTGATCTTTCTCAACGTCAGTCTGGAAAACGTCGAGGAGAAGGACCGCCGGCCCACCCATCGCGTCAACCTGCTGGGATGCGATGACCGTTTCTGGAAACACGTCGGCAATGGCCGGGTTCCTGCGGTGGCCGAGCAGTACGCAGACGTTTCGCCGCGACAACGCATCGTCCTCAGCCGGCCGCTGGCCGACGCCTTGGACGTCGAGGAGGGCGACTGGGTCATCGTGCGCATGGGAAGCGTCACGGGAATTCCGGCCGAGAGCCTTTTGGGCGAGGACGTGGAGACGGTCGAGTTCACCCGGCGCCGCGTCGTGGCGATCATCTCGGCCGACGGGCCGGGCCGCTTCAGCCTGCGGCCCAGCCAGCAATTGCCGCTGAACGCCTACGTACCGCTGTCCGCGCTGCAGAGGACGCTGGGGCTGCCGGACGGCCGGGTCAACGCCTTGTTGGTCACCGGCCGGCGCGCCGATGCCGAGTTGCCGCCGGAGAAGAATCATGAAGTGCTCCAGGGACTGTTGAAGCCCTCGCTGGACGATTACGGCCTTCAAGCCGAGAAGACCGATCGGGGGCCGCTGAGCTACTTCAACATCACCTCGGACCGCGTGTTTCTGACCAACGCCGTCGAGGGCGAGATCGCCCGGGCGTTGACGGGCGTCGAATTCCAGCCGGCCTTGACCTACCTGGCCAACAAGATCGACGTGAAACCGGCCGATCCCAGCGTCGAGCCTCGCGACGAAAGAAGCGGAATCCCCTACTCCACGATCACGGCCATCGAGTTTGCGCAGGAGCCGCCGTTGGGGCCGTTTCGCAGCAGCCTGCACGGAGCGGCTCCGCTTCGACCGCTTGGCGATCGGCAGGAGGAGAAGGAGAACTCGATTGTCCTGAACCGCTGGGCGTGGGACGATCTCGATAAGCCGCAGCCGAGCGCGACGATCTACGTGCGGTATTTCCTGCCGGAGAGCACGCACGGCGAGCCTCAGGAGCGAGAAGAGCCGTTCACGCTGGCCGACGTGGTCGATCTGGACGGTGCGGCTGCCGATCCCGATCTGACGCCCACCGTACCCAAGGTCACCGACCAGGATTCGCTGGCCGATTGGCAGCCGCCGTTCGAGCCGTTTTATTGGGAGTGGCTCCGCGACGACGGCAAGCCGGGCGACGAAAGCCACAAGGACGAAGACTATTGGACCGCACACAAGGCCACGCCGAAAGCCTTCGTCTCGCTGGCCGCCGGAAGGAAGCTGTGGGGAAGCCGGTTCGGGCAGACTACGTCGATTCGCGTGCGGCCCGACGGCATGACCCTCGATGAATTGAAGGAAAGGCTTCTCCGCGGCCCCCATGCCATCCGCCCGGCCGCGATGGGCTTCGCGTTCCAGCCGGCCAAACGGCAGGGACTCGAGGCGGCCCGGGGCACCACCGACTTCAACGTCCTCTTCCTGGCCTTCAGCTTCTTCGTGATCGCGGCCGCCGTGATGCTCGTGGCGCTGTTGTTCCGGCTGGGGATCGAGCAACGGGCCGGCGAACTGGGCGTCCTGGCGGCCGTGGGCTTCACCCGGCGCCGCATCGGCCGGCTGCTGGCGGTCGAAGGGCTCGCGGTCGCCACGCTGGGGAGTCTCTTGGGCGTGCCGGCCGGACTCGGATACGCGGCACTGATGGTCCACGGACTGCAAACCTGGTGGGTCGATGCGGTCGTTACGCCTTTCTTGAGTCTCTACGTCACCTGGCCGAGCCTCCTCGTCGGTTTTGCCAGCGGCGTGCTCGTCGCCCAGTTGACCATCCTCTGGACCGTGTGGCGCACCCGGCACGTCGCCCCGCGGCAACTGCTGGCCGGAGAAATCGTGCCGCCGAGCGGGCAGATCGGGGCGCGTCCTCGCCTGGCCCGCAAGCTTGCCTGGGGGACGTTCCTTGCGGCGATTGTCCTAGGCTTGCTCGCCGCAACCGTCGCCGAGGAAATGCGAGCGGTGGCCTTTTTCGCCGCCGGGGCCATGGTGCTGGCCGCGTGCCTGACGCTCGTGTGGATCCGACTGAAGTCTGGCACTACGGGCCCGGCCGTCGTCGCCGGACGTGGAAACCTCCTGCGGATCGCCCTGCGCAACGCCGCGAGAAATCCCGGCCGCAGCACGCTGACGATCGGACTGGTCGCGTCGGCTTCCTTCCTGATCGTTGCCGTCAGCGCCTTCCGACTCGATCCCGTCCGATGGACGCCGAAGCTGCAAAGCGGCAACGGCGGATTCGCCCTGGTGGCCGAAAGCGATCAACCGATCTACGAAGACCTCAACGCGCCGGCCGGTGTTTCGCTGGCGAAAGGTACGAAAACGATCGCCCTGCGCGTCAACGCGGGCGACGACGCCAGTTGTCTGAACCTCTACAAGCCGACCCAGCCGCGCATCCTGGGCGTGCCCGAGGCGATGATCGCCCGCGGCGGATTCGCCTGGGCCGGCTCGTCGGCCGCAACGCCCGAACAACGCGAGAATCCCTGGCTGCTCCTGGAAGAATCGCTCGACGACGAGGCCGGCGACACCGACGCCACGCCGACGGTGCCGATGGTCATCGAGAAGAACACGGCGACTTACTCGCTGCACCTCGGGTTCAACCCGTTGGGCAAGACCTACGAGGTGACCGACGGCCGGGGGAAGACGCTGCGTCTGAAGATCGTCGGGCTCCTCTCCGGCAGTCTCTTCCAGGGCGAGTTGCTGATTTCCGAGTCGGCCCTGCTGCGCCACTTCCCCGACGTGAGCGGCTACCGGTTCTTTCTGACCGAGACCCCGCCCGGCCAATCCGATTCCGTACAGAAAACCCTGGAAGACGAATTCCGCGACTACGGCTTCACGGCCGAGCCGACCGGCCGCCGGCTGGACCGGTTCCTGGCCGTGCAGAACACTTATTTGCTGACATTTCAGAGTCTCGGCGGACTGGGCCTCTTGCTGGGCACGTTCGGGCTGGCGACCGTCCAGTTGCGCAACGTCCTTCAGCGCCGCGGCGAACTGGCCCTGCTGCGTGCCGCCGGGTTCCGCCGCTTCACGTTGGCCAACATGGTGATGCTGGAAAACGGCGTGCTGCTCTGCGCCGGGCTGGGCAGCGGCGTGCTGGCCGCCCTGGTCGCCGTGTTGCCGCACTGGCTCACCGGCGGCGCGGCCATACCGGGCGTTTCGCTTGCGGCGATGCTCGCGGCCGTGTTGCTCGTCGGCCTGATCACCGGCCTGGCCGCCGTCCGCGCCGTCCTGACCGCCCCGCTTCTGGCCGCACTGCGCCGAGAGCGCTGAGTGGAAAATGGGGACTGGCTCCGAGCCGCAAATGGTGTGGAAGTTGCCGAAAAACGCTCCCGGCTCGGTGCCTGTCCCCTTTTTCCACGGGGACTCGGAGTCACCGCCCGAAAAAGGGGACAGGCACCGTCGGCCAGCCGAAATAGCACTGGAAAACCGTACCTCGACGGAGCCAGTCCCCATTTTCGGGCTCCCGCATTTGCAGTTCGAATGAGGTAAAGTACACCATGCACACACTCATTGCCACACCCGTCCTGCTGCTGACGCTCGTGGTCTCCGAGCCGGCTGGCGTCGACATGGAGATTCGCGTCGGCGGATCGAGTTGGGCGACCATCGACGACGACGGGACGATTCGGATCGGCGGGTCCTCGGTCGGCAAGTTCGAGTCCGACGGTACCGTGCGGAAGTCGGGCAACTCCATCGGAGAAGTCGAATCCGACGGCACCATTCGTCTCGGCGGCAGCTCGATCGGAAAGATCCAGCCCGACGGGGTCATTCGCAAATCGGGGACCCAGATCGGCCGCATCGACTCCGACGGAACCATCCGCAAGGGCGGCTCTTCCTGGGGTCGGGCCTCCCGTTGCGACGACCAGGATCGCCGACGGGCCGTAACCGCCGTGCTCGTGTTCTTCCGCTCGGATTTCTTCTGAACGCCCCCCCGATGGCAGGTCCGTGGCGGCGGTTTGCATCCGCGCCCGTTTTCTACTAACATGGCGGGGGTGAGACCCGGTGGGGTAACCGTCAACGACCTGGATGCCCCGCCGGTCGCCATTTCGCACCAGGGCTGTCGCCATCGGAGGAGCAAGAAATGTCGGAAGATTCAAGCGCTACCGGCGTTGCCCGGCAGCAGGTCGAGACGTTCGCCGAGCGGATTCGGACCATTCGATCGAGCCTGCACGAGGTCGTCGTCGGACAGGATGAGGTGATCGACCAGATGCTGCTGTGCGTGTTGACCGGGTCCCACGCGCTGTTGGTGGGCGTGCCGGGGCTGGCCAAGACGTTGATGGTCAAGGCGTTGGCGTCGTCCTTCGACTGGAAGTACTCGCGGATCCAGTTCACGCCCGACCTGATGCCGGCCGACGTGACCGGCTACGAGTTGCTCGGACGCGGCGACGACTCCCAGGGGCCGAAGATGGTCTTCCGGCCCGGGCCCGTGTTCGCCAACCTGGTGCTGGCCGACGAGATCAATCGGGCGGCGCCGAAGACCCAATCGGCCTTATTGGAGGCAATGGCCGAGCGGCACGTGACCGTGGGCGGGCAGACGTACCAGCTCGAACAGCCGTTCCTGGTGGCGGCCACCCAGAACCCGATTGAACAGGAAGGCACCTACCCGCTGCCCGAGGCACAGCTCGACCGGTTCATGATGGAGATCCGCATCGGCTACCCGTCGCCGAAGCAGGAAGAAGAGATCGTGATGAGGACGACCGGCGGCGAGCCCGAGTTGCCCAAGGCGGCGTTGAAGCGAGACGAGTTCCTGCAGCTCCGCGACCTGGTGCTGGCGGTGCCGGTGGCGGCGAACGTGGCCGCCGGTGCCGTGCGCATCAGCGGGGCCAGCCGGCCGGACGACCCGCGGTCCGACGGCTTCGTGCGCGATTACGTCGCCTGGGGCGCCGGGCCCAGGGCGTCGCAAAACATGGTGCTGGCCGCCAAGGCCCTCGCGCTGTTGACCGGCCGCACCGCGCCGACCGAAGAGGACCTCCGGGCCGTGGCGCTGCCGATCCTGCGGCATCGGATCATCGTCAACCACCGCGCGGTGGGCGACTCGATCACGTCGGAAGACGTGGTCAAACATTTGCTGAAAACGACGAATCCATAGTCATAGTAGCCGTCTCGCTCCGCGAGACGAAGCTCATCTCGCGGAGCGAGATGGCCACAATGAAGAGAAGCCCATCTCGCGGAGCGAGATGGCCACAATAACATGAGCACGCAACTGAAGAGCCGGTTCCTCGATCTGCGGGCGCTGACGGCGCTGGAGCACATGCGCTTCACCACGCGGCACCGCATCGAAGGGGCCTACAGCGGCCGCCACCAGTCGCGTCAGCAAGGCGGGGCGGGCGAGTTCGTCGATTTCCGCGAATACTCCGGCAGCGAGGACCTCCGACGCCTCGACTGGAAGGTGCTCGCCCGAACCGGAAAGGCCTTCATCCGCCTGCACCAGGACGAAACGAACCTGATCTGTACTTTGGCGATCGACGCCAGCGGCTCGATGGTCTTCGGCGCCACCGGCCGGCGGGGCACGTCGGGCTCGAAACTGGAGTACGTGCAGTACCTGGCCACGGCGCTGAGCCACGTGATCACCCACGGCCAGGACCAGGTGGGGCTGGCCGTGCTGGACCACCGCCTGCGGGAGTCGATTCCGCCGGGTGGAACCATGGCGCACGTCGGCCGCGTCCAAGAGGTGATCGAGAACCTCGTCACGCAGCCGGCCACCGAGATGGCGCCCGGGCTGCGCGATCTGTTCGAGCGCTGCCCGCGGCGGGGCGTGCTGATGTTGATGAGCGATTTCCTGATGGAAGACCTGGAAGCGACGTTCGCGGCCTTGCGGCTCTTCCGCCACCGCAATTGGGAGGTGGTCGTTTTGCACCTCGTCCACACCGACGAGGAGCGGCTCCCCGACGGCGTGGCCTATCGTTTCGAGGGCATGGAAGGCGAAGGCCGGGTCGACTGTTCGCCGGCCGAGATCCGCGCGGCGTACCGGCAGCGTTTCGGGGCCCATTTGGCCATGGTCCGCCAACTGGCCCTGGCCGCCGGCTGCGACTACCGCCGCGTGTCGACAGCGATACCGTATTTGCGGACGTTGGGAGGATTTCTCGTAGAGAGGGCGGGATGAGGTTGGAGGAGATCGGCGGGAAGGGGAATCGATTTCGACGATTGCAAATTGTTAATTGCAAATTGCAAATTGCAAATTGAGGATCGGGTGCCGGGCGTTGTCGGCGGTCAATTTGCAATTTGCAATTGTCAATTTTCAATTTGCAATCCCATGACCTTTCTCCACCCCTGGGCAATCTGGATCGGAGCGTTCGCGGCGGCCGGGCCGGTGGTCGTACACCTGCTCACGCGCCCGCGGCCGGTGAAGCTGCCTCTGTCGACGCTGAGGTTCGTCCGCGAGGCCGTTCGGGCGCGTCGGGCACGGCACCGGCTGCGCGATCTGATCGTGCTGGCGGCCCGCACGCTGGCCATTCTGCTTTTGGCGCTGGCGGTGGCCCAGCCGCAATGGGGCCCGCAGCCGTTGGTCTCCGACCGAGAGCAGGGCGACGCGGTGCGGGTGGTCATCCTCGACGTCAGCCAGAGCATGGCGGCCACCGAGGGCGGAATCGAGGCCGTCGAGCGGGCAAAGAACGTAGCCGCCGATTACCTCCACTACCGGCCCGGGCTCAGTGCGAACCTGATCCTCGCCGGTGCCGAAGCCCGCTCGGTCTTCGACGGCCCCTCGACCAATTTCGACGCCCTGCGCGACGCGCTGTCCGGCTGCCGGGCGCGGCCCGAACGATTGGCCGTCAACGCGGCGATCGAAAAGGCCGCCCGAATGCTGAGCCTGACCGAAGACGACCAACGGCGGCGCGAGCTGGTCGTAGTGAGCGATTTCCAGCGGGCAAGCTGGGGTAGCGCGGATTTCTCGGTGCTGCACCCGGACGTAAACATCCAACTCCAGCCGCCCGATCCGGCCGCGCCGGCCAAGGCACCGGAAAACCTGGCCATCCTCGGTGCCGAAGCCTACACCCAAAGCTCCAATAGCCGCAGCGTGCAACTGCGTGTGGTGGTGGGCAACTTCACCCAAGCTGAGCGGAAGGTGAACGTGGAAGTGGCCGTCGGCGAGACGACTTGCCGGCTGAGCGAGGTCTGCCCGGCCGGGCGCTCCACGTCGCTGACCGAAGGGATCGAGTTGCGGCAGATCGGCTGGCAGTCGGGCGAGGCGAGGCTGGTAGGCGTCGACGACGCGCTGGCCGCCGACAACGTCCGCCCGCTGGTGGTTCGCACGCGTCCCCGGCCCGTCTATGCCCTGATCACGCGGCGGTCGGCCTCGGCGTTTCCTTCATCGAGCTGGTACCTCAAGAGCGCGTTGGCGCCGGATTTCTCGCAGGGCGAGCGGGCTTCGGTCGAAGTCCGGCCGATCGATCCGACCGACCTGGACGCCGCCGCGCTGGCGCCGGCGAGTCTGATCGCGCTGGATCATCCCGGCAAGCTGTCGCCCGAGGTGATCGAGCTGCTGGCCGACCTGATGCGGCGGTCCCGGCCGATCATCTACGTCACCGGCGAAACGATCGACGCGGCCAACTTGCAGCAGCTTGGCGATGCGGCCGGCAGCGGATTCCGCTTGCCCGTCGAGGTTCGGCTGCCGCCGGCCGGGGAGTTTCGCCGGGACCTGAAGCTGGCGGATATGGCTTTCGACGACGGGGTGTTTGGGCGACTCGGACGGGACTTCGAGCGGGAGTGCGATTCGCTGCGGTTCGCCGGCGGTTTGGATCTGCGGCCGCTGGCCGACTCGACGAAGGGCGAGATCCTGGCCAGCTACGACGACGGGTCGGTCGGCGTGATGCTCGCCCGGTTTACGGGCTCGCCGGCCCATGCCTTGGCGGTGATCAACGCCGACCTGGGCGCGATGAACGTGGGCAATCGCTGGGAAACCATGGCACTGGTGGGAGAACTGCTCGCGGAGATGCTCGAAGGGCATCGATCGGAACCGGCTTACGCCTGCGGCGAAGCGTTGCAGCGCAGTCTGCCCGGCGAGGTCGGCTCGTCGGCCGGGCTGAGGATCGTCGGGCCGGGCATGACCGACTCGCAAGACGCCGGCCAGTCGCTGCTGCGGGACGAAGCCGCGGGCGTGCAGTGGATCTGGCATTCTCCGCAGCAGCCGGGCGTGTACCAGGTGGTGCGCGGCGACGCCACCGTATTCGCCTTGGCGGTCGGCGTGCCGGCCGAGGAAAGCGATCTGGACCGGCTGGCGGAGAACGAGCTGAAGGAATTGACCGAAGGCGTCGGACGCAGCATGTATTTTCACGGCAAAGCCGGCAGCAGCGACCGGTCCGATGATTCCTGGAAGTGGTTCGCCGTGGGCTGCGTGGTTTGCATGTTGGGAGAAATTACCGCGTTGTTGGGATTTCGAGCCTGATAGTAGCCATACGATGCAATACGTCACCCTGGAACCGCAGATTCCGTTGGCCCTTTGGGTGCCGTTGGCGCTGGCCGCCGCGGCGCTGCTGGTGGCGTACGGCCTGGCGGCACGCGATCGTTTGTCGCGCGGCCGCCGGGCGGGCGTCATGGCGTTGATGACGGTCGCGTTGGCCCTCCCGCTGGTGATCCTGTTGAACCCCACGTGGCTGGAGCGGATCCCGCCGCCGGAAGGCAAGCCCGTGCTGACCATCCTGGTCGATTACTCGGCCAGCATGGCCACCCGCGACGTGGAAGGGGGCAAGACCCGATACGAACTGGCCTCGCAGTATGCCGCCGAGGCGGCCCGCGAGCTGGAAGACCGATACGAGGTCCGTCTGCGTTGTTTCGCCGACGACTCGTCTCCCACGTCGGCCGAGGACCTGGCCGACCGCCTTCCCGACGGAGCGACGACCGACCTGGCCGAAGCGATCCTCGACGCGCTGGACGCCGATCGGCCGCAAGGCCAGGCCGTCATGATCCTCAGCGACGGCATCCACAACGCCCCCGGCGGTTGGGCCCCGTTGCGCGAAAGCGTCGCCAAGGCCAAGGCGATGGCCACGCCGCTGTACGTGAAGACCGTCGGCGGACAAACGGAGGTTCGCGACCTGGAAATCGAACTCGATCGGCCGCGGGAAGAAGTCGCGTTTGTCGGACAATCCGTGCCGGTGGTGGTCAGCCTGCGAACGCAAGGTTCGCTGACCGGGAAAACCCGGCTGCAACTCGTCCTGGGAGATGAGGTCGTCGAGCAGCGCGACGTCGATCTGACGTCCGGCGGCGAAACGCAGGAAACCTTCATGCTCACCCAGGAGACCAGTGGCTTGCACCGGTACGAAATCCGCGCGGAACCGTTGCCCGGGGAAGTCACGCCGATGAACAACACCGTCGGGCTGCTGGTCCGCGTGATCGACGAGCCGGTCCGCGTGCTGCTGTTGGAAGGCAAGCCGTATTGGGACACGAAGTTCCTGATTCGCACGCTGGCCGCCGACCGGTCGATCGAACTGACCGCCGTGGTCAAGCTGGCCGAAGGACGCCTGCTCCAGCGGCAAATCACTCGGGTGCCCGCAACGGGCGGTTCCACGACGACGGACGTTCCCGCCGGCGGTGCTGCCGAGGAACCGTCCGACGCGTCGACGCTCCGCGACGAACAGTGGGCCATTCGCCAAGACGCGGCGGAGATCCTGGCCGACGCCGAGACGCTGGCCTCCTATCAGGTCGTGATCCTCGGCCGCGACGCGGAAGTGTTCCTCAGCGACGAGGCCCTCTTGCGGCTCGAAAAATGGTTGAAGCAGCGTGAGTGCTTCCTGGTCTGTTTCCGCGGCCAGCCGATGTCCCAGATCCCGCAGCGGCTGGGCCGCTTGATGCCGGTCCGTTGGACGCCGTCGCGCGATCCGCAGCACTTCCGGGTGAAGATGACCGACTCGGGCCGCCGGTTGCGATGGCTGCCGGCCGCCGCCGACGACGCCCTGGCCGAGCTGCCGCCGCTGGCCACCACCGCCCGGATCGAGGGCCGGGAAGTGGCCGGAACCTTGGCCACCGTGGCCTCCGGCACCCAGGAGCGGAACAGCCCGGTGATTTCCTACCTGCGGGTCGGGATGGGCCGGGTGGTGGTCGTGGAAGGGGCCGGGATGTGGCGTTGGGCGTTCCTGCCGCCGAAAGACCAACAGCATGACGAGACGTACGGCCTGTTGTGGCGGAACCTGATCCGCTGGCTGGTCACCGACGTGGAGCTGCGGCCGTCGCAACGGATGGCGCTTCTGCCCCAGGAAATCTCGTTCGCCACCACCGACCAGGCCGCCGCCGATCTGATCATCCGCGAGGAATACCTCGGCGAGAAGGTGCCCGAGGTCGAACTCTCCGGCACCTCGCTTACCGAGCCCAGACGCGTCACGCCCGTGCCGGCCGGCAGCGAACCGGGCCGGTTTCGGGTTGTCTTCGGGCCGCTCCCCGAGGGACAATACCGGGCCCGCGTGGTGAACGCCGCCGTGCAGGACGACTCGGCCGAAGCGGCCTTCGACGTGCGGCCGAGCGACGAGGCGCTGAAAGTGGAAGCCAAGCCGCAAGAGATGAAAATCGAGATCGCCGGGCCCAGCGGCGGCGAGGTGCTTGAAGACACCGATCCCCGTTCGCTGGCCGATCGGTTCGAACAACACCTGGTAAGAACCCGACCCGAACGCATGACCCGCACGACCGCCTGGGACCGCTGGTGGCTGTTGGCCGCGGCACTGGCCCTGTGGGGTAGTACGTGGGGCATGCGGCGTTGGTCGGGATTGGTTTAGTGGTTGCGCAAGAATGACTGGTACACTTAGCTGGCGAGGGTGCCACCCCAATTGAACTCGTTGTTTCCGCGCGGCTCGTTGATTCGAAGGCAGCAAAATGACAAAGACCTCACTGCGAACACGGTTGCGAAGAGTCCGCCGCCGGCTGTTGATGATCGGCTCGACGGCGGCCGTTTTCTGGGGCCTGGCCTCGATGCTGGTGCTGCTCCTGGCCGGCGCCTGGCTCGATCTGCTTTGGGAGTTCTCGCCTCCGTTGCGGATCGCCACGCTGGCCGTCGCGGGCGCCGCCGGTGTGGGACTGATCGGCGCGTTGATTGTGGTGAGCGTTCGCGCCGGCCGCGACGCCTCGGTGGCTCGGCGGGTCGATCGGGCGGTCGGCGGCGGGGGCGACGTGCTCACCGGCCTGGAACTCGACCGACCGTCGCCCGGCCCCTCCGGCGCGAAGACCTCCAGCGTGACCGCCGGTCTTGCCCGCATGGCCGTCGATCACGCGGCGATCGTGGCCGGCCGCGTCGCGCCGTCGCAGGCCGCGCCGGCCAAACCCTTGGGCCGATCGCTGGGCACGCTCGCTCTGCTGTCGTCGGTCGTGGGCCTGCTGGTCCTCTGCCTGCCCCAGTTCGCCCGAACGCAATGGGACCGCTTCGCCTATCCCTTCGACGACGTGCCGCCCTTCTCGCAAACCACGTTCGAGGTCACCCCCGGCGATACGGAAGTCCGTTACGGGGATGAGTTGGAAATCCGCGCGGTGGTCAGCGGCCCTCCGATCGATCGGGCGGAACTCGTGCTTATGCATGACGACGGGCAGGAAGAAGTCGTGCCCATGTTCCCCGAGTCGAGTGGGAACTGGCGGGCCGTACTGGCGAAGGTCACCTCGCCGGCCGTTTACTACGTCCGCTCGCACCGCGCCCGAAGCGAGAGGTATCGAATCGCCGTGATCACCGTGCCGCGGATTGAGAACGTCGTGGTGCGAATCACCCCGCCGCCCTACACGCGTGAAGAGTTTTACGAAGGCCCCATGCCGGCAGACGGCGTCGCCGGGCTGCCGGGAACCGAGGTGCGAATTTGGGCCGCCAGCAACCGCCCGCTCTCCGGGGGTGTGATCGCCATCACCGGGAACGAACCGGGTGAAGGGACGAGGGACGAGGGGCGAGGGGCGAGGGACGAGGGAGAAGAGAAGAGGGAAGAGGGAGAAGGGAAGAGCGAAGAAGGGTTGGAGGCGAACGACGGTCAGTCGGAACCGAGTGATCAGACAAGCGGGTCTTCTCACCCCTCACCCCTCGCCCCTAACCCCTCATCCCTCGCCCCTCACCCCTCATCCCTCGTCCCTCACCCCTCACTGGACATGTACCCGACCGCCGACGACGCGATGAAGGCCGAAGGCAAGTTCACCATCCACGCCGACGGCAAGTTCGAGCTATGGGTGATCGACACCGCCGGGCAGAGGTCGCAGGAATCGTTTTCCGGCACCATCACGGTGCTGGCCGACCACCGCCCGTTCATTCGCCTGATGCGGCCGGACAAGACGTCGCTAGCCACGCCCGACGTGGTGCTGCCGGTGGTGATCGCGGCCGAGGACGACTACGGGATATCTCGGGTGCAGCTCTACCGCAGCCTGAACGATTCCCGCCCGTTGCCGCTGGAGGTGACGGTGTCCGAGGAGCAGCCGCGGGAGGTCTACCAGCAGGTCGACCTGCCGCTGGCCGACTACGGTCTGGAGCCGGGCGACGTGATCAAGCTGTTCGGCCGCGTCGAAGACAACGACAACTATCCCGAGGGGGTGAAAGGCTCCGAGAGTTCCGTGGTCACCGTGCGGATCATTTCGCAGGAAGAGTTCGAGCGGATGCTCCAGGTCCGCCAGGGGCTCGAGGTGCTGATGTCGAAGTACCAGGCCGCGCGGCGGCGGATGACGGCGTTGGCCGAGGAAGCCGAAGGGCTCCGCAAGAAGACTGAAGAACTGCCGCCGGACAGTCCGCTCGATCCGGAGATCCGCAAACGGACCGAGCAGCTCCTGGAGCGGCTCCGCAAGGAGTCGCAGGAGATTCGCAAGTCGGCCCGGCACGTGTTGCCCTACGACCTCGACAAGAATCTCACGCCGCAACTCGAGCGACTGGCCAAGATTCCCGAGGACGTGGCCGCCGAAATCCAGAAGCTCCTCGATCAGTCCGACTTGGACCACGAAGCGCTGGCCCGGCAACTCGAGAAGGCGACTCGGCAATTGGCTTCGGAGTACGAACGATTCGACAAGGAAGCCCTCGAAGCGCTGGAGCATCTGGCGAGCATCTTCCCGCTGATCGCCGATCAGTCGCGATTCGTGATGCTCGTGTTGCGACAAAAGGACCTGGCCGAGCGGCTCTCGGCGCTGAAAGGCCGCGACGGCGAAGACAACCCGGTGTTGAAGACCCGCATGCGCGACCTCGAGCAGGAGCAGCGGCAGATCCGCGAGGAATTGGGCACGTTGCTCGACGACATCGAGGACCACGTTACCCGGCTGCCGGAAGACCCCCGCCTGGAGAAGCTCCGCGAGACGGCCACGAAATTCGTCCAGGACGTGCGCGCCAGCGGGGCCTCCGAGGCGATGGGCGAAGCGGAGGTCGGATTGGCCGAATTCTCCGGCACCCGCGGCTACGAAAAAGCCCAGGAGGCGGCCGATATCCTCAGCCGGTTCCTCAGTGACTGCCAAAGCATGGGCAACTGCGCCGGCGGCTGCCTGGTTTTCCAGCCCACGTTGGGCAATTGTCTGGGCAACACGGTCGGGCAACTGCTTGCGCAGATGGGAATGGGGATGGGGACCGGCATGGGCGGCATGGGGTCGGGAATGGGCGGGTTCAGCATCCGTGGCGGGAACGTGGGCCTGTACGGCAGCCTGCCCGGCATCGGGGCCGCCGCGGACGACGGCTTCGGCGGCGGACGGTCGAGCGACGATCCTTCGGGCGATTACGCCGCCGGCCGGGCGAATCCGGACCGCCGAACGCTTTCCGACTCGTCCGTCGGCCCCACGGCGGCCGGCATCAGCGCCGTGGGCGTCCCGGTCCGGTACCGCCGCCGAGCGGCCGAATACTTCCAAAGAATTACCGAGGCATTGGGAGATCGTTGATACGGTTTGTAGCCATCTCGCTCCGCGAAATGAAGCCTCGTCTCGCGGAGCGAGACGGCTACTTTACGTTTCCGCGAGATGAAGCCTCGTCTCGCGGAGCGAGACGGCTACTTTGTTAAACATGAGGATCGCCATGCAATTTCATGCCATCACCAAACACGTACCTCGTTTCGCGCTTGCCGTCTTCGTTGGTGTCGCGATGGCCGCCGCCGTCGGTCGGGCTCAAACGGATGCCGGCGGATCGCTCGGCACCGAGGGCCGCGCGTCGGGCAGCGAACCGGACAGCGTGGTCCAGGTGGCCAACCTCGTCTACGCGCGGACGATCAGCAGCCGCTGCTTCTCCGACCACTTCCTCATCCAGGCGGAAAAGGACTCGGCCATCTCGACCAGCCGGCGGTTCCACTCCGTGAAGCTCTACGGCGAGGAAATCTACGGATATCCCCTGGTGCTGATGACCGGCGAACAGACGTTCCGCCTGCCGGACGACGAACGGGAAAACCTGCGGCGGTACGTCGAACGCGGCGGCCTGCTGCTGGCCTCGGCCGGCTGCTCCTCGATCGAGTGGGACCGGGCGTTCCGCCGCGAGATGGCCGCCATCTTCTCCGACCAGCCGCTCGAACCGATCGACATGAGCCACCCGCTCTTCCACACGGTCTATGAAATCGGGCAACTGAAGTCCGCCCACGGCACACCGCAACCGCTGCTGGGAATCCGTGTCGGCGGCCGGCTGGGAGTGGTCTATTCGCCGGACGGACTGAACGACACGGGTCACACCGAGGGCTGTTGTTGCTGCGGCGGAAACGAGCTGCGCAACGCCATCGAGATCAACGTCAACGTCTTGGCCTATGCACTGACGTATTGAGGAGCCGACAAGAAGGTAGATTGGCCGTCTTGGCATCCATGAAAATGCGACCCTCCGCGACCAACCGCCGCCTTTCCGCCGCCGCACTGCTGGCCTGTGCCGTCTGGGGAGGTTGCCGTCCCGGCGCGTCCGGCGAGGATCGGCCGCTGGTCGTGGTGGTCAGCGGGGATACGGCCGGCTACATCGCGCCGTGTCGTTGCGCGTCGAATCAGTCCGGCGGGTTGCCGCGCCGGGCCGCGTACGTCGAGCAACTCCGAAGCGAAGCGGACGTGATATTGGCCGACGTAGGCGGGGCGGCCGGCGGGACCTCGCCCTACGACCTGGCGAATTTCGAGGCCATTCTCCGCGGCGAGGTCGCCATGGGCGTCGCGGCCCACAACATCGGCAAGACGGAAGCGACGATGGGTCCCGACGAGCTGCGGCGATTGGCCGCGGACCTCGATGTGCCGCTGGTCTCGGCCAACGTGCTCGACGGCAATGGAGAACTCGTGGCCGAGCCGTTGCGGATTGTCCGAGCCGCCGGACGCCGCGTGGCACTGGTCGGCGTGTTGGGCGAGCAGTACGCCACCGACCGACTGACGGTCACCCCGCCCGCCCGAGCGGTGCTCAGCGCGTTGAAAACGGCGGCCGGAGAATACGACGTGCTGATCGTGCTGGCCTACCTGAAGGCGGGCGATTTGGAGGAATTGGCCGGCGCGTTGCCCGGTGCCGACGTGATCGTGGGCGGGCCGGACCCCGTCGCGCCGAAGCCGCTGGGCCCCAGACTGCTGGCCTCGGTCACGAATCAAGGCAAGTTCCTGGCACATTTCGACGCCCCGCCGCCGGGCTCGTCCGACCGCTGGACCGGCAAGATCGTCGAATTGGACGAAAAGATCGCCGACGATCCCCAACAGGTCGCCAACATCGAGCGGTTTCGCGAAGAGTTGGCCAGACGCGACTTTGCGCCCGGGGAAACGTCGTTCACCGATCCACTCTGGTCGAGCCTCTCGAAGGGCGAGCAGATCGCCGGCAGCGAGCGTTGCCGGGAGTGTCACGCCGAGGATTGCCGCCTGTGGGAGGATTCCAGGCACGCACACGCCTGGGAGTCGCTACAGTCGCTACGGGCCGAGGTCGATCCGGAGTGCCAGCGGTGTCACACGACCGGCTACGGGTGGCCGGGCGGGTTCGTGTCGGTCGAGCGAACGCCGGCGCCGGTCGACGTGGGCTGCGAGAGTTGTCACGGCCCCTCGCTGGCCCATGCCGACGATCCGGACTCCCGCGACACGCCCTCCCGATCGATCCGGGCAGAAGCGTATTGCGTCGGCTGTCACAACCACGATCAAAGCCCCCAGTTCGTCTACGACGAGTATTGGGCCGAGATCCAGCACGGCGAGCCGGACGCTCCGGGAACGTCGAACGAAGAACGACCAGTAGAGAAGGATGACGTGCGATGAAAGTTATCGGCCTGACGCGGCATCGTCGCAGCCAAAGGGGACGGCAGAGTTCGGGGCTGGGGGCTCGGGGCTGGGGGCTCGGGATTCGGGGCTCGGGACTGAGGGCTTGCTTGGGATTGGCCCTGTGCCTGTTGTGGGCGGCGCCGGTCCTGTTCGCCCAAGAGGCACCGCCCGTCGAGCCGGCCGTGGAACCACGCGGGCCGCAAGCGCTCCCCTGGTTGACCGACTTGAAAAGCGGCCATCGCCAGGCACTGGCCGACGGCAGGCCGGTTCTGGTGCGCGTGGGAGCCGAGTGGTGCCTGGTGTGCCGCCGGCTGGAAGGCGAGATCCAAAAGGCCGACGTGCAGGCGGAACTCGCACGTTGGACGCTGGTGTATTTGGATGCGGACCGTTCGGCGGAGGACCTTCGAGAATTGAACGTGACGGCAGTTCCCGCCCTGCGGGTGCGCACGCCCGGCGGTCAACTCCTGGAATCGCGCGACGGGGACCTTTCGGCCGAGGAATTGGCGGCCTGGCTGAAGGAGCACTATGCCGCCGCGGTCGTCGCACCGGACGCCGTACTCCTGGGATCGGGCGAACCGGACGCGGCGACGGTGACTCGGCTGGTCCGACAGTTCGACCAGCGGGACCCGGTCGTGCGCGAGGCGGCCGTCCGTCGGTTGCTGTCCCATCCGCAAGCCGCGCGAGACGCCGTGGTCGAGGAGTTTCGCGAAGGCAAGCTCGCCGTTCGGCTGGCGGCATTGGAGTTGCTTCGATCGTGGCAGGCGCCGGTCGACGAACTGGACCCGTGGCGTCCCGAGAGCATCACCGAGCAGCGCCTCGCCGCCTTGGACGAGTGGCTGAAGACGGATATCGAGGGATGGAAATCGGCTCCCGAAACACTTAGCGACGACCAACTCGAGTCGCTTCGACAGCAAATCGACCGGATGCTCAAGGGGACGGATGAAGAGGCCGCCGCCGCCCGGGCACGACTGGCCCGATGGGGACCGGCGCTCTTGCCGGAGGTGTATCAGCGGCTGAAGCAGGCGGCCACCGACGAGGATCGCCAGCGGCTGTTGGCCTTGCGCTACCGGCTGGTGGCCGACGACGCGCTGGTCTTGCGTTGGCCGGGCGGGCTGGTCCGGCTGGCGGCGACCGATTCGACGCAGCGCCAGGAAGCAGCCGAGGAACTGGCCAAGCTGGCCACGGTGCGAGATCAACAACTGCTGCTGGAACTGTTCAGCGATCCCGATCCGCTGGTCCGCGAGATCAGTCTTCGCGGCTTGCAGAACCTCGGCGGCAGCGAGGCCACGGCCGCCTTGGTCCAGTTGCTGGCCGACCCGGAGCCCAACGTCCGCGCCGCGGTGCTCAAGCAGCTCGAGGGAAACCCCCAGCCGGGCATGGTGCCCAAGATCGCCGAGTACGTCAAGACGGAGCAGGACCCGGACCTGATCGTCCACGCGATTCGCTTCTTGAGGGCGGCCGGCGGTCCGGCGGCGATCAAGAGCCTGATTCCGCTGTTGAAGCACGAGAGTTGGCAGGTCCGTGCCGAAGCGGCCGCGGGCGTCGGCGGGATGGACACCTCGTTCGCCACGATCGGCGACTCTCCTTCCGGACTCGGTCCCTTCGACACCGGCGGCGACGACGACCCATCGGCCAATCTGCATGCCGACGCCATCGCCGCCCTGGTCGAGCTGCTCGACGACCCGGACGCTTTCGTCGTCAGCCGGGCGATCGAGGGGCTGGCCAATTCCGACATGACGCTTGCCGTCGACCCGCTGATCCGGGCCGCCGAGAAGCACCCCGACCTGACACTGAACATCGTCGAAATGCTCGCCGGCAACGGCAACTTGCGGGAGGAGGCCCTGCCGCACTTGCGGGCGTTCTGCAAGCACGCCGACCCGATGATCCGGGCCGCGGCCATTCGCGGGTTGACCTACGCGGGGGTCGGGGCATTTCAGGACGCATTTCAGGACGAACTCGTGGCCGGACTCGAAGACAACGAGGCGATCGTGCGGATCGCCGCCGCCGGGGCCGTGTTCCGCCTGCTGCAAGACCACCGGGAGACCGGCCTCGGGCAGATCCAGGAAGAAGCGAACGAGATCCGATGGGAATTCGAGCGCGGCGGCGTGCGACTCCAGCCGCAAGAGAGTCTGGCCACCAGGCTCGTGCGGGCGCTGGCGGGATCGGCAGAACCCGAAGACGCGGAGGCTGCAAACGAGCCGACCGTCGAAGAGAAGGCCCCCGAGGTCGAGGATGCGCCGGCCGAGGATGACGACGCGCCGGCGAAGAATGACGACGAGCCGGCCGAGGAGGAATCCTTCCCGGAGACCCCTGCGGACCGATGGTTGAAGGAATACCACGCAGGCAGCCACCGGCCGGCGTGGGCGGAGAAGACGGTCGCGCCGCTGGAGAAGATGCTCCGGGCCGAAGACGCCGAAGAGCGGATGACGGCGGCCGTGACGCTGGTGGCGTTGGCCAGGGCCGACGTGGGGCTGCCGGTGTTGCGCGAAGTGGTCGGTTCCCAGCCCGACCTTCTCGCCAACGCGACGCAGGTCTTCCCCTGGCTGGTTTGGGAAGAGCGTTTGAGACTATTCACGTTCTTGCGCAGCCACGCCGAACGGTCGGGCAACGAAAGCACGCTGGTCCAAGCGATGATCGAGGTTCCCGACCGTCGGGCTGCGTCGTTGTTCTGGACCATGCTGGCCGAAGAGAACGTCACGCCGCAAACGGCCTATATGCTGGATAGGGGCCTGAGGACTGCATATTTGGGCGAGTACTACTACTCGGCCTCCCGAGTGATTGAGGACGTTCGCCGGGAAATGGCCGCCGCCGCGAAGGCCCGAGCGACCAGCGGCGGAGAATTGCAGCGGCTGACGGCGCTGTCGTTGTTGGCCACCGCCGCACCCGACGAGGCCGCCGAAGTGGCGGGGCGGCTTGCCGACGACGCGCAACTGGGCGACCAGTTGCGCCACGACGCGTTTCGCGTGATGTTGCTCACGCAGCAGAAAGGTCAGGCGATTGCCACGGCGATTGCTACCCTTTCGGGCGAGGACGCACAACGACGGCAATTCGCACTGATTTACTTGACCGGTGACGCCAACCAGTTGGGGAACTTCCGCAGCGCGTTCTATTTGAACATCGACGTCCCCTGGTATACTCCCGACAGAAACACCGGGGAGTTCATCCTTCCCGAACCGCCTCCGGGGCTCGAGGCGGCACACGTCCGGCCGTTGATCGACGATCCCGACCCGCAGATCGCCGCCCGGGCCGGTTACTTGTTGGCCCTGTTCGACGAACCCGAGGGATTGGACGTGCTGTTGCGTTACTGGAACGGCCAAGGAGGGGAAAACGCGTCGATCTCCGAGCGCCTCGTCTATCGGGCGATCGCCAAGCTGGACGACTCCTCGCAAATCCCCGTGCTGCGGAAGATCTACGAGGGATTCGATGAGTACGAAGTCTCCGAGTTCTACTGGACCATTCGCATCATGAGCGGCCGGGAGATCCTGCTCTTCCGCGACAAGATCCGCGAGGACGTCGGAGGAATGCAGAATCTTCGGTGATGATGGAGAACAACAAAACGGGCCGTGACATTTCTCGAAAACGGGAGAATCACTCATGCGACTTCACATCTTCAAGATCCTTTCCGTGGTATGGTTGCTGTTGGCGTCTTCACCCGGGATCGGCCGGGCACAATACGCCGGTCCGGGCGAGGGTGCGTATGACCCGACTTCAGCGAGGGAGACGATTTCGGCCACCGGCAACGTGACGTTGAAATCACCGCCCACGGCCCTGCGGTTACACGTCGAGCTGTTGGCCAGGGGCGCGACGCTCCAGGACGCGCTGGACAAGATGAAACTTCGCCGCCAGGCCGTCACGGCTCAGCTCAAAACGTTGGCGGCCGACAAGGCATCGGTCGCGTTCGGTGCCCCCAGCCTTTCCAACATGCAGACGGAACAGAGGCGACGCTTCGAGGCGATGATCCAAGAGCGGATCATCGCGCGCGGAAGGGAGGTCCCCAAGGGGCTGCAAATCCCCAAATCGGTCGCGGTGTCGATGTCGCTCAAGGCGGAGTGGCCGCTTCAGGCCGACACGCCCGAAGCGTTGCTGATGGCCGTCGAGTCGTTGCAGGAGAGGATACGGGCGGCCGATCTGGGAGGAATCCAAGACGCCCAAGCGGCCTCGCCCGAGGAGGCCGAGTTGGAAGAGGAAATGGCCGCCATGATGAGCGACATGGGCGAGGAGCAGATCCCCATCGGCCAACCCCAGTTCCTTTACGTCGCACGGATCTCCGAAGGGCAGCGCGATCAGGCCATGGCCGAAGCCTTTTCAAAGGCCAAGGCACAAGCCGCCGTCCTGGCCCGGGCTGCCGGCATCCAGCTTGGGCCCCTGGTCGGGCTTTCCGGGCAAGGCGGCGGGAAGTTCGACTACGGCGAAGACGCCTACTCCGGCTATGGCTACGCTCGGATGGAATACCTCCAGCGCGTGATGGGCGGTTTCGCGGTGGACGAATCCGGCCGAATCCCCGACGAAGCGGTGGCAACCACCCCGGAATCCCTTGGGTTCCTGTTCTGGGTCCACGCGTCGTTTCGTATCCAGCCGTGAGACGCTGCGCGGAAACAACTTGTTCGATGGGGTGGCACGCCCTGAGGAAGGGCGTGGTTTGGCGGGTTTTCCACGCCCTTCGTTCCTCAGGGCGTGCCACCCAGGATAACCCATATAGTACTATTGCACCAAAGCCTACCACCAAATGGTGCTAAACGGCCGCCCTCGCGTTGTGTTTTTTCCGGTTTTGCGCATAATGAGGGCAGTCCCTATCCCCGAGTTGCAAAGCGTTGATCGGGCAAGCTTTGCACTTGAACTCCTCGCGGGGAACTCCTCCTCTGCGAACGCCGAGACAGGGTCGCCATGAAACGCCAAGAGTTCTTCTCTCGCAGGCCGGGCAAGGCTCGCACGCGGCGCGCCCCTAGAAACCGTTTGGTGTTCGAGCCCCTCGAACCGCGGATCGTGCTGGACGGCTGGCCGATCATCAACGAGTTCATGGCCGACAACGAGACCGTCCTGGAAGACGAGAACGGCGACTTCCCCGACTGGATCGAGATCTACAATCCTACCGAAGCAGCCATCGATCTGGGCGGCTGGTATCTGACCGACGATCCCGACGACCTGACCAAGTGGGAGTTTCCCACCTGTATGCTCGATCCGGACGATTACCTGGTGGTCTTCGCCTCGGACAAGGACCGCGCCGATCCGGGTTCTCCGTTGCACACGAATTTCAAGCTTAGCGCCGGGGGCGAATACCTGGCGCTGGTGAAATCGGACGGCGCGACGGTCGCCCACCAGTTCGCGCCCGTCTATCCCGCCCAGATGCCCGACGTTTCCTACGGCTACACCCACAGCGGCAAGACGTTCGTCGCCGAAGGGGACGAATTGGCGTACCTCGTGCCCTCCGCCGGGGACGCCGGTCTGGGAACCGCGTGGACCGAACTGGATTTCGACGATTCCCAGTGGACCGGCAACAGCATGTCCACCCGCATCCTCATCACCGAGGTCGGCACCACCACCCCCAGCGACTTCATCGAGATCCAGAACGTTCGCGATGAACCGATCGACACGTCCGGCTGGGTCGTGGCGCTGAACGACGGAGTGCTTCGGAACGTCAACAACGTGAATGCGATCCTGTGGGAATTGCCCGACTCGATGGCTCCCGGCGAAATCCTTTACCGAAACGATTCGAACTGGGGGGCCGACATCGTCTGGGCAAGCTCGGGGCCCAACTGGGCCATGATCATCGACGACGAGGGCAACGTCGTCGACTTCATTCCCTGGAAGTACTCGACCGACGATCTTGCCACGCTGGACGTCACGATCAACGGCTTCCCGATCACCGTCGGCGACGCCTGGTCCGGAACGTCCTTCAACCCGTTGGGAATATCGAGCGGTTTCTCCTTTCAGCGGCAGGGCTCTTCGGACGGGAACACGGCCGCGGACTGGGCCGTCACGCCGGTCACGATGGGCACGCAGAGCGCCGATTTCATCACGCCGTTCGTCCCCGGGATCGTCAACGGCGTCGGGTTCAGCACCGGTTCGCCGAGCTTCCGCGAGGCGATCAGCACCGACGTCGCCGAAGACATGCTCGGGGTCAACGCCTCGCTGTGGACGCGAGTCCGCTTCGACGTGAGCGACCCCGAGTTGTTCAATGAGTTGACGCTGCGGGTGAAGTACAACGACGCCTTCGCGGCGTATCTCAACGGGCAGCCGATCGCCGGCCGCAACGCCCCCGCTTCGCCGCAATGGAACTCGACCGCCACGGCCCCACGCGACCTGGCCCAGTCGTTGGTCTACGAGGAGATCGACGTCACTGCGTTTCTCGGCGCGTTGACGACGGGCACCAACGTGCTGGCCGTCCACGGGCTGAACAACAACCCCAGCGACGGCGAGTTTCTCCTGGTGTCCCACTTGAGCGGCACCAGCGACGCGGGCTTCTTGTCCTACATGGAAGATCCCACGCCGGGCGGATCCAACCTGGCGGGAAGCATCGCGTCGGCCCCGGAATTCTCGCAGCCCGGCGGGATCTTTACCGACCCCTTCTCGGTGACGTTGAGGGCCGATTTCGCGCCCGGCTCGACGATCCGCTATACGCTGGACGGGTCGATCCCGGCGGAAACGTCGGCGGAGTATGCCGGACCGATCTCCATCAACGGCTCCACGCAAGTGCGTGCCCGGGTGTTCCAGGAAGGAATGGCCCCCAGCCCCGCGGCGACCGAATCGTACATCATGCTGGACGCCGGCCTGCTGAACTTCAGTTCCGCCTTGCCGCTGGTGATCATCGACACGTTCGGCAATTCCATCGGCAGCAAGGACGGACAATTGCACTCGGCCTACATGGTGGTACTGGATCGAGGCGAAGACGGCACGACGACCTTGACCACTCCCATCCAGGTCGAGACGCGGATCGGCATCCGCACGCGCGGCTCCAGCTCTGCCGGTTGGCCCAAGCACCACTATCGCATCGAGGCGTGGAACGAGACGAGCGGCCGGATCGAAAGCTGGTCGAATCCCGACGAGCAGGAACTCAACGACAAGGAGATCGCGCCGCTGGGCATGCCCCCGGAGGCCGACTGGATCCTGGGTTCCTTCTATCAGTTCGACCGGGCGCTGATGCGCAACCCGCTCATTTACGAGTTGAGCAACCAGGTCGGACGCTACGCGGCGCGGACCCAGCACGTGGAAGTCTTTCTCAACATGGGCGGCTCCCTCTCCTATTCCGACTATTTCGGCGTCTATACCTTGATGGAAGTGATCGAGCGGGACGACAGCCGGGTGGATATCGAACCGCTTGATCCCGATGACAACACCCAGCCGGAGGTCTCCGGAGGATACATCTTCAAGGAGGACCGCGACGACACCACCTCGTCCGCCCGTTTCACCGCCGGCGGGCGGAATTTGGTTTACGTGGACCCGGACATCAAGGAACTCACTTCGCAGCAAAAGACCTATCTTTCCGGTTTCATCAACGCCGCTTACGCGTCATTGATCGGCGGCACGGGCTACGTCAATCCCAACTACATCGACGTCGACGCCTGGATCGATCACCACTGGCTCAACCTGCTGACGAAGAACCCCGACGCCTTCCGCCTCAGCGGCTATCTGTACAAGGACCGCGAAGGGCCAATCGCGGCGGGACCCATTTGGGACTTCGACCGGACCATGGGCTGCGACAATGACACACGCGCCTTGATTCCGACGGGCTGGAATCCTTCGACGCCGGTGGACGACTTCTGGATGTTCGGCTGGTACAGGTATCTCTTCCAGAACGCCGACTTCGCGCAGCGCTGGATCGACCGCTGGGTCATTTTGAAGGAAAAGGCGTTGAGCATCGAGAACATCTACGCGGTGATCGATGCGTTCGCCGCCGAAATCACGCAGGAGGCCGCCAACCGCAACTTCGCCAAGTGGACGCAGAACCCGCCCGACTCCCCCGGGTGGATGGGCGAAGTCAACTACTTGAAAAACTGGCTGACTACCCGCGTCAATTGGATCGACAGCCGGTTCCTTGCCCAGGCCCAGTTCGGCCGGGCAGACGGCGCGGTTGAGGCGGGAACCCAATTGACGCTCACCGGCCCGGCCGGCGCGACGATCTACTATACGTTCGACGGGTCCGACCCCCGGGCCTCCGGCGGCTCGATCTCCGCCAACGCACTAATCTACGACGGCACGCCGATCACCCTGGACGAGAGCAAGGTCGTCACGGCCCGCGTTTGGGACGGGGTGCCCTTGCGAGTTTATTCTTCGGGCCCGACGGGTGGATGGTCTGCGCCCTCCGAGGCCCGATTCATCGTCGGCACGCCGGCTTCCGCGGACAACCTGGCGATCACCGAGATCAACTACAACCCGTACGAACCGATCCCGGCGGAGTTGGCCACGCAGGGCCCCGGACAGGCCCCGTTTACCAACAACGACTTCGAGTTCATCGAGCTGTACAACACCAGCGACGAGCCGATCGAGCTTTCCGGTGTAAAGTTCACCGAGGGGATCGAATTCGATTTCGTCGGCGGCAACGTCGCCACGTTGGGACCGCACCAGTACGCTGTGATCGCGGCCAATCCCCAGGCGTTTGCCGCCCGGTACGGCACTGGAATCAACCTGGCCGGCTCCTTCACCGGCCGACTAAGCAATCAGGGTGAACGGCTGACGCTCCGCAACGACTGGCTCGACGAGACGATCCTCGACTTCAGCTACGACGACGGCGGCAATTGGCCCGGCCGCTCGGACGGCAAGGGCGCGTCGCTGGAATTGAAAGTGCCGCAGGAAACCGAGCCGGAGGACTACGACAAGAGCGGCGCGTGGCAATCGAGCGTCGCTTACGGCGGCACTCCCGGCGCCGACGCGGCCGAACCGCCCGGCGTGGTCATCAACGAAGTGCTCACCCATACCGATCCGCCGAACGTGGATTGGATCGAATTGCACAACACGACCGGCGCGGAGATCGACGTGGGCGGTTGGTACCTCAGCGACGAGTGGGGGTTTCACACCCAACCGGTCGACGAGGACGGCGACGGCGATCTGGAATACGACACCTACAAGAAGTATCGCATCCCCCCGGGCACGAAGATCGCCGCCGGAGGGTACCTGGTCGTCGATCAAACCCAGTTCGATCCCAACGGGCTCTGGAACCCCGAGGCCGGGGAGCCCGGCATCAACGAGTTCGCGCTCGACGGTGCCCACGGCGACGACGTCTGGCTGATGGCCGCCGACGCCGAAGGCAATCTGACGCATTTCGTGGACCACGTCGAGTTCGAGGAAGCGGCCAACGGCGAGTCGTTCGGCCGCTGGCCCAACGCCGCCGGCGCGTTGTATCCCATGGCCGAGTTGACCCGCGGGCAGGAGAACACCGGCCCGCGGATCGGCCCCATTATCATCAGCGAGATCTGGCACACGCCGGCCGCCGGGGAGGACGAGTTCGTCGAGTTGTACAACCCCACGGACCAGGACGTGGAGCTTTTCGACCCGACGAACCCCGCAAGCACGTGGCAATTCGACGGGATCGACTATTGGTTCCCCGAGAACACGGTGATTCCCGCCGGCGGCGTGG
>DATLAN010000590.1:0-9320 GCA_035527455.1 Thermoguttaceae bacterium
ATGGTCAAGGAGGCGACCGGCTCGATGGACCAGGCCTCGCAGATCCTGGCGCTGACGGACCTGACGCTCTTAAGCGGCGACGACAGCCTGACGCTGCCGCTGATGTCGCTGGGCGGACGGGGCGTGATCTCGGTGGTGGGCAACATCGTGCCCGGCGACGTGATCGCGATGATCCGCGCCTTCGACTCCGGCGACCTGGCCGAGGCCCGCCGTTGGCACCGCAAGCTCTTCCCGCTCTGCCGCGACATGCTCGGCCTTTCCACCAACCCGATCCCCATCAAGGCCGCCATGAAGCTCCTCGGCCGCGACACGGGCGAGCTGCGCATGCCGATGACCCCGCTGTCGCCCGATCAGGAAGCCAAGCTGCGCGCGACGCTGGTGGAGTACGGATTGCTTTAGCGTTAGCATGTAGGCCGGAACAAGCGCAGCGCAGTTCCGGCATTTGGTGCTTCTTGATGAAGGGATCGATAGGGTTCTCGACCGTGAAGAGACGAGGAATCCGTAACCAGCGCTCGGCCACCGATGCGATAGGTGTATCCATGACAGACTGGCGACTTCAAGGGCAGGAGAAATTCCTCAAGGGTGTCGCGCTTACAAAGCAGACTTATAGGAAGTATCGGGAGAGTTGGGAGCACGACCACTGTGAGTTTTGCTGGGCAAAGTTCTCCGAAAGCCGCGAAGACCCGAACGTGGGTTATGCGACGACTGACAGGTACCATTGGATCTGCGAGAATTGCTACCAGGACTTCAAGAACATGTTCCAATGGACAGTCGTTGACGCGCCAGGTGAACGCCCAGGCACTGGCTGACAAGCGTGTAGGCCGGAACAAGCGCAGCGCCGTTCCGGCAGGCCGCTTCAGGTGATCTTCTCACGGCAGATGCCGGAACGAAGTGCCGGAACGGCGCTGCGCTTGTTCCGGCCTACTTTCTTAATTCAACATTCCTTGTTCGATATTCAATATTCCCCCCCGCGCCCCGCATTGCCCATGCCCACGTTGTTCCTCCTCTGCGAGTATCCGACCCTGGCCGGCGGCGAGCGGGTAGCCTGGACACTTTTCCGCAAACGGCGTCCCACATCGCGAGACTCGGTCGGGAAAGTGTCCAGGTTGCGCAGCAATAAGAGGGTTTCAAGAGAGGTACGCGACCGGCACGGACACGGATTCCCGTCTTCGTGGTGCCCGGCCGAACTTCGGCCCCTTGACACGGAAGGCCCATTTTGGGGAAAATTCATTAGCCAGCAAAAAGGCGCGGAAGCAGAGCGTGACCGCGCGGGAAATGAGAAAGAGGCTGCCGGCGAGTCCCCATGCGTCCCAAAGTCTACATCGAGACCACTGTGGTAAGCTACCTTAGCGCGTGGCGCAGCCCGGAATTGGTGATGGCGGCGCAGCAAGAGGCCACGCGAAATTGGTGGGACGAACAGCGAGAGAGATTCGATCTCTACGTTTCTGAAGCCGTGATTGTGGAGGCCTCGGCCGGCGACGTGGGTGCCGCCAAACGACGATTGGAGGTGGTCGAGGGCATTCCGGAACTTGAAATCACGGACGAGGCTCGCGACTTGGCAAAACGACTGGTGGCCGACATACCGCTTCCCGAAAAAGCCCAACTCGATGCGTTGCATATCGCGTTGGCGACGGTCAACGCCATGGACTACTTATTGACGTGGAACTGTCGGCACATAGCCAATGCTGCGTTACGCCATCGAATTGAAGCGGTATGTGACTCCGCCGGCTACGAAACGCCTGTCATCTGCACACCCCCGGAACTCATCGAGGACTAATCCCATGTTCCGCGATCCCATCGTCGAAGAGGTCCGCAAGGCCCGGGACGAATACGCCAGGCGATTCAATTACGATCTGGACGCCATTTGCCGGGATCTGCGCGAAAGGCAGAAGAAGTCGAAACACAAGGTCGTGTCCTTTCCGCCGAAGCGTGTCAAACCGAAGACGCCGATGCAGCCGTGAGAATCGGCGGACGGCAAGGGGCCGTTCCTTGTTCGATACTCGATATTCGCCCCCGCATCGCCCATGCCCAACCTGCTGCTCCTCTGTGAATACCCCACCCTCTCCGGCGGCGAGCGGTCGATGCTGGCGACGCTGGACGGGGTGCGACGCGGGGGGTTCGAGCCGGCGGTGATCGGGCCGGGACGGGGGGCGCTGGCCGAGGCGTTGCAGGGGCGGGGCGTCGAGGTCGTGCCTTTCGAGTCGTTTTCCGTAAGGCCGCGTCCCTCGCTGGATCGGATGCGGGAGGAGTTGGCCCGGGTGCTTCGGCGGCGGAGAGCGGACCTGCTACATGCCAATAGCCTTTCGATGGGCCGGCTTTCGGGGCCCGTGGCGGCGGAGTTGGGCGTGCCCAGTCTGGCGCACCTTCGCGATATCGTCAGACTCAGCCGCCAGGCGGCGGCCGATCTGAATTGCCACACACGACTCCTGGCCGTATCCGGGGCCACCCGAGATTACCACGTTGCCGGCGGCCTGGACGGCGGGAAGCTGCACGTGCTTTACAACGGGGTCGATCTCGAGGCGTTCCGCCCCCGCCCGGCGACCGGCTTCCTGCACCGCGAACTCGGCCTGGCCGCCGACGCGCAACTGGTCGGCACGATCGGCCAGATCGCGCTCCGCAAGGGGCAGGACGTGCTGGCTCGGGCGGCCGCGCGGCTGGTCCATGAGTCGGCCCGGCTGCACTTCGTCGTGGTCGGGGAGCGTTACTCGGGCAAGGCGGAATCTCGGCGTTTCGAGGCCGACCTTCAAGCGGCCGCCCGGGGCCCGTTGGCGGGTCGATTCCACTTCCTCGGCTTCCGCGACGACGTCGACCGGCTGCTGAACGAACTGACGCTGCTGGTCCATCCGGCCCGGCAGGAGCCCTTGGGCCGCGTGCTGCTCGAGGCGGCGGCGTCCGGCGTGGCGGTGATCGCCACCGACATCGGCGGCACCCGTGAGATCTTCCCGCCGGACTCCCGATCGGCCCGACTGGTCGAGCCGGACGACGCGGACGGCCTGGCGGCGGCGATCCTGGAGTTGTCGGCCGACGGCTCGCAGCGCCGTCAGTTGGCCGCCGCCGCCCGGCGCCGTGCGGAAGAGGCGTTCGATCTCTCCGGTGCGGCAGAGCGTCTGGTCGGCCACTACCGGGAAGTCGTCAAGGCGTAGCTGGATTCGCAAGAATTCATTGGCATTAAGCCTGGGAGGTTACGCCGGGTGGCACGCCCTGAGGAACGAAGGGCGTGTTTTCCCCGACGTACCACGCCCTTCGTTCCTCAGGGCGTGCCACCCAGGAGTCTACCGCAACAAAAACGTGTCTCGACTCGAAAGCCCGAGAAAGGTATGCTTAATGGATGGATGCGTTGTTCGGGGTATTGGTCGCGAATTCTCCTCATCACGAGTCGTCGGCCAGCGGTTGGTTGCCGCCAATCCTGAAGACCGCCGGGCCGAACGGTCGATTCGTTCTTGGACGGACCGAAGCGCGAAGTGCAGGGAGGAGGCCATGGCCATCAAGATTGGGGAGTTGAGTTTCCTGCAGGAGCTGGCCGGGCGGTTCAATATTCCCGTGCCGGAGTTCGTCGTCGAGCCGGTCCCGCAATCGGTCGTCAAGAGCAAGCTGGAGGCCTGGCGGACCGGCATCGTCAAGCCGGACGTGCTCAGCGGCAAACGGGGCAAGGCCGGCGTGGTGCGAACCGTCAGCGACTATCGCGAGGCCGTCCGCTTGCTCAAACAGGTGGCGGCCACGGAGGTCTCCGGACAGCAACCCCGCACGGCCTACATGGTGCAGGCCGTCCCGGCCGACTTCGAGGTCTTTTCCGCCGTGACCTACAGCTCCCGGCTGCTGAGCCCCTCGCTGACCGTCTCGCTCCGCGGCGGCGTGGACATCGAGTCGGTGCCGGACTCGGAGAAAGTGACCATCGCGGTACCCGTCTTTCGGGGACTGAACGCCTATCAGGCCTCCGAGGCCCTGAGCAAACTGGGCATGGAAGGCCAACCCAACGCCCGACTGGCCCGTTGCCTGGTCAGCCAGTGGGACATGTTCATCTCGACCGGCATGCTGAGCTGCGAGGTCAACCCTTGGCGGGCGACCCGGGGCGGCGACCTTTGGGCCTGCGATTTCAAGGCCACCTTCGACGAGAACAACCGCAAATCGCTTGACCTGGGCATCCGGTGGCCCGAGTATCCCACCAACGAAACGCCCTTCGAGGAAGAGATGAAGGCCTGGGCCTCCTCGAGCTACCGCGGCCAGGCCCACGTCTGTGATCTGGGCGGGAAGAAGATCCTGCCGATCCTCTTCGGCGGCGGGGCCAGCACCATCATCATCGAGACGCTCGCGCAACTCGGCGGCGATCCGATCTTCCTCTCCGACTTCGGTGGCAACCCCCCGTACGAACGCATGAAGGAAACGGCCGCCATCTGCTTCAAACACCACCTCGGCCGGGCCGCGTTGCTGCTGATCCTCGGCGGCAAAGCCAACAATACGCAAATCGACGTGACGTTCGCGGCCATTGCCGACGCGCTGCAGGAATGGGTCGACGAACACGGGCCGATTTCCATCCCCGTGGTGATCGGCCGCGGAGGCCCGGGGCTCGTGCAGGGCTTCGGCACGCTGAAGAAGACGCTCGACAATCTCCGCATGCCCTACGTCTTCTTCGGCCCGGACACGCCCATCACCCTGGTGGCCGCGTACGCCGCCCAACTGGCCGATTTCGCCCTGAAGACGAACGGAGGGAATGGTCCATGAGAGCGCAGTCGCTCGCCGATCTGCTGAAGAAGGGTGATCGCGTGGCCGTCTCCAACGTCACCGGCCGCGAGGCGAGCAAGGTCTCCTTCGCCTCGCAGCTCTACTGCGACAACGTCGTCGGCGGTTGGGCACTGGGAAAAAGCGGCCAGACGATCTCCATCCCCCGAGGTCGCGACATCCGGGTCTGCGGCCAGTTCGAAGACCTCCTGGCCTGCCTGCCGGAAGACCAGTGGCCCAACAAGATCGTCGTCTATTCCCCGCCCGAGGCCGTCTACGGCGACGTGAAAGAAGTCGTCGAACACGGCAAATCGTGCGTGGAAACCGTCTATGTCATCACCGAACACGTCTCGGTCGAGGTGACGGCCAAGTTGCGGCGCCTCAGCGACATCGAGGGCATCGACATCATCGGCTGCAACACGCTGGGCATCATCAACGTCCACGACGCCGTGCGCGTCGGAGCGGTCGGCGGGGATTCGCCCCAAGAGACCTTCCTGCCCGGCAGCGCCTGCATCATCTCCAACTCCGGCAACATGGTCAACACGATCGCCGCCTACCTGCAATCGGCCGGCCTGGGGACGTCTTACGGCATATCGACGGGCAAAGACTCCCTGATCCTCACGCCGCTGAAGGAGTTGCTCGTGCTGGCCGAAAGGGACGAGCGCACCCGGGTGGTCGTGCTCTACGTCGAGCCCGGCGGCGTCTACGAGCTGGACGCGTTGCGGCGGGCGCGCGAGGAAAACTTCCAGAAGCCGCTGCTGGTTTACGTCGCCGGGTCGTTCGCCGACGACGCCGACATTTCGCTGGGCCACGCCGGCACCGTGGTGGAGGGCCGTTTCACGTCCGCCAAGGCCAAAATGGCCCTGTTCGACGAGTACTTCGGCCTGCCGGTCTTCCCGATGGAGGAACAGAAGGAATTCACGGCGAAGCTGGCCGAGTCCGGCAAAGGGGTTCGCGTCAACACGCTGCACGACCTGGTGCCCGCCGCGTCGGCACTGATGTCGGCGCTGCACCTCAAACGCGATTTCATCCCGAAAAGTCCGCTGGTCTTGAAGCCCTGGCTGGTCGGCCTGGGGGCCTTCACCGGCAAGCTGCCGCCGGAGCTGGTGCCCCACGTGAGCCCCATCGCCGAACCGTACGCGTCGCTGATCAAGAAACACGTCAAGTCGAGCTTGGGACGCACGCCCGCCCGGCAGCCGATGCGAAACGCCTCGCACGCCTCGTCGAACGACGGCGTGACCCCGCGCGTTTACGGCTATTCGCTTCTGAATCTCATGCGGTCCTATTCCTTCGTCGACGCGGTCCTGCTCTCCTGGCTGGGATATCCGGTCAAGCACGCCTGCGAGCGGAAAATGGCCGAAATGTGCCTGATCGCGTCGCTGACCAACGGCCCCGGCACGATCTCGGCCCAGGGGGCCAAGCTGGCCGCCTGCGCCGGAAACGATCCCAATACGGCCATGATGACCACCCTGGGAACCATCGGTATCGTCCACGGCGGAAACGGCAAGCAAGCCGCCCGGCTGTTGGTCGACGTTTTCGGAGCGACCGATCTGGTCGACCCGTACGACAAGGATCGGGCGCCGGATCTCGACAAGCTGGTCCACCAGGTCGTCTTCCGGTTCAAGAAGCGAAAGGCGGCCGCCAAGGACGCCGGCGTCGACTACGAGAAGATCCCCTGCCTGGGACATCCGGTCTTCAATACCGAACGGGTCAATTACGACCCCCGCGAACGCGTCTTGAGCGCCTACATGGACGAGCAGGGGCTCTACAACGTTTTCTTCGACTTCTACCACCGGCTGGCCCACGAACTCTTCTCCCAGCAGGCCACCACCAAGGTCCACGCCGTGAACGTCGACGCGGCCATCACCTGCGTGCTGATGGGCATCGCCTGGCCGATGCTGGTGGACAACAAGATCAGCGTCGAACGGGCGCTCGATCTGCCGTTTCTCGCCTTCGCCCTGGGCCGAGTGGCCGGCGGGGCCGGCGAGTATCTCGACCATCGCGAAAGCGGCACCACCATGGACATGCGCATCCCCGTGGCCGAGTGCCGCTTCATCGGCCGTCCCCAAGACTGACCCCTTAAGCCGCTCGCGGCTTCGCACCCAACCATCTCCCCGATGACCCTCTTGCCCACCTTCGACGTCCTCGGCCTCGGCGCGGTCGCCGTCGACGAGCTGCTCTACGTCGACGAGTATCCCCCGGCGGAATCCAAGGTCCGCGTGCGGCGCCGGCTGCGGCAGTGCGGCGGCCTGACCGGCACGGCGCTGGTCGCGGCGGCCCGATTGGGTGCCCGATGCGCCTACGCGGGCCTGCTGGGCGACGACGAACTCTCCCGCTTCGTCGCCGAGGGTTTTTCCCGCGAGGGGATCGACGTGGCCCATTGCACCCGCCGCAGCGACGCCCGGCCGGCCCATTCCACCATCGTGGTCGACGGCCGCCGCACCCGGACGATCTTCTCCTACGTCGAAGGAGCGCTCGGCCCGGACAAGAAACGGCCCCCGGCCGAGTTGATCCGCTCCAGCCGCGTGCTGCTGATCGACCATCACGGTGTCGAGGGGACGCTCCGGGCGGTGAAGATCGCCCGGCGGCACGGCGTGGGCGTGGTGGCCGACTTCGAGCGCCACGCCGGCGGCCGTTTCGACGAGCTGCTCGGCCTGGTCGACCACCTGATCATCTCGCGCCGCTTCGCCCGGGAACTGACCTCGCTCGATGATCCCGCCCGGGCGGCCGAGAAACTCTTCCTTCCGGCCGGCCGGGTGGTCGTGGTCACCTGCGGCGCGGAGGGATGTTGGTACGCCGGCGGCTCGCCCGGCCAGGCGGCCCGGCACGTCCCGGCGTTCGAGGTCGAGGTGCACGACACGACCGGCTGCGGCGACGTCTTCCACGGCGCGTACGCCGCTTCGTTGGCCCGCGGCGAGGAGTTACCCCGCCGCATCATCATCGCCACGGCCGCGGCCGCCCTGAAGGCCACCCACCCCGGCGGCCAATCCGGCTGCCCCACCCGGCAAACCGTCGAACAGTTCCTCGCGGAGCGCCTCTAACTGCCGCTCGCGGCTTCGCCCGAACCGCCCTGCCGCCCCGCATGCCGGTTATTTGACCGGGCGAGAAACGCCGTCTAGAATCGCCTTTTGACCCAATGCCGGAACTGCGCTGCGCTGGTTCCGGCCTACTTGACTACTCGACTCCCGGGAGCCCCGTCATGAAAACCCGACTGCAAGCCGCTGTCCTCGCCTGTCTCGCGATGTTCACCCCCGGTCCATGGCCCGAACAACCCGCCAACGCGGCCGACGCGACCGACGAAGCCGTCGCCGGGCTCAGCGTGCCGACTCCGCCGCCGGGCACGCGGCCGAGGGTGATCGCTACGACCGACGGCGAGATCGACGACCGCTGCTCCATGATCCGGTTCCTGCTCTACGCCAACGAGTGGGACATCGAAGGGATCGTCCACAGCAGCTCGAAGTTCCATTGGAAGGGCGACGGCGAGAACATCGCGCGACACAACTGGGCCGACGAGGTGTGGCTCGACCAACAAATCGACCTCTACGAACAGGTCTATCCCAAGCTGTCGAAGCACGCCGAGGGGTTCCCGACCGCCGACGCACTGCGGGCGCTCGTCTACACGGGCAACGTGGCCAACGTCGGCGACATGAGCCAAGACACGCCCGGCTCGGACCGGATCGTCGAAATCCTGCTCGACGACGAGCCCGGCCCGGTCTATCTCCAGGCCTGGGGCGGCACGAACACGATCGCCCGGGCGTTGTGGAAGATCCAGCACGAACACCCCGAGGCGATGCAGCGGGTCTCCGGCAAGGCGATCGTCTACATCATCCTCGACCAGGACAAGACGTTCCGCCAGTACATCGAGCCGAACTGGCCGAAGCTCCAGGTGCTGGGCAGTTTCCGGCAGTTCGCGTCGATCGCCTACAATTGGGCCAAGATCATCCCGCCGCCGCAGAAGGGCTACTTCGAGAAGCCGTGGATGGAAGAGCACATCCTCCAGGGGCACGGGCCGCTTTGTGCCATTTATGAAGCCCGCGACGGGGCGTTCCGCTCCGAGGGCGATTCTCCCTCGTTCATGCACCAGATCGACGTCGGCCTGCGGAGCCTCGAGCACCCGGGCTGGGGCGGCTGGGGCGGCCGATTCGTCCAGGAGCGCCCCGGCGGCTGCGTCTGGCGGGGAGCGAAAGACGACGGCAATCTCGACAAGCCCATTTGGCGCTGGGCGGCAGCCTTCCAAAACGACTGGGCCGCCCGGGCCGACTGGTGCGTGAAGGATTTTCCGCAGGCCAACCACCCGCCGCGTGCGCAGGTCGCCGGTCCGCTCGACCGCACGATCGCGCCGGGCGAGAAGGTAACTCTCGACGCGGTACCCCTACCCGATCCCGACGGCGACCACCTCACTTACCGCTGGTGGCAATACACCAACGCCGACACGGCCACTACCACGCTCGACATCGCCAACGCCACGTCCGCCACGGCCAGTTTCATCGCCCCCGACGAGCCCGGCAAAACGATCCACATCCTCCTCGAAGTCACCGACGCGGGCAGCCCCCCGCTGACGCGCTATCGGCGGATTGTCTTCACCATCTTTTCCAAAAAGCTCC
>DATLAN010000591.1:0-11446 GCA_035527455.1 Thermoguttaceae bacterium
CAAGCCTTCCACGGCCCACCACATGGCCGTCATGGACCTGCTCCGCGCGACCGGCAGCGACGAGATCCAGGAAGCCTTCCTCGCCGACGCGAACCGCGAGCTGGCCGATCCGCGCTACGAGGCGATCCTCCTCTACCGGGCCAAAGGCTGGTTCGACCAGACGCCGATCCCCGAGGAGTTTCTATACCAAGGCCCCGTCATCACGCCCAGCAACGCCTTCCAGCCCAAGTCGGGCTTCACGCAGTACGTGCCGAGCCATCTCTTCGTCCGCCGACCTGAGCAGGACGGGAGATGATTCCATAGTAGCCATCTCGCTCCGCGAGATGTAGCTTCATCTCGCGGAGCGAGATGGCCACTCTGACCGTACAAGCCCGGTTAGTCGTGAATGACCTCCTTGCCTTCTACCAAAGCCTTTGCGAAAAGTAACGCCGCTCGGATATCCTCTCGGCTCAGCGCCGGATAACCCTCAAGCAGCGATTCCCATGTCTCGCCTGCGGCCAACTGGTCGAGGATTACAGCCACGGGAATGCGCGTTCCCTTGATGACCGGAGCGCCGCCGCAACGGCGGGGGTCGATCTCGATTCGATCCGTCATGGGTCGTCTTCTCATAGGGACCTGGAAAGGCCGTGAGGGGAAACCGCACATCGTCAATGTGGAACCCTATTCCCCCCGCCTTGACACGTCAAGCCTGCTGGCACCAAACGGTTCTTGGCATTGTTGCGGTAAACTCTGGGGTGGCACGCCCTGAGGAACGAAGGGCGTGTCTTCTTGACGTTCCACGCCCTTCGTTCCTCAGGGCGTGCCACCCGTTATCCCTTGCGGACGCCCTTCGGTCGTCTATCATCAAGGATATGGCCACTTCTTACGACTTCGACGTGATAGTAGTCGGCGCCGGGCACGCGGGGACCGAGGCGGCGCTGGCGGCTGCGCGGATGGGGGCGGCGGCCGTCCTGCTGACCGGTAACCTCGATACCATCGCGCAGATGAGCTGCAATCCGGCCATCGGCGGGGTCGCCAAGGGACAGATCGTCCGCGAGATCGACGCACTGGGCGGGGCCATGGGTCGGGCCATCGACGCCGCCGGAATCCAGTTCCGCATGCTCAACCGCCGCAAAGGGCCCGCCATGCACGGTCCCCGCGCCCAGGCCGACAAGCGGGCCTATCAACAGGAGGTCAAACGCCTGGTCGAAGAGCAGCCCGGGCTGGCCCTGCGGCAGGAAACGGTCGAAGAACTCCTGGTCGAAGATGCCGCCGGCTCGCCGCGCGTCGTCGGGGTCCGCGTTTCCGGCGATGCGGTCTATCGCGCCCGTGCGGTCGTCCTCTGCACCGGCACGTTCATGCAAGGGCTGTTGCACGTGGGCGAAGCCACTACGCCCGGCGGCCGAATGGGCGAAGGAACCACCGCCGGCGTGAGCCGATCCCTCCAGCGCCTGGGGTTCGAGCTGGCCCGATTCAAGACCGGCACGCCGGCGAGAATCAACGGCCGGACGATCGACTACGACAAGACGGAACTCCAACCCGGCGACGACGACCCCCAGCCCTTTTCCTTCCTCACCGAGAGGATCGATTGCCCGCAGCTTCCCTGCTGGATCACGTACACCACGCCGGCCGTCCACGACCTGATCCGCGCCAACCTGCACCGGGCGCCGATGTACAGCGGGCAGATCCAATCGACCGGGCCGCGGTACTGCCCTTCGATCGAAACCAAGATCGTTCGCTTTGCGGACAAGAACCGCCATCAACTGTTCCTCGAGCCGGAGGGCCGCCGCACGCACGAGGTCTACGTCAACGGCCTCTCGACCAGCCTGCCGCGAGACGTTCAGGACGCGATGCTGCGGCACATCCCCGGATTGGAGCGCGCGGAAATCCTCCGTTACGGCTACGCGATCGAATACGACTACCTTCCACCCGAACAGCTCAAGCCGTCGCTGGAAACCAAGCGGATCGCCGGGCTCTACGCGGCCGGCCAGGTCAACGGCACGACCGGCTATGAAGAGGCGGCCGCCCAGGGACTCGTGGCCGGGACCAACGCCGCGCTGGCCCTGCGAGGCGATCCGCCGCTGGTGCTCGGCCGCGACGAGGCGTATATCGGCGTGATGATCGACGATCTGGTCACCCGCGGCGTCGATGAGCCTTATCGAATGTTCACCAGCCGCGCCGAGTATCGGCTGCTGCTGCGTCACGACAACGCCGATCGCCGGCTGACGCCGGTCGGCCGTCGGCTGGGCCTGGTCGATCGGCAGCGTTGGGAACGATTGGAGCGGAAGCAGGCGGAGATCGGCCGGGTGAGCGGCTTGCTGGAAACGACGCGCCGCGGTCAGATCACGCTGGCCAGGTTGCTCCGCCGGCCGGAGGTCACCTGGGACGAATTGGCCGGCGATCTGCCGCCGTTGGCCGACGTTTCGCGCGAGGTGGCCGAGCAGGTCGCGCGGGACGCGAAGTACGCCGGCTATGTTGCCCGACAGCAGATCGACATCGACCGGCAGCGTCGGTTGGCGGCGCGTCGGATCCCGGCGGACTTGGATTTTCGCACGGTGGCCCATCTGCGGGCGGAAGCCCGGGAGAAGCTCGCCCGAATTCGTCCGTCCGACCTGGCCCAGGCGGGAAGGATCAGCGGGATCACGCCGGCGGACCTGGCCGTGTTGATGGTACACCTGGAAGGCCGCGGCTAGCCCGGATTATTCATGGGCTTGTAGCTACGTTCGCCAGAACGTGGAGCGTGCCCAAGGGTTACGATCACGTTCTGGCGAACGTGGCTACGACAGTGTGTCACGCAATTCCCGGGGTCATGAATAATCCGGGCTAGGACTGCGTCAACCTTGGAATGACGGGTTGGGTGCCACTTGGCCGCTTGCCGGCCAGTGCCGAACCCGAGCGGTCGCACGGGCTGACGAGCAGCCCGTGGCACCCGCCAAGCTCGGAGCATAGTCCCATTCGGACTCACCAGACCACCTCTTTTGCGTCATTTCTCAGTGCGTCGTTGTCCGGAAATACGCGCTAACCGGGGGGAAATGAGCGGTCGCCAGGTGATCGTGTTTTGTAACCCCTTATTAGGCAAGGAGTTAAAAAATCCTTACTACTATTGACTAACGCGGAAAGATAGCTATAATAAACGCCTGTTGGCAAAATCCGTAATGTCGGCAGAACCGGATGAGCCTGCTGTTTGTATGCAGCATAGGGATGTAAGGAGTTTGCGGACATGGCGAACTCAAGGCGAGATTCAGGCCAATTTGACACGGAGGACTAGAAGCCTTCGGGCCCCTGGGCCGACACGCGACCCGACGGCTTCGCTGACGCTAGCTTATCCATCGGCTAGGCAAAGGGATGGTCAGGCAAAAATGAAAACAGTCTTTACGACCGGCGAGGCGGCCAAGATCTGCAAGGTCAGCCAACAGACAATCATTCGCTGTTTCGATTCCGGACAACTGAAAGGATTTCGGGTGCCAGGCAGCCGATTCCGCCGGATTCCCCGCGAACAGCTCTACATGTTCATGCGGGACAACGGGATCCCCACCGACGCCCTGGAAAGCGGCAAACGAAAGGTGCTCATCGTCGACGACGACGAGGAGCTGGTCGAGCTGATTTCCGACGTCCTGGAGCGCGACGGACGATTCGAAGTCCGCAGCGTCAACAACGGCTTCGATGCCGGCATGATGGTCAAGGAGTATCGCCCGGACCTGATCGTGCTGGACATCATGTTGCCGGACATCAACGGCAAAGAAGTCTGCCAGCGAGTCCGCAGCGACAGCACGATGGACGACGTGCGGATCATCTGCATCTCCGGGATGGTCGAAGAAGACAAAGTGGGCGAACTGCGCATGGCAGGGGCCAACGACTTCATGCACAAACCGTTCGAAGTGGAAAAACTCGTCGAGCGGATGTGCCATCATCTGGATATCGAAGCGATCTCCAGCGCTTGAGGGACCACACCACTGGGGCATTAGCCGTGTGTGCTGCCGCTTCAGCACGGCCCCTTCCGGGAACCGCGGACCGGAGGTAAGAGCCGTCTGAAAGCGGTGGTTCGCGCGGTTTTTTTCGATTGTCATCTCTCATGCTTCCTTTGCCTCCCCTCGTCGCCGGGTCGAGTCGTTGCGTTCTGCCTATGGCGGACAACTCGGCCACGGCGCTGGTTGATGCGTTGCTCGACGAGGACCCCTCCGAATCGACGCGGCGGCTGGCCTCCGCTCTGGCGTGCGATCCTCCCTTGACCTTGTGGGCCGTGTGCACCGCCGGCGCCACCGACGGCTTCGAACCCGGC
The DNA here is from genome assembly GCA_035527455.1 of Thermoguttaceae bacterium. Classification (GTDB taxonomy): domain Bacteria; phylum Planctomycetota; class Planctomycetia; order Pirellulales; family Thermoguttaceae; genus DATLAN01. Next base: position 4,259 of record DATLAN010000591.1, read on the forward strand.
GGTGTCGAGGATCTGGCCGGATGGCTCACGAGAAATGCCCTGAAAGTCTTGCAGTGGGAGACCGCCGCGGATACGCCTTCGAAGGCGGAGTCGACGGCGGAGAGCGAAACGTTTGCCGCCCGGGTAACGGCGGCGCTGGAAGTAGCCGATCTGGCTGGTCAATTGGCCGCCGCGCAGGGACAGGCCGCCGCGGAGGCGGCCTTCCTCCGGGGTATGCTCTGCGAGGCCCACCGGTGGCTGACCCAGGTTGACGACGCCCCGTCCGCCGGCGAGATCGCGCTGCTGCCGGAGTGGCTGACCAAACCACACGACGGCGCGGCAGACTGGGTAAACAGGGCGGCCGAAATCCTCTCCGGCCGGGCGTCGCCGGACGAAACGGCCCCAATCGACCTGGAAGCCTGCCGACGCCGCGCCGCCGAGGCCACCCGCCGCTGGCTCGCTCCCGTCGCCGGAGTCGGCAATTGGCTGCCGAAGCTCACGGCCAGGCTGGCCCGGTTGGCGGAACTGGAAAACCGTTTCCAGGAAACCCTCGAAGCGGAGAAGCTCGAGGCGATGGCCGAATTCGCCGCCGGCGCCGGCCACGAGATCAACAACCCGCTGACGGTCATCGCCGGCCGCGCCCAACTCTTTCTCCGCGAAGAGAAGGACCCCGAGCGGCGCCGGGCGTTGGCGTTGATGAACGTCCAGGCGAAGCGGGTCTATGAAATGATCGCCGACATGATGCTCTTTGCCCGGCCTCCGAAACCCGAGCCCGAGCCGATCGACCTGGCAGCGCTGATCGACGAACTGATCGACGAACTCTCGCCGCAGGCCGCCGTGCAAGAGACGACGCTCCATCGCGTGGGCGTGGAAGGCCCGGTGGAAATCGAGGTCGACCCCACGCAGTTGACCGTGGCGCTGCGGGCGTTGTGCCGCAACGCCCTGGAAGCGATCGGCCGGGAAGGAGAGATCACCATCGGCGTGCACCTGGGGCGGCGCCACGTCGAGATTCGCGTTGCCGACGACGGGCCGGGAATCCCGCCCGACCAGCGCCGGCATCTGTTCGATCCCTATTATTCCGCGCGCCAGGCGGGTCGTGGGCTGGGCCTGGGGCTGTCGAAGTGCTGGCGGATCGTGACCAACCACGGCGGTCGCATCGACGTCGAAAACCGAGTGGAGCACGGCTCGGTGTTCATCATCACTCTCCCCTACAAAGCCGCGACCGGTGGTCGCGCCGACGGCGGTCGCGCCACCGGCGGTCGCGCCGCCGACGGTCGCGCCGCAACCTACCGCGACGCATGACCCTTGCAGGCCGTACCGGGGAGGATGTACTGCAACGTTGCAGAAAGGCAAATTCGACCGTAGGAGCAGCCACGATGTTGCGCGGATCCAAGAGACCATCAAGAGGCGGCTTCCGGGCGGTGACGGTACTGTCGCTCCTGCTGGCGGCTTGCACGGCCGGATGCGGAAGCACCGATCGCGAGGATGCCGCGGCGCCGGACGTGCTGACGCTGGCCACCACCACCAGCACGGACAATTCGGGCCTGCTGGCGCAGATCCATCCCGATTTCGAGAAGAGAACCGGGATCAAGGTGAAGGTGGTCGCCAAGGGCACCGGCGCGAGTCTGCAACTGGCGCGGGACGGCAACGCCGACGTGGTCCTCGTCCACGCCCCGGGACTGGAAAGAAAGTTCGTGGAAAAAGGCTACGGAGTGAAACGGCACCCGGTGATGTACAACGATTTTGTGATCATCGGTCCCAAGTCCGATCCGGCCGGGATCACGAACGCCGAGAACCCCGCCCACGCCTTGATGCTGATCGCCGACGCCGAGCACGATTTCGTCTCGCGGGGCGACCAGTCGGGAACGCACGAGAAGGAGCAGTACCTTTGGGCGATCACTGGAAATTATGCCGAGCCCGATCCGGAGACCTTCGTCCTGCGGCCGACCGGGGATTGGTACCTGTCGATCGGTCAGGGGATGGGCAAGACGATCTCGGTGGCCACGGAGAAGCAAGCCTACACCCTGGCCGACCGCGGCACCTACTACGCCTTCGCCCTGTCCGAGCCGGCCAGGACGGATCTGGCGATCCTCTACGAAGGCGGCGACGATCTGCACAATCCGTATAGCGTGATCGCCGTCAGTCCCAACAAACACCCCGGCGTAAACTTCGAGGCGGCCACGAAGTACATCGAGTGGATCACGTCGGCCGACGTCCAGGAGATGATCGGGCAGTACACCGTGCAGGGAAAGATGCTTTTTCACTCCATGTAGGGTGGGCATCGCCCACCGAATCGAAATGTATTATGGTGGGCGGTGCCCACCGAATCGAAATATTATGGTGGGCGGTGCCCACCCTACGCCGATGCTCCTCGATGCGCTGCGCAACGCGATACGGCTCATCTTTTCACTCGACGCCGAGGTGATCGAGTACGCCCAGCGGTCGCTGTCGATCGCCGGGCTTTCCACGCTGATCGCTTCGCTGCTGGGCATCCCGCTGGGCATCCTCATCGCCGAGCACGAATTTCGCGGCAAACGGGCGGTGGTCACCGTGCTGAACACGCTGCTGGCTTTGCCCACGGTGGTGGTCGGGCTGTTCGTCTACATGCTGCTGAGCCGGACCGGTCCGCTGGGTCCGTTGCAGTTGCTCTTCACCGTGCCCGGCATCGTCATCGGCGAGGTGCTCTTGATTCTGCCGATCGTGACGGCCTTCACGTTGACCGCGGTGGCGCGAACCGATCGCGACGTCCGCAAGACGGCCCTGGCAACGGGGGCCAACACGCGGCAGGTGCTCTGGACCGTGTTTCGCGAATCGCGATTCGGCGTCACCGCGGCGGTGATCGCCGCTTTCGGCCGCGTGGTCAGCGAAGTCGGCGTGGCCATGATCCTCGGCGGCAACGTCGACCGCTTCACGCGAACGCTGACCACCGCCACCGTGCAGCACGTCGACATGGGCAATTTCGCCCTGGCCCTGGCGTTGGGACTCGTCCTGCTGGCCGTATCGCTTTCGATCAACGTCCTCTTTCAGCTTATCCAAGGGGGACAGAAGTGACGCCGCGCTACACGCTCGAGAACGTCGTGCGGCGGTACCGGGAATCGGCTACCGGCCGAAGCGTGGAAGCGTTGCGCGTCGCCCACCTGGACGTGGAGCCGGGCGAAATCCTCGCCGTGGTCGGACACAACGGCAGCGGGAAGTCGACCCTGCTGGAGACGATGGCCTTTCTCCAACGGCCCGACGAAGGACGCATCCTGCTCGACGGACGAAACGTCTGGGACGAAGGCAAGCCGCTGGCCGCCCGGCGACGCTGCCCGATGCTGCTGCAACGAACCGTGCTGTTCAAGACGACCGTGCTGAAGAACGTGATGTACGGGCTGCGGATCCGGGGCGTCCGCCGGGCCGAGGCGCGGCGCCGGGCGGAGCACGTGCTGCGGATGGTTCGCATGGACGCCCTGGCCCATCGAGGACATCGGGAACTCTCCGGCGGCGAAAGGCAGCGCGTGGCCCTGGCACGGCTGTTGGCCCTGGAGCCCGAAATCCTCATCCTCGACGAGCCGACCGCGCACGTCGATCTGGCCAACGAACGGTTGATCGAGTCGGTGATCCGCGACCTGCACGCCCGCCGGGGGATGACCGTCGTCATGGCCAGCCACAGTCCCCGCCAGGCGATGACGCTGGCCGACCGCGTCGTCACGCTGGTGGCCGGGCGGCTGATCACCGGCACGATCGACAACCACTTCTCCGGCACGCTCCGGCCGCAGCGCGACGGTTTCACGTTCGACAGCGAGACCGGCCTGACGCTCGGCTTCACGGCCGAAACGATCGCCGCGGAAAACGGCCCCGCGCTGCCCGAGTCGGACACGCCGGTGGAAATCGCCATCGACGCCGGCCGCGTGCGCGTGATTCCGTGTGCTGACGAGGAAGAAGCACCGCTTACGGGAAAGGTCGATTCGATCCGCCAGCAACGCCAGCGCTGCCGTTTGCGGGTGCGGCTGGCCGGAGGGGAGGAGATGCGAGCCGAGACGCCGATCGCCGACTTCCAGCGACTGGGCGTCACTCTCGGCACGACCGTTCGGCTCGAATTGGCCGCCGGAGCCGTCCGCGTGATCCGCAAAGGATAAAGCCGCGACCAACGGCCCAACCATTACCCCACCGCCGTCCACAGCGACGACGGCGGCAAAACCCGGCCTTCGATGTCAACCTCCATAACAAATGATTTTCCCATTCATGAGCGAGAGGAAGAGCTTGTTGTCGGCTGCGATCATTCCGTCGAAGACGGGCGGAGCTTCAAGATCGACGCCATCCATGCGGCGGCCGTCTCCCGTGGACACTGCCCAGAGCGAACCGCCGCTGCGGCCTCGGAAGGCCTCGGTCTGTTGGGCCGCTTTTCGCTCGAGTTCGGCGTCATCCGGGTTGTGCCAAAGGGCGACTTCGTCGATCACGTCCGGCGGGCCGGCAAGAAAGAGGACGTCCTTGGTCAGCACCATGGCGCGGACCTGAATCGGCAGGTCGGGCTCGATCCAATGATACTCGAGCGCCGTCAACTGCTCGGGTTCGTACAGTCTTCCGCGGCTGAGCCATTGCGTCTGATTCCATTCGTATTCGGGATGTTCGGAAGCCGTTTTTCGAACGCGGGCCGGTCCGTCGGCGGCCGGGCGCAGGTCGGCCTTGTACAGTTGGTATTCGATGGTCGGCGCCTGGGCCAGGAACTGCGGCTTGCGGGCGAAGCCGTAGATCACCTCGTCGTCGAACGAGAGGATTCGGCCCGACGGGGCATATTTCGCCGCCTCGAACCACACGTGCCAGCCGTAGACGGCCGTGACCCCGTAGGTCCAGTAGCTCCGGTGGTGCCAGGCGTCGTCGAGAAGTCCGACGGGGCTGAACAGGTGGGCGTCGTCGCGATCCTGCCGCTGGACGTCCAGGTCGGGCGCGATGCGCAGGCGGTTGCCGTCGAAGTCGAACGGTTGGCTGCGCATGAAGATGCGTTTCCCGTTGCTGGTCAGAATGTCCGGGTTGGCCACCGGCATGGTCAGGCCGAGCCATCCGCCTTGCAGCTTCTGAAGGTTCTCGCCGGTTTCCGGGTCGTTTTCGTCGATCTTGGTCATGGCGAGCAGCTCGCCCGTTTCGGCCCGGAGCTTATAGAAGCGAAGACCGCCGTCGAGAAAGGCGCTGCGTCCGGCCACGCAGTAAACGGCCTCGTTCATCACCAAGACGCTGCCGTGGACGGGCCACACCGATTCGACCTGGCCGTGAGAAACCAGGCACCGGCGATTGGGCGCGGCCAGGAACCGCCAGACCAGCTCCCCGTCGCTCGCCCGCAGACAGTACACGTATCCGTCGTGCGATCCGAAGATGATCGTGCCGCCGCAGAAGGTCGGCGGCGAATCGACGCGGCCGCCGCAAGTGTATTGCCAGATCCGTTCGCCGCTGCCGGCTTCCAGCGCGTGGATCGTATGGCTTTCCGGCGTGACGGCGACCACGATACCATCCGCCGACACCAGGCTGCCGAGTTTGCCGCCGACGTCCGTTGCCCAAAGCTTCTCGAGTTTCGCCGCAACGGCGATCGGCGCGTAACCGCTGCGGGCCGGGTCGTGACGGTACATGGGCCATGCCGACGACGCGTCGGGGCCCTTGCCGGAAACGTCGCCATACGCCGGGCCCTTTTCGCGGCGATCGGCGTCCGGTATTTCGTCCGCGACGTCCCCGCTCCGGCCAGCCGGCGCCAGCGCGTTGAAACCCGACGTCTTGGTCTCCAGAAGGCAGGCGCAGGGATGGGGCCCCGTATAGATGAGCCCGTTGGCCGGCATGATGCCGTAGAGGCACGAACCCCGCGTCCAATGGTTGACGTCGACCTTTTCGTTGCGGACGTCGACGACTTCGATGCCGGTTCGCGACGCCAGGAGGAACCGCGAGGTCCCCTTCGAGCGGTAGCAGCGGGGATGGAACCAGGTCATCTTCGGCGGCGGGAATTCCGATTTCACCTCGCCCGTGTGGATGTCCTTGCCGATGAAGTTGCCGGCGCCCGTGCCGCCCGACCAGACCAGGCCGCCGATGACCAGCGCGTCGCCCGGCGACACGTGGCCGGAGCGCGGATGGGACGACTTCCACAGCAAGTCGCCGGTCTCTCGGGAATACGCGCTGATGTTCTCGTAATGTTGGTAAAGAAGCACGTCGTCGTAAGAGACCAGCGTGGGCGGGTAGCGCGTATTGAGCGAATCGAATTTGCCCACCTCCTCTTGCCGCCACCGCTGCTTGCCTGTTTGGCGATCAAGACACGCCAGGTGTCCGCCGGTGTGGAAGTAGACGCTGTCCGCGTCCACGGTGAGCGTAAGCCGGGCGACGGGCGACTCGACGCGCCATAGCTGCTTGCCGGAGCCGGCGTCGATGGCCGCGACGTGCTGCCTGTCGCCGGGCGTCCATATTCCAATCACGCCCATGGCCCGCGCCGATTCGGTCCAGCAGTGTTCGTTCTGGGGTTCGAAGACGTCCGGCTCGAAATCCTCGTTCACCCGCAGATACAGCACGCCGTCGGAGACGAGAATCTCTTCGGTGCCTTCGGTGCCGGGGTAGGTCCGGACCGTTTCGCCCGTGGCGGCGTCCAAGGCCGTCACCGGTGCGGCCAGGCCGAGCGTGACATACACGCGATCGCCGACGGCCACCAGGCGACGCGGGATGGTGGCGGGCCCGGCCTTCACCGGCCAGAGGTGGGTCTGCCACAACGGGATCTCGCGCCGCCAGAGCACCACGCCGTTGAAGGCGTCGCGGGCGACCAGCTTCCACTCGGGCGGCAACTGAATGGAGCTGCTCGGCCCCTCGTCCATGACGTAGAATATCCGGCCGGAGGCGGAGACCATGGCATTCATGCTCGACATCGTTTCGTGACAGCGCGTCCATTGCGGGCCGCCGGTCCACTGCAATCGGCGAGGCGAATCGACCACCGTGTCATCGGCCACCGCGTTGTTGTCGGGACCGTGCATGTAATGGGTCCACTCGTCGATCTCGTCGGGCCACGGCTTGACCGTCTTCGTCCACCGCTCGCCGGTCTTCGCGTACGCCACGCCGAGCGGGGCAAGCACCCGCATCACCTCCTCGGTCGGCACGTCGTAGCGGTCCTCAACCACGATCAAGCTGACGAGATTGTCGATGTAGGGAAGATGCCTTCCGTCGAATCGATCGACCGATACAGTGCCGCCGGCAGCGAAGGACGCTGTG
>DATLAN010000592.1:0-15292 GCA_035527455.1 Thermoguttaceae bacterium
GATGTCGTCGTCATCCCACACGGCGAAAGCATCAACATCCGCCGAAGCCAACGCAGCACAGGCATTCGGCTTCTCGCCGAGAGTACGGAACCGCTTTCCGAGCGAGAGCAGCCACCAGCCGGGCCCCATCTGCTCGTCGTACTGGCCGGCATCATCCAGCACGATCAGCTCCCGCTTCGCAAGCGGATACGTCTGCCGCTGGAACGACTCGATGGCTTCGGCCAATTGCTCAGGCCGATTGTACGTGCAGCAAAGACAGGCTATCTTCATCGTGGTACTCCTCCCGCAAGCCAACGACGACGCCCGTCCTCGCGCCGTTGGGCATGGTGCGATTGTCGAAACGAAGCCTCAGACCCGGTGGGCAGGTCTTCGAACCGACCATGAAACACGGCGGAACACCAGAACCCCAGTGGGCGACACCCCGCCAACGGGTTGCGTCTTCGAGAATCTCGCGAAGCCCAGTCCCTGTGGCGTTTGAATCCAGGGAAGCCCCAACAGGTCCCAAACACCTGTTGGCCGCGACCCGAGCGAAAACCCTATCAGGGAATAGGGTTTTTCGCGCCAGAATCGATGTTTCAGCCATGGTCTGCCCGGTCGATCCGATCTTGGGTCTCCAACCCGGTAGTCAGAACGCTCCCAAGGCGCCAGAATCGCCGCAAACCGAAAACACGTCCAATCCCACCACCCCGGTGCTCGGAACGCGAAATCGGGCCGCAAGAGTGCTCTGTACCGCTACTAGGGAATGATGCAAGATTGGCGGTGGCGTCGGCTTGGAGCAATCGGCGGTCTTGTAAGAACTGACGGCGGCTGTGGCGCTGATTGAGCAAGCTGAAAGCCGGGAAGCGAAAGGGGCGTTTCTTACAACTCCGTGTGTGCCGGGCCGGATTTCCCAGGCGCTATCATCTACTTGCAGAATGCCTTCAAGGTCGTGATGCCGTGCCATTTTGATGAAGATCGCACCAGGCCAGCGATTCCTCGCCGGTCGGCTTCCCGAGTGGCGGTGCGGCTAGACGCTCTCACCGGCAAGGTGGCCGGTGCTGAAGGCGGCCTGAACGAGGCGCAACCGCTCTTGCCGCGAGAGTTCTGCCGTACGGCGGTCGGGTGCCAGTCGAGCCTGCACGACCAAGACGTCGGCAAGACGGCGAGGCAGCCATCCCTCCAGGAGTGCCGCCACGCGACGACCCGACCGGGTCGACGCGGCCGCCAGAAATGACGACGGTAATGCCGTATCTCTTGGGTGGCCCGGCGGGCAAATGCTTGGGCGCTCACGATCCCGCTCGTGTCCTCGCCCGAATCCGGCAGCCTCCGCAGGACATCGCGGGCCAACTCCAGTAGCGGGGGCTCCACAGCCCCGTACACTTGCAGGCTGCCCGGCAGAAACCGTGGCGTGCCAATGTCGCCCAGCATCGTGATTTGCCGATCCAACTCGTCTTGCGTCTGCCGAAAGAGGTGGGCCAGCGTCGGATCTTCGATCCGGTCGGTTCGGATCGCCAGCAATCTCCGTTTCAGCAGGAGCGGATCGGTTTCCAGCGGCCGATACTGAAACCTGGGCTCTTCTGCGTACCCGCTCTCGGCAAAGGCATGCCACGAGCGTCCGGCGTTGACGGGCGTGATGAGCAGCAGGAATTTGAACTGGCTGCTCACGTTGGCCAACTGAGAGTCGACGGTCCAGACCTGTTTGGGGAGCGACTTGCGTCCCAACACGTAGTAGTGTTGCGGTCGAACGCTGGTATGATTCAGGGCAAATGTGAAAAACGCCTTCTTCAGCGCGCGGGCAACGCGCCGGCGCAGAGTGCGAAGGACGTCTTCGTACGTTTCGCCGGTCTGCGGGTTGCGGTAAATTGGGCAAATCTCCAATCCCGGCACGTAGCAATTGATTCGCTCTGCTTCTGTGGCCGAGATGAGCTGGGTCATGCGCGGCGGGTGATTTCGGGAGCGGAGGTTGATGTCCACCCGGGCCGCCTGGCGATGGATCTTGATGCGTTGGAGTTCGAATTCGAGTGTGGCCACCGTGCCTTGCGGCGCGCGCGGCAATCGGGTGAGGATGCGAAAACCCGGTCCCGGAAGGAGCGGCTCGCCGGTCAACTCATCCACGGCTTGGGGGACGTGACGGTCGTCACCCGACCAGACCTCCAGAATGAGAAACGCCCCCATGCGAGAGGACGCCGCTTCCGAAATGTGCCGCACAAGATGCCTCATTCCTTTTCGTCGCGTCGCCGCCCCCGGAGCGTTCAGATAGGATGCTTCGGACGTCACGAACAGCCCCGTGCCAGCGTCCTGACGCTTTGGATCGCGCCGATAGACACACAGAAACGGCAACAGCCGATCGATGTTCAACTTTGCCCCTCCCGGCAAGGTTTCACGCACCGGGTGATTCCCCAGCAAGCGGGTAGCAATGCCGTGAGTCAAGGAGGAGGAAATCGGCTCACAATCCGGTTCAGCGCGACGTTCTTGGTGTGGACTACGCACTGGGCAGGGCCTTTACGTAGATGATCTTGTCGTCGCCATCGGCGTAAAAGTCCTCCAGAACCGCCTCGCGACGAAACCCGCAACGCTCATAGAAGGCGCGGGCGGAACCGTACTCGTCGCGGCCCGAGGTCTCGGCGTAGACTCTCCGTCCACCGTGGGCGCGAACCAGGCGCTCGGTTTCCGCGAGAAGGAGCCTGCCGATGCCTGCGCTCCGGCACCAAGGCTCGACGACGATCCAGTAGAGGTCGTAACGCCGCGCGGTCGCCGGAATGGGGCCGTAGCAGGTGTATCCGAGAGCCTGGCCGTTGCGTTCCGCAAAGACGAAGTGATAACCGCTGCCCGGCCCTTTGGCCAGGCGCTCCTGCACCAGCTCGACCGCGACGTCGACCTCGGCCGCTGAGAAGACCTCGGCGCGCTGGACGACGCCTCGAACCCATATCGCGTCGTGGCCGGCGACCGTTTGACGAAACGTCAGGGATCGAGACGACTCGGAGGTTTCGGCGGGGTCGTTCATCGCCCGTGCGCTCCCGCAACCAGCCCGGTGAAGAAGTGCCGAGCGTTGACGCCGAGTGTGCGCGTCCGGTATCCGCCTTCCTGAACGACGAGGGTGGGCTTGTACAACTCGCCGAGCATCCGGCCGTTCGCCTCGAAGTCCTTGGGCGTTAGCGGCCACGTTCCGGTCGGATCGCCCTTGGCCGTATCCAGTCCGAGGCAGACGACGAGCAGATCCGGCCCGAATCGGTGGACGGCCTTCAGCGCTTTGCGCAGCGCCTCGCGATACTGGTCGCCGCGAACGACCTCTGCGAGCGGAAGGTTCAAATTGAATCCCTCCCCGGCCCCGGCGCCGCGCTGGTCGGCAAAGCCGGTGAAGTAGGGATAGGCGAAGTTGGGATGGCCGTGGATCGACACGGTGAGCACGTCGCTCCGTTCGTAGAAAATGTTCTCTTGGCCGTTGCCGTGGTGGTAGTCCACGTCGATCATAGCCACCTTGCCATACTTGCTCAAGTAGTGTGCGGCGATGGCGGCGTTGTTGAAGTAGCAGAACCCGCCGAAGGCCCGGCGCTCGGCGTGATGACCGGGCGGACGCACGAGGGCATAGGCCAGCCGGCGGCCACGGAGGATTTCGTCCGCGACGGTCAGCGTGCAGTCGACCGCCCGCTTGGCCGCGAGGTAGGCGTTGGGATTCAGCGGGGTGAAGGTGTCGATGCAGTAGTACCCGGCTCGCACCGACAGCTCCCTGGGCCGCCGCGCGGCGTTTCGAATCGGAAACACGTACGGGTAGACCGACTTCCCCGGCGGCACGTTGGCGCATGCTTTGCGCAGGTACTCCACGAAATCCGGAGCATGCACGTCCTTGATGTGCCTTTCGGAGTAATGCCGCGGAGCGATCGTCTCAAACAGCCCCGTCGGCTCCAATTCCGACCTAATCGCACTGATCCGGACCGGCGATTCCACGTATCCGCGTTCGCGGACGTGGTGGATGTCGTGCTTCTCGTTTACCACCATGGCGATCGCGTCGAAACGCCGGACGTTGGCGGACTTCACGGGCCTCGGGCTATGCACGTAACGTGGTGGGCGCAAATCCAGCGGCTCGTCACAAAACGATTCGACGACTTGGTTGATGTACCGCGGAGAGCAGATTCGGCCGTATTTTCGCTCGAGGATCGCACGAACGACCTTCCGCGCGAAGTCCCGTGCAAGAGGCTGACCGTCGTCCAAGGCGTCGAACATCAGGAAGGGCATGCCGCGGTCGCCCGGCTTGATCGGCTTCTGGTACTCCGTGCCCGCGATCGGCCGAGCCCCGAACCGTTCGTAGAACTTCAATCGGGCCACGTTCTCGCGAAACATTCCCGCGTCGTCGCACTCGTCCGGATCGTCGGGGAGGCACTCGAAGAAGAGGCCCCGCACGTCCAGGGCGATGGCCTCCTGGCGGACGTGGTAGTAGAGGGCGCCGCCGATGCCCCGTCCCGTCATGTCCTTGGCCGAAGCGATGAAGTCGAGATAGCAGAACCTCAATTCGGGCTCGTGCATCAGGAATGCAAAGCCGGCCACGCGCCCACGCGACCGTTCGCCAACCAGCAGAACGCTGCGAAACCGCTGCTTGAACGGGTTGCAGAGCTTTGCGGCCAGCCCTTCGATCTCATCGGGATGAACGGCCGAGAAATGCGATCGCAGTATCACCTGCACCTGCCGTATCGCCTCCTGGTTAACCGGGAGCACGTCGTCGTGGATACGGCGAATGAGAAACATGGCGATCTCCGATTGCAGGCTGGTTTACGCGCGGTGCTTTCCGTGCTGCTGCTGGATCACACCGGCGGTACAGCAGGGCACGCTCCACCCGAGGTATCCCGTTGGCCGAGCGAAAGCCCGCTCTCGATTGCTACGGCGTCGTCCAGGATCCGCTCGATCCCCTTCTCGAAGGGGATCGACGCCCGGGCAAGTGCCGCGGCATAGCCTGCGTCCGGCGAAAGGCAAGGATTGGCGTTCACCTCCAGGATCCAGGGACACCGCCGGGCGTCGACTCGGAAATCGACCCGCCCATAGCCTCGCAACCCAAACAGATTCCAGCAGGCAATCGCCAGGTCGCTCAACTCGCTCACGAGCGCCCCATCGGCATCCGGGAAGTCGAATCCTCGCGGCGTGTTATCGTACTCGAACGAGCCGGCTTCCCATTTGGCCTCATATCCCACGATCCGCGGCTTGCCGGGCGGAAACGCCGAAAAATCGATTTCCGCGGCCGGGAGGACCTCTGGGCCGTCCGGCGATGCGAGCAGCGAGAGGTTGAACTCCCTGCCGTCGACGTAGTGCTCCGCGAAGCAGACGCATCCCAGGGCTTTGGCGTGCTCCTCCAGTCGGCGGCGCAACGCATTTTCGTCATCCGCTGCCACAACGCACGCGTCCCCCAACCCGACGGAAGCATGCTCCGCGACCGCCTTGAGGATGTACGATACGTCCGGGCGAAACCGCTGACCGTCCCAGCCACTTCCGTCGCGCCCGGGCCGTCGCGCCCGTCCCGCCAGCCAATCGGGCGTGGGCAGACCCGCCTGCCGAAGCCGCTCTTTGGCCAGCAGCTTGTGGTTTGCGAGCAAAACCGCTTCGGTTGGGGACCCGGTATAGGGCAGCCCCATCGCATCGAACAGACCGGTCGCCAGGAACATCAGCCAGTCGGAGCCGTCCAGCGACTCCACCAGGTTGAACACGACGTTCGGGTGGAGATCCGACAGCCGAGACCGGAGTGCCTTCAGGTTCAGCGTCGCATCGACCGTGACCGCTTCATGGCCCAGCCGCTCCAGGGACTGCGAAACGGCCGATACCTGAGCCAACACGTCGCGATCGGCCGCCGAGGCATTGCGGGACACCTGATTGTGAACGACGGCGATACGCATCACTGGTCCTGCGCGGCAGATTCGGCAAGCCGTTTTCCCGAGTCCGGGATCAAACGCTCCGCGGCCGACCGAATAATCCAATCGATCAATTCAGAGTACCCGATTTCCAGCCGAGTGCAAAGCATGGGCAGGTCGGAGTGCGCGGGATGGAGCCCCGCCAACGGGTTGGCCTCCAGGAAACAAGGCCGGCCGGCGGCGTCGGACCGAAAATCGATCCGGCCGGCGTCACGGCAGCCCAACGCGCGCCAAGCCGTGAGGGCAGACAACTCGGCCCTCCGGACTTCCTCGTCCTCCTTGGCCCGGACCAGCCGATAATCGACTAGTTCCTCACAGAGTTCCTTGTTCTTGTACGAATACGCTTCCGGCTCGGCGCCCGGGAGAAGGACGATCTCCAGCGTTCCCAAGACGCGGGCATTCGAGCCCGTGCCGATCAAGCCCACGGTCAGCTCTCGCCCCGGCAAGTAGGTCTCCACGAGCACCGGCTGTCGGTATCGGGCCAACAACTTGGTGCAGACCCGCTCGAGGGCCGAACGGTCATGGAGCACGGACGACGACCCGATTCCCTTGCCCGTTCCCTCTGCCACCGGCTTGGCAAACAGGGGAAACGGCAGATCCAGTTTCTCAAGATCGGCAAGCCCCTCGACGACTGCGAAGTCGGGCGTAGGCACACCAACCGCCTTCACGGCCGTCTTGGCAAACCCCTTGTGCAGGCATAGGGCCATTACCAGCGGGTCCGAGAAGGTGTAGGGAACGTCGTAGACTTCCAGAATGGCCGGCACCTGGGCCTCCCGGGCGACTCCGCGCAAGCCTTCGGCGATATTCATCACCAGGTCCCAGCGGTCGCCGCAGGCCAGTCGCTGGACGAGTTGCCGAGCATTGCCGACCCGGTCTGGTTCGTGCCCCAACTCCCTAAGTGCTTCAGCCAGCGCGTCGATCGTGTCGGCCCGGTCGAATTCGGCCGTCTCCTCTTCGCCGTATCCGGCTGCCAGATACTCGTCGCGCAGATCGTAGGTCAAACCGACGTGCATTCTATCATTCCCCTCTCGAGGCGAATCTCTTGGTAGAGTTGCTCATGCCACCGGCGGGCGTCCTTGAGGCTCATGCCCAGCGCCGCGATCAACGCCTGCCCCGGCGGGAGCAGATGGACCGGACATTCCGCCACCAATACATCCTTCACGCCCCGTTCGTCGTAATCGTACGGGTGGAGCCGGCAAATCAGGGGACGGACTTCCGTCGGCAACACACATCCCTGACGTCCGAGGAAGACGCACGCTCCATGGGATCGTTGCCGGAGGACCCGGCGAGTGCCGTCCGTACGGAACACGCAGCTTGTCCATGCGGGGTCGTCGTCCTGGTCGCCGTACGCTGGATCGGCCGGACGCGCGAACTCATAGCACTCTCGCCGGTCGCTAAAAGCCTCAATCCGCCCCACGTCTCCCGGCGTGACGTAGATCTCGCGGAATTCGCAGCACGTCGGCCCACAACTTGCGCACAAGGCACAGAGAACCTCCTGGTCGCTCATAAGCCCACCTCTTGCGTTTCCTGTGGCAGAAGGGGATCGGGATACCGGAATATGTCTCCTTCGTAGTTCCGTAACAACAGGTAGTCGCCCTCCCGTCCGAGAACGTAGTCGGGCTGCAAGGGGATCTTGCCGCCGCCACCCGGCGCGTCGATCACGTAGGTCGGCACGGCGTAGCCAGTCGTGTGACCCCGCAAGCCTGCAATGATCTCCAGCCCCCTCGACACGGGCGTGCGGAAGTGCGACGACCCGGAAATGGGGTCGCACTGGTAGAGATAGTAGGGCCGCACTCGCATGACGAGCAGTCGGTGGTAGAGTTGTTTCAGCGTTTCCACGTCGTCGTTGACGCCCTTCAGCAAGACCGTCTGCGAGCCCAGAGGGATCCCGGCGTCGGCCAAACGGGTACAGGCAAGGCGGGCCTCCTCCGTGCACTCGTCAGGATGTGTGAAATGGAGACTCATCCACAAGGGGTGATACTTCCGCAGCATCCGGCAAAGTCGGGGCGTGATCCGCTGCGGCAACACGGCCGGCATCTTGGTCCCCAAACGGACGAATTCGACGTGCGGGATCCCCCGAAGCTGGGTCAGAATCCACTCCAGCCGTTCGTCGCTCAGCGTCAGGGGATCTCCGCCCGAGAGCAACACGTCGCGGACGGTCGGGGTTTCCCGAATGTAATCCAAGGCTTGCTCCAGCCGGGCCTGCCGGGCCATGATCTGACCGTGGCCCACGACCCGCGACCGCGTGCAGTATCGGCAGTAGGTCGAACAGAAATCGTGCACCAGCAGCAGAACCCGATCCGGATAGCGATGGATCAGGCCGGGAACCGGGCTGTGTCCGTCCTCGCCGAGCGGGTCGTCGGCCTCCCCGGCGGACTGCGTGAACTCAGCCGTCGTAGGCACAACCGTTCGTCGCAAAGGCTGGCCGGGATCGTCGGGGGAGATCAAGCTCATGTAGTAAGGCGTGATCCCCATCGGGAGCAACATCCCCCGCGAAAACAGCGATTCCCGCTCCGCGCGCGACAGAACCAGCATCTCCTCCAACCGGTCCAACGTGCGGATTCGGTGCTGGATCTGCCATCGCCAGTCGTTCCAGTCAGCGTCGGCGAGTCCGGGAAAGAAGGCTCTGCGAAACGCTCGGACTTTCGGGCTTGATCGCCGACAACCGGGGGCACCGCCGCCGTTCTTCACGGCCGCCCCGAAAGACAGCAGTGGCGAGCCGTCAGGCTCTATCCGAGGTGTCCGGGAGGAAAGGAAGGTCCGTGGGGCTACGTCGGGAGGTTCTTCTTCGCCGTCCAAGACTTGAGACAGACTGCCGGCTCCGAAATCGCTCATGTGAATCCTTTCATTAACTCATTCAGTGACTTGATCCGGAAGAAACCGAGACGGTGGGAATCGCTCTATCCCTGCCGCACGACCATGAAGAACGCGAGCTGATCTCCCCGGCCTGCATCGGCCATTAGGGCTAGCGCTTGATTTGCGGGGGTCTGGGCTTGGGCGGTCGCACGGCCTGGGCAGGACGGATTTCTACCGATTCGGCCGGGGAAACACGCCGGGTACTCGTCGCCTTCGCAGCTCGGTTCATTGGAGGACTCCGTCAGAAGCCACACGGGAAGGCGCCGGGCCGGAAACAAACGCCGCCCGGAAAATGGTTGGCTCCTACCCAAAGGCAAAGCATTTCGCGTGCCAACCGCCGCCAGACCGGCTGAACTTGCCAGCAGACGGCCTTGCCCCGCCTTTTCGCTGTCGCAGATCGCCCAGATTCACTCCTCGTGGCAATTGTCTCGGTCGAGATTCGGAGTACAATGCCGGACTTGCTTCGGATGATTACTCCGATCTGAAAACCTACGGCGATGGGATCCTTGCATGCTACTTCACGCGATTCTGGCAACCGACAAGCCCTCCTTGGCCGAAAGGCTTGACAATATCCTGGTGTGTCTGAACGTTGGCGTCGAAGGCTGCGCATCGGTCGACGAGATTCGGGCGCACGCGGCGAGGGAGTCGACGGACCTGATTTTTGTTGGCCGCGACCTGCTCGCAGGGAATCTGGACGACGTGGTGCGATCGTTTCGATCGCTTCCTGAGTCACCCGATGTGGTGACCCTCGTGGACCAAGAAAACCCCTCCGAGCGAGCCCATTTTCTGGTGGCGGGTTGCCTCGCGGTCCTGTACACGGGATTGTCGGAGGACGACCTCCGTAGCGTGTGTGAGGCGATTGTCGCACGTCGCCGCCGTAGCCTGGCTGCCCGGCTCGGCAGCGTCTTTACGAACGAGCAGCCGAAACTGAGTGATTTCGTGTCTCTTAGCCTGCCCATGCGGAGCTTCATGGAGGTTGCCAGGCGGGTCGCAGCGTCCAATACAACCCTTCTGATCCTCGGGGAAACCGGGGTCGGCAAGGAATGGCTGGCTCGATCCATCCACCAAGAGGGGCCTCGACGATCCGGGCCGTTTCTGCCCGTCAACTGCGCGGCGATAACCGAATCGCTGCTCGAAAGCGAGCTGTTCGGCCATGAGGAGGGGGCGTTCACCGGGGCCAGTCGGTCGCGGCGAGGCTGTTTCGAGTTGGCCCACCTCGGCACACTCTTCCTGGACGAGGTCGGTGAAATGCCCACTCACCTCCAAGGGAGACTGCTCCGCGTTCTCCAGGATCGGACCGTACGCCCCGTCGGCGGCGAAAAATCGCGGCCCATCGACGTTCGCGTGATCGCGGCCACCAATAGCGACATCCGAAAGAAGGTCGCGGAGAAATCGTTCCGAGAAGACCTCTACTACCGCCTGAGCGTCGTCACCCTTGCCATGCCAGCATTGAGGGAGCGCCGTGAAGACGTTCCAGAGCTAATCGACATTTACGTCGACTATTTCCGGAGTCAGTTTTCTAATCGCGCAACCGGAATCGCTCCAGGCGCGATGGAGGCCATGCTCGCCTACGAGTGGCCGGGCAACGTGCGCGAGCTGATCAACGTCATCGAACGGACGATGCTCGTCAGCTCCCATGACCTGATCGAGCTGATTGACCTACCGGAGGAGATTCGGATCTGCGGTCGTTGCGAAGCCGCGTCGGACCTTCAACCCAACCAGTCCGTCCCGCTTGAGTTCCCCCAGGAATGGCTGGCCAAGCCGTTGTCGGCGATCCTTGTAGGTGTCGAGCGCGCTTATCTGGTCAACGTTCTCAAAATGGCGGCCGGACGAATGGGCATTGCGGCCGAGATGGCGGGTATCGATCCGCGCGTGCTCTACGACAAGATGAGGCGGTTTGGGCTGCGCAAGGAGGACTTCAAGGGCAATGCGCACGACGCAGGCTGCGATCAACAGCCGGTTTCCCCGCATAGTCAGAACCAGAATTGTTGACGCGAGCCCCGCGCACTCGGAGCCCGCGGCGGCGTCAACTGAGGTGCCCTATGCCTGGCGGACACTCGGAGCGAGGGTAGAATATGGCCCTGGCAGAAAGGAGTGTCCGTCATGGCGAAACGAAAACGATACGGGAAGGAATTCAGGTTGGGGGCAGCTCGGCTGGTCGTCGAGCAGGGATACACGCAGGCGGAGGCGGGGCGTCGACTGGGGGTCTCCTCGTGGTCGATCGGTCGATGGATGGAACAGTTCCGCAAGTCGGGTGAGTTGCCCCCCGAAGGCGAACCGCTGCCCGAGGCAGAGGAAATGAAGTCGCTACGCGCATAGAAATCCGCCATCGTGGCCTCGGTAACTCCAATCCGTTTTAGCGCAGCCCAGTCCGGACGAATCTCGGCTTCCAGGACCTCCCGGAAGAAACTCAGCACGACCTCCAGTGGACATTCGATGAACTCGACTGCCGGCAGACGTTGGCCGAGCGCCCGGTGGGTCCTGCGCCACACCTCGGAGTGCTTGTCCGGCCGGGCTTCGGGGTCGTCGACTTTTCGGCCCTCCGGTGCGACCTTGGGTGGCTGACCGGTGGAACTCGGCGTCTTGCGTTGGATTCCGTCCCCTTCACTCTCCCCCGCCGCACGAGTCGCCCCCGTGGTCCCCACCGGGCGTAGCCCCATTCTTTCAGTGTTCTCGCGGCCCAAGTCCGGCCGTTGGGACCCTTATCTCTTGACGCAGCGGTCAGGCCCGTCACTTCATAGGTGCCGGGAACGCGATGCCCGGACTCCTCGGCTTAGAAATCGGGAGATTCGATCAGTCGATCGAAAACGGCCTGTTGCTCTTCGTCCAAGATCTCCCGAAGGAACTCCGCAAACGTGGCGGGACTTGGCGGATTCTGGTTCTCCCGGTCGGCAAACCGCGCGCGAATCTTCGACTCTTGTTCCGACGTGAGTTTCAGTTTCGCCAAAGAGTCCAGCAGAACGGCCAATTTGTCGGCCGGTGGTTGCTCGATGGTCGACCCCTCGCTTTCGCCAACCTGTTCTGTATGCTCGCCGGGCGGTTCCGGCCGCTCAGCGTGCGTTTTCACGTCCTTGCCGGAGAGTTTGAAGTCGCGGTACCAACACCGGACAGGCGTACGCGGCTCACCGCCTTCTGTCGCGGGAGAAGTCCCAGCTACCAGTGCCACGTAGCCGTTTAGCGGTTCCGCCGGGAACTCGCCGTCTGCCGGTCTCGGCAGGTCCGGCGGGTATTCGTCGTCGCCGTCCAACGGGAGTCGGTCCAGCAGCTTGCCCGTCTTGTGATCGAATGCCGCGAACTCCAGCGAGTACCCCTTGCCGACCGGTACGGCTCGAAATTCCAGCCGGATGTCTTCGTTCTCGTGGCGGGCAAGTCGCTTCTTGCTCACCACAGCGGCGTCTCTGACCCAATAGACCACCAAGCGGCTCTCGCCGTCCAGTCCGGCAAGAAACGTTTTGAGGGAAGTGGTGCTGCGGAGCAAGTCCTCAGTCTTGTAGTCGTCTTCCCCCATGTTGGAGAAGAAGAATCCGGTGAGCCCGCGTTTGTCGAGTGTATCGGGTTTGCCGAGCATACCCGTGCGGACACTCAACTGAAACTCGCCCCCCAGAGTCCGCGTGGTGAGATAGGCGGCCCTCATTCCGGGCTGAACACACTCCAGTCGGCCATCGTGGATTCGCCAGTCTTCCACGCGGTTAGCCCACCAGTCGGGCCCGATCCAGACGCGGTCGGGGGTCTTGTCCCAGTTGCTTTTGAACTCCTCGGCCCGAGCGGAACAAACGGTCGAGGCAACCAGGGCAAGACCCAGAGCGAGCGGGCGCCAAGCGATCATTCTTGCTCTCAACATGTTCAATCCTCCTGTTTGGATGGATGTGGTTCTTCTTGTCCGACGGCCCATCATAGGTGCAGCAACCCCTATTCCCACGGCAATCTGGTCGTGATCACCAAGCATGTGCCGCGCTTCTCGGAAACACCCTCTTCGGGCTCCCAGGGCCAAAGCAATACTCCGGCGGCCGAGGTCTTCAAGGCCACCTTGGCAACCAACTCACGCCGCTGAGTATCGATCACCGCGAAGTAGTGCCCATAAGGTGTGGCGACGTAGGCGTGCTTGCCGTCTTCCGAGAACGTGACACCGATCGTGTAGGCGTTCGAGCATCCGCCTACAGCGAGAGTCGCCAGACGCTTCAGGTTGCTTTGGTCGTGTATATGCACGCCGTTAGCCACAACGTAGACGTCGCCTCGACCGGGGGCGAAGCCCAACCACACCGCGCGGTCGTTCTTCAAAGGATCACACGTGGCAACCACCTTCAGCGATTCTACGGAGAGCAGGGCGATCCGTCCATCGAACAAACGACACAGGACCACGCCGTTGCGAATGGCCGGGGCAGAATCGACACCGACGCGGTCGTCTACGACCACGGCTCCTTCCGGCTTGTCCATGTCCAGACGCACCACGTGGCACCGTCTAAACGGCTTGCCCTCGGCGTCGTGGCCGGCGCTATTGGCAAACAGCAGCAGTTTCCCACCATCTAATGGAACGCCGCTGAACCGCCAGCCGGAACCGCCGTCTTCGCCGGGCTTGAAGATTCGAAGGGCCGCCTTACCGACATCTACGTATGGCAACCCGCCGGGCGCGGAGCCGCGCAGGGTGTAGGCGTACTTGCCATTCGGGGAAAACATCCACCGCGTGCAATGGTACTCTTTCAACGTCTCCAACGAGAAGAGCACTTTCTCCCCGGCCCGGTCGATCAGGCACGAGACCAACTCGTCATTTAGCACGATCGCGCGAGTACCGTCTGCGCTGAGCGCTTCCAAAGCCCATCGACTGGGAATCTCGCGCGGCCGTCCACATCCCTGCGGATTGAGAGCCAGACAGCCTTGGCCTTTGCGGAAGTAGTAGGCCAGGTTCGCATCGCCAGTTGGTCGATAACACGGCGAGTGCACAAATCGCGCCGACTGGGTATATTCCAGCCAGTAGCGTCGATCTCCGATTACGACGGTTCCCTCACCGTTGTGAGGATTCGGCACGAGCATTCGCGTGTATTTCAACTTCTGCACCTCGGCCTGGAGACGCTCGTTCTGCTGGCGCAGTCGAGATATTTCGGCGGCCGGATCCGGCTGTTCGGTACATGAGTTCTGGCCTCGGCTTCCAGCCTCCCCGGATTCTTGACGCCTCCGAGCAGCCTCTTCGCGGCGAATGAACCAATCTGCCCAGACCTCCTCGTCCGAGTCCGGTTCTGCTAGGCGTTTTGCGTTCTGGAACTGTTCGAGTGCCTTGTCGTGCCGTCCCTGCGCGGCATACGCCTCGCCAAGAAAGAATACCGCCTTGAAGTTCTTCGGTTCACGCTCCAGGATCCACGCACACAGCTTGATTGCCTCCTCGTTGGCGCCGTGACACTGAAGGAGCAGGTGCGCGGCCATTCTCATAGCTGCGTCGACGTCGCCCTTTCGCATCAGTTCAGGGGCGGAGAGCCACTGGCGCACGCGCTTCTGGCTGTCCTCGGTCAGGGGCAACCGTGCGACCGGATGGGCCCCCACCTTCCAGCCGGCGGCGATGAACGGGTCGCCGGACCGCTCTTTTCCCCAATAGCCGTGACCGCCTCCGTAGAACAGATACGCCGGCCTAGTCTTCAGGTCATCAAGGTTCAACCCCGTCCAGTCGATGGGCCCCGGCGCTGCGACGGAAATGCCATGCTGGAGCGATTCCTCTTTGACTCGGCCGCGATACCACCGCGTGGGCGCCATGGTGAAATGCGTGCCTCCCATCGAACTCCCCTCCTGTCCCACGGCATTGACCACCACTTCCGCGACCAGCGGCGCCTGATGGAACCGCCAGGCGTTGCTGAGTGTCGCAAGATTCTGCACACCGGCTTCGATCTGCTGAATCCGCCGAGCGTAGGGGTCGGCAGCCAGATCTCGCTTGACGGCTGCAATCTGCGGTTCCGTAATCTCGGTCCACGACTCGACCCGAACCAGCGGGTGTTCCGTGTATTCAACGGGAACGATGTTCCAGGCCGAGAGCAGGTGGAGCTTGCCGTCGGCCACCAGCGGACGGAACTTCTCGAAGTCCCAGGCATTCGCGACCAGGTAGCGGTATGATACCTTGCCGCGCAGGACGTTGATCACCTCGAATACAACCCGGCCACCTCGCTCGGGCGGTGCATCGGTCACTCGGACCACCATGACGATTGGCGTGTATTGCCATGCGGGAACCACCCAGCGACGCACCTTGGCGCGATTCTCCTCGGTGTCGGCCAGTTCGGCAAATACGCGACCGACTTCCTCGGACCTTCTCGCTTGATCGCTTGCCACGATCCACCGCGTGCCCGCCCGCAGCGCGGAATCGCCGAGATGGTCCATGCCCACCAGCCAGATTCGCTTGGGCGTTCGATAACCGCGGATTTCCTCCAGAACCTCCGCCTCGAACGTCTCTTGGCGGCGCTGGCCGGTCAGGCGTACGACGGTGATCGTTTCGCCATAGCCGAAGGCAAGTTGGTTCCAGTTGCACTCGCGTGCGAGCGGATTGTCGCCGTCCTCTGCGGCCGTACGGTTCTCGTCCGCTTCGGCCGCCG
>DATLAN010000593.1:0-26962 GCA_035527455.1 Thermoguttaceae bacterium
TGCGTGACACACTGTCGTAGCCACGTTCGCCAGAACGTGGTCGTAACCCGTGGGCACGCTCCACGTTCTGGCGAACGTAGCTACAAGCCTATGAATAATCCGGGCTAAACGTAATGGGGCTTTGCAGCGCGGATGGCAGGCCGCGAATTCTGCCCTGACCTCCTATCTAGCCTAAGCCCACATCTAACGTACCTGGCCGGCATAATTGGTAGAATCGGTCTAATCTCACACGCCGTGCCCGGCCGATCCTGCTGAATAGGCTTGTATCGCCAAAAGGAGGATTTCCCGTGAAACGTCTTTCGATCGCAGTTTGCCTGGTGCTGGGCTTCATGGTCAGTGGTGTGGCGGCGCAGGATGCGGATCCCGCCGAGTTGGGCCTGAGGATGAGCATCTCGCCCGGCGAAGTGATCCCCACGCCGGAAATGTGGTTCTACGAACAGTACCAGCGGGACTACCTGGATCCGCAGATGCAGGTCCGCAAGAACGCCGAGTACCGGGCGGCCCAACGGCAATCGCGGTTGGCCGCGTTGAGGTGGTTCGGGCTTTCGAACAGCCGGCCGCGGGCGAGCAGCGATCCCTGGCACTCCGACTACTCGCCCTCCTGGACTTCCAACAACTCCTGGTTCCCGTCGCAATGGTCGGGCGTCGGCCGGCCATCGATCTTCGTCGGCCCCGCCGGCACGTCCTGGTGGAGCTACTAAGTTGCGAAGCCGCGAGCGGCTTTCGTCGGGTCGGCGGATCGGCTACAGTGACGGTGGAGGTCCACCGTGCAACTGTTCGGCCGACGGTACGATACGAGCCAGCCCGTGCGATTGGAGATCGCCGGCGAGAAGATCGCGGAGGTCGCTCCCGTCGAGGCCCCGCGGGAAGAGACGCAACGTTGGCCCTGGATCGCGCCGGGACTGATCGATCTGCAAGTCAACGGCTACGGCGGGCCCGAGTTCAATTCGGCCGAATTGACCGGCGAAGACGTTGCCGAGGTGATTCGCGCGATGGACCGCTTCGGCGTCACGCGCTTCTGCCCCACGCTGACGACCGAACGGTTCGAGGTGCTCCAACGCGCGATGCGGGTGATCGCGGCGGCCTGCGATTCCTCGGCGCAGATCGCGCGGCGTGTGGCGGGCATCCATCTCGAAGGCCCGTACGTTTCCACCGAAGACGGCGCCCGGGGCGCCCATCCGCGGGAATATTGCCGGCGGCCCGACTGGGACGAGTTCCAGCGGCTTCAGGAAGCGGCCGGCGGACGCATCCGCCTGCTGACCATGGCCGTCGAGTTCGACGAGGCCCCCGCGTTCATCCACCGGGCCGCAGAAAGCGGCGTGGTCGTGGCGATCGGTCACACGGCGGCCGATTCCCACCAGATTCGCGCCGCCGTCGACGCCGGCGCCCGCATGAGCACGCACCTGGGCAACGGGTCCCATCCGATGATCCACCGGCACAACAACCACATCTGGGACCAGTTGGCCGAAGACCGCCTGGTCGCCGGGCTGATCGTCGACGGCTGTCACCTCTCGCCGGCCGTGGTCAAGACGTTCGTGCGGGCGAAAACGCCCGGGCGGTGCATTCTGGTCAGCGACACGGTCGGATTGGCCGGTTCGCCTCCGGGCAGGTATTCGAGCACGCTGTGCGACGTCGAGGTGCTCGAGAGCGGCAAGCTGGTGATCGCCGGACAGCGGGAACTGCTGGCCGGGGCGTCGGAACCGATCGGCACGGGCATCGCCAACGTGGTCCGTTTCGCCGGGGTGAGCCTGGCCGAAGCCGTGCGGATGGCCGTGGATCATCCGGCCCGGCTGTTGGGAATCGAACCCGGCAATCTGCAACCCGGCGACCCGGCCGACCTGGTGTTGTTCGATCTGGGCGACCGGTTCGACGTCCGCGCCACGGTGGTCGCCGGCGAGACTGTTTTCTTTGTGCAGCGCGGTTGCGTTGGGGCAACACTCGATCGAGGTGCTCGCGGGGCGTGCTGACGGGAAAAGGAGTTACCGTAGGCACGTCCGCACTTCCTCCTCTACCGGTCGGTTTGCCTCGCCCCCGGTCCTAAACTAGACTTTTCTAGGGTTCCGGCCGGTGGCCGGAACTGCCGCGATTTGCGGAGGAGACGGGCCGTGCCGAGAAGATCGCGCCGGTCCGGCTTTCGGCACATCGACTTATCCACGCCGTGGCCGGCTGGTTGGCTCTTGACCCGTTCGGCCGATGGCCTTCGACAACCGACCGTAACACCGTGTCTGCCGACCTACTGGAAAACATTACCGGCTGGGGACGAGTGCAAAACGCCGTGGCCGAGATCCGCGCCGGCCACGGCGAGTTCCAGGGTTTTTTCGCCGGCGTGCTCGACGAGCTGGATTCACTCTCCACCGAACTGGCCGAACGACAACAAGAGTGGCACCGGCAACGCAAGCAGACGGAAAACGAACTTCGGCGGCAGAAAGAACTCCTGGAGGAACAACGCGCGGCCGTAGCAGCACAATCGCAAGACACGCAGCACGAAAACGATCGGCAAGCTTCCGCCGCGCTGGAAAACGGCCACCAGGTCAGACAGGTTTTGGATGAGATTCGTCAGGAACGGGCCGAGCTGCGCGACACGCAGGAGGCCGTCGGGAACCAACTCGCTCGGTTGGCCGCGGTGGCGGCGGAGTTGGCGGAAGTCCAAAAGGAACGGCCCGCCGAAGGCACGACGCCCGTCGACGATGGACGACACGAGCAGTTGTTGGAGAAAGCCCGCAGCCAGAAAATAAAGTGGGAAAAAGAGCGAGCCGTGTTGGAGGCGGAATTGGAGGCGGTCCGCAATCGGGCGGCCGAGATGTCCGAATCGCTGGTCGAACAGAAACGGCTCGCCGGCCAACAGCAGACCGAGTGGAACGACGAACTGAAGCGAATGCGTTGCGTGCTGGAAGATGTTTCGAGGCAAGTGTCGCAGAAGGAGCCGCCGGCCGGTCCCGTCGGTGCGAAACCCCAGCCGCCGCCGGTGCCGATACCCCTTGCCGTCGAAGAGACCCCGGCAACGCACGAAGACGCGGCGCTCAGTTCGGTGATGGCCCAGTTCGAGATGCTCCAGCGAGACCTCGCCCGACGACGGGCAACGGGGGCCTGAGCGAACGCGTGAAATGACGTCGGGGGGTTGTTGAGAATAGACCAAGCATAGATACGCCGTTTTGTGCCGGGAAACAGTCGTGCCGGAGGTAGCCATGCAAGTGCCCAAGAATTACATCCTGCCCGCCATCGTCCTGCTGATCAGTCTGGTCAACGTGGGGCTGGGATGGCTGATGGCCAACGTTTGGCCTGCGATCGCCGGAGGGTCGGGGCTTTGCTATGCGTTTTTGCGGCTGGTTCGCCCGGTCCGAAATTCGTCGGCGAAAAGCCCCCGGAAGCAACCCGCCGCCGTCCGGCCGCGCGTCCCCAAGCCCAGAAAACCGGTCGACCCGAACGACACCGACGCCCTGGTCGAACAGATGCTGGAGCAGGGACGGTTCGCCTTGCTGCTGCGGCCGCAGATCAGTTCCAAGCTCGACGAGGCCCAGTTCTCCCGGGCACTCGAAAAGCTGCAAGAAAGCATGGCGCTGGTGCCCGACGGAGAAGTCGTGCTCGGGCGGATCGACGAGGCGCTGGAAGACGGCGAGCTGGACGCCGAGGAGATCGAATCGAGTCGTGGCCGAGTGGTCGGGGTCGAGCGGTTCTTTCTCGACCGTTATCCGATTACCAACGGACAGTTTTACGAATTCGTGGCCGCCGGCGGTTATCAGCAGATGTCCCTGTGGGACAAGACGATTCTTCCGGCGGTGCTCGACCTGGTCGATCGCACGGGCATGCCCGGCCCGCGGTATTGGACCGACGGTTGTTTTCCGCCGGGCGAGGAGAATCACCCGGTGGTGGGCGTAAGCTGGTACGAGGCGACCGCTTGCGCCCGCTGGCTCGGAAAGCGGCTGCCCAGCGACGCCGAGTGGGTCAAGGCCGGAAGTTGGCCGGTCGCCCTGTCGGCCGACGAACGGACGCAGCGGAAGTATCCCTGGGGCAACACCATGAATCCGCACCGCGCGAACGTCTGGGGTTCCGGCCCGGGGCGAATCGTCCCGATCGACCAATTCGCCGAGGGCGTCAGCGTGGGCGGAGTCTACCAACTGATCGGCAACGTCTGGGAATGGACCGGCGGTAGTTTTCGTTCCGGCGAACACCCGGCGGGAGAGTTGATCCTGCCGTCACCGATGAAGAACATTCGAGGCGGTGCTTTCGACACCTATTTCGACAACCAGGCCACCTGCCAGTTCCAAAGCGGCGAGAATCCCTTGGGGCGGAGGCACAACATCGGGTTTCGGTGTGCCGTGGGAGTCTGCGACCTGGTGTTGGCCCGTTCGCCGTCGGCCCGAAAAGAACCGGCCGATCGAGAGCCGGCCGGCGGCGAGCGAACCGAAGAAGCCGTGGAGGTGCACGCATGATGAAGAGCGTTATCCAGCCGCTGGAATCGTATCGACTGGCCCAGTACGCCGTCCCGATCCCCTGCTACATCTGCGAGACGGACAACACGTTCGATTGCGAATTCTGCACGCATTGCGCCGCGCCGATGGCCCTGGCTCATCAGGCCAACAGTCAGAAGATCCACCCGAGAATGCTGGCCGTGGTGGGGTCCAGCGGCGCCGGCAAGACGGTTTACCTGGGCATGTTGATGGACATGCTTTCCCGGGTGCCCGATCGGATGCAGTTGCTCGCCCGGGGCGCCTTCTCCATCACGCTGCAGCAGACGACGCTGGCGGCCCTGTCGCGGTGCGAGTTTCCCCGGAAAACGCCCAACGAGCCGGACCGCTGGAACTGGGTCCACTGTCAGATCCGCCGCCCCGGCCAACGCCGCTTGATGGAATTGATCATGCCCGACATGGCCGGCGAAGCCGTCCTCGAAGAAGTCGACCACCCGCACACGTTCCGCCTGGTCCGGGCGTTCCTGGAGAAGTGCACCGGCGTGATGATCCTGGTCGACGCGATGAGGCTCCGCGAGGGCACCCGCGAGCAGGACTACTTCACCATGAAACTGCTCAGCTATCTGAGCGAACTGAAGAACGGCTCGAAGAAGGAATGGGCGAAGCGGCCCGTGGCGCTGGTCCTGACGAAGGCCGACCACAACGAAGAGTGCCTCGAGGACCCGGCGGCGTTCGCCAGGTCCCACGCGGTCGGCTTGTGGCAACACTGTCAGGAGCGATTCGGCTGTCACAAGTTCTTCGCCGCCGGAGTGGCCGGAGCGGTGGCGGCGCACGAATCGATGACCGACGGCCGCGTCCAGGTGCCTTTGAGGATCGAGCCCCACGGAATCATCGAGCCGTTCGAGTGGCTGCTGGAGAGAATGATGCTGTAGCGGGCTCGACTCCCTCCCCTTGCCCGAGTCCACCCGATTCCACCTGCGAACGCGCAAACGCATGACACACGTCGAACAAGCCGTTTTCACCTCGGCCCGGACCGATCGGTCGGCCGGTTATCAAGTGGTGAGCCAGAGTCCGGGAGTCTGCGAGGCGGACGTTCGTGAACTGGCCGTCTGGGGACCCTCGCACGATTCGCTGTTGGAGTCGGGACCCGAGGCGGTCAGCCTCAACTTCCATCCGCTGCCCAGCGGCGCTTACTGCGTTTCGCGGACCACGCCGGCCGGCTTCGAATACAGCAGCCGCGGCGGGCATCGCATCTACACCCAGTGCCTGGTCGTTCCGCCGGAAGTCCTCGCCCGGTTCGCCAACAATCCGTTCGCATTGAGCCGGGCGGCGCTGGCCGGCGGTACGCTGCGGACCTTCGATCCGGTGCCCGAGAAGCTCGAACCGCTGCTGTTGCCGGGCAAGGCGGCGCCGGTCGACCAGAACCTGTTGACCCGCCTGGCCAACAACCCCGGTGCGAAACACCTGGTCGCGCTGCTGGACGCGGCGCTGGCGTCGGGTTGTCTGGCCGTGGCCGGGCGGCCGACGGCCGGAGAATTGATCGCCGGGCTGTTCAGTTGTCTGCCGGTGGAATGCCGCACCGAGTTTTCCTTCTCCACCGGTTTGAAGTTCTCTTCGCGACGCCCGTTTCGGATCGTGGCGATGTCCGACGACCGGGCCGAACAACGCTGGGTCGCTCATCACGGCAACGTCACCGTGATGGAACTCTCCGACCGTGAACCGGCCGAAGCCACGCCGGTCGACGGTTGGGCCAGGCTGATCGGCCGCGTGTTGGCCTCCGGACGGACCTCGTTCCTGGCCACGCAACTCTCCCGCCCGCGTCCTCATCTTGGCTGCGAAGACCTGCCCGCCCTCGCCTTGCAGTTGTTCGAGGAGTTGGACGACTCGCCGCTGCGAAGCGACCACGAATCACTCGGCCGGCACGCATGCGAAGGGGAAGCGAATCGAACCGAAGACCTCCAGCGTGCCCATGCGGCACACCGCCGGTTCGAGAAGAGTTCCCAAACGGTGGCCGCGAAGCCCGAAGCAACGGCTCCCTCGAAAACGCTTCGGCCGGCTTCGTCCGAGGTCCTCCAAAGGCTGCAATCTCTCGACGACGCGGTCTACGAGGCGGTCAGCGGACAGGCGGCCGCTCTGGAGAAACTCGAAGCTCTTTGGTCGGAACTCTCGGCCGATATCGACGAAGAACTGCTCGCCGAAGCGCGACAAGAGTATCTCCGCTACGCGTTGTCGATCTGGGAAGGCTGCACGGACGCCGCCGGCCTGCGCAACCCGACCTGCGCAATCCAGGTCCTGGACGTACTGCACATTCTCTTCGATACTCGATAGTAGCCGTCTCGCTCCGCGAGACGCAGCCAGATTTCGCGCAGCCGCAGCCAGATTTCGGGTAGTGTCCCAATTCTGTGTTGCTGGTACGGCGCACGAGAAATCCCGTCTCCGCGGGGCTTCTCGGTCTGCCTTGACACGGACAGTGTTAATCGGTATCCGCGTTGTTGAGGCGATTGCATCCAAGAGTTGCCACACACTATTGTGGGCAGCCAAGAGGCGAACAAGCGGGGAGAGAGGGTTGCGATTTCGTCCGTGAGCGCACGGACCCCTCCGGCAGAGTATAAGACTGGTGCGCCACCAAGACGCGGGCCGCTCTCCATCTACAGGCCAGCGGCCTCGGGGGCATCTTCGGATTCACCACAGTCTTCTTGGACAGTCGGCGCTTCTTGCTCCTCGTCTTCCACGCCGCCAATCTGAAACCGGAAGTAGGGTGATCCATCGGGACATAAAGGAAGCCGTTTTGCTGAATCACCCATCATTAAGAAGACATTGACGAAGCATTCGTAGAAGAACCCTGCTACGCCTTGAGCGATCTTATCGTCCGATCTCGCTAGTTGAGCCAGATCGTCCATATGCCTCTTGATCGCAAGAGCGTGAATCTTCACCTTATCAACAGGCTTCAGGCAACGCGGTACAGGGTGCGGATCAAAGTCACATCCAAGAACATTAGCGTATGCCCGCAAATCGCCTAATCGTACGTCGTTGTCTCTTGCGTTTTCCAGCTTAGAGATTCGGCTCTGAGTGCATCCAATCGCATTTGCTACATCGGTTTGAGACAACCCCTGTGCGGCGCGCAACCCCATGAGATGTTTGACCAACTTGCGTCCCGCAATGTGCTCGTTGAATTCGGCGTGAAAGGCATCGTCTGGCGCTATGTCACGCAAGACCTCCGAGACACTTGCGTATTGCTGTTTCTTAGCCATTGGTGTCTCCCTCGCGAGTTATGAGACTGTCAACGAATTGACAGGCGTATTGAATGTCCGCTTTCTGCGAACTCTTGTCGCCTATGGTGATTAAGTGGACAATCTTGGTGGTGGTATCAGGAAAGATATAGAGACGACACTGCTTGACACCAGCCCCAGCTCCTTTTTGATCTATTGCTTTGATTCCTTTCGGTTCGTCGTGAATAAAGCCAAAATGCTCGTGCGCCGGCATCGCACCTCGGTTCAAGGCCCCGACAAACGTGTCGAGGTTATCGTGCATTGCTTTCAACTCGCGGCGATGTTTCTTGGGCCAACGCTTAACCCGCTTTTCGTAATCGGCGTCCCGTTCGAACTTCCACATTGAATCATACCATTTTGGAATAAAAAGGCTAGTGGTCGAGACGCGCAACGCCAATTTTATTCCATAATGGAATCATAATCAACCCCAATAATCGGACCTCATGGCAAAAAAACGGAGAAAAAGGACCCAGAAGAGAAAGCTGCAATCAATGGGACCCCACTGTCGTGGGTATAATGTCCCCACGCCAGATGGGCATGGCGGATCGGTATGAGCAACACGCTCTTGAGACACTACCAGATTTCGCGGAGCCACGTTCCGTGCAGCCGCAGCCACATCTCGCGGAGCGAGATGGCTACTATAAGAATGCGCCCGAAGGCGTCTTTAAGCCGCCTTCGCCTGCCGAACGTCCGGCGCCGCATCGTCCGCGACGTATCCCCACTTGCGCAGAAACGGGCCCATCTTCCGGTCGATTTCCGCCCGCTTCTCCTCGGGCAATTCCTTGAAGCGGTTCTTCTGGTATCCGGCGATGCGATCCAGGTAGCGCTGCAATCGTTGCTGCACGTCGGCGTGGAACTCCAGCCCCAACTCGCCGTAAATCCGCCGGATTTCGGCGATCGGGTCGCGCTCCAGGTCCTCGAACCGCACCCGCGAAACGTCGCCGTCGGGCAGCCCCGCCGCATCGCGATCGAACGCCTCTTCCGTGGCCCGATAGTTGTCCAGGAAGCGCGTCGAATACGAGTCGCGCTCGTCGGGATCCTGCACCTGGAAGACGACGAATCCTTCCCGGGCCAGGTGCATGTTCGACGAATAGACGGCGTGCGGGTGGCGGCAGATGTGGATGAACTTCGCGCGCGGAAACATCTCGCGCAACGCGAGGACGCGGGCCGTATTGTAAGGGTTCTTCAACAGCGGCCGCTTGCCCGACCAGAACGTCAGCTTCCGAAGAAAATGCAGGTACGTCCGCTTCCAGGCTTTCCGTTCCCGGCGCGAGAACCTTTCGGGGAAGATGTACCGGTCGTACTTCGCCGCGCGGCGGGGAAACGTCAGCTCCCAGTAGGGCGACAGCCGGCTCATGCCCGCCAAGGCGAACTCCTCCTCTTGCGGAGTGAAGATGCTCATCCGCACGGCGTCCATGGGACGTTTCCACGTCAGAAACGGGCCGAACAAAGGCGTGGTGAGCCAACCGAACGACAGGAACCCCACCGGATTGATGATCTGATGCATCCGCGGAGAACAGAACGTCTTGTCGAGCGACAGAAGGTTCTGCAAGTGCGTCGTGCCGCTGCGATGGATGCCGACGATGAACACCGGGTCCGGCACCCGCCGCCGCAACAACCAGGGAAGCAGGATTCGTTCGGGCAGCGAGAGAATGGTGTTCAGCGTCGAGAAGACCAGAATCGCCGCCATCCGCGGAATGTACTTCAGCCCGACGCGGAACCGGGCGTCGATCAATCCCCTCAGCCAAAGGTCCAGCGGCGCCAAAGCGTTGAGGTTCGAGAAGGGAAACACGCGTTTGAAGCTGGCATGCAGCGCGGGCTGGCCGGCCGCCGAGTTGCTCTCTCCCTTGCGTCGCAAGAGGTACCAACATACGCCGACGGCAATTCCCAGCAGAATCCACAGCACGGGAGCCTGGCGGGGATCGCTGCCGGGCGCCATCCAGTCCACGACGTCGCCGTCGCCGCCGACGGCCAGCAGCGACGTCTTGCGCGTCAGACGGCGAACGAAGATCCACCCGGCGAGCAGACCGGCCGGAAAGGGAATGCTGCCGAGACGCAATCGCAGCAGGCCCAGCAAGCCGGCGATCAGAAACAGCCCGGCACAAAGCCGCCAGCCCCCGGGCTCGAGCAGTTCGGCCGGACGATCGAGCCGCGCCAACACGGCAAACAGCAAAGCCGCCACGGCCACCGCCACGGCCGGCCGGTAGCGATCGCGCAGCGTGCTCAGCAGGTAACCGCTGAAGATGATCTGTTGCGTGACGGCCACGGGAACGGCCGTCATGGCGGAGAGGCCGGCCGACGCACAGCGATATCCGCTCAGCGAGTCCGTCCGGAGCGTGAAGGCTCCCATCAGCCAGGCCGCCGCGCAGTAGCCGCTGTACGTGAGGATCCCCAGCCCCAGGCCGCCGAACCAGTGCTTGGCCCAGTTTCCGCCCACGGCCAGGCCGTAGTCGGCCGCGGGCCGGCGGTCGGCGGCCATGACCGCCAGCAACGTCGCCAACGCCAGTGCCAGCAGCAGTCCGCGCCCCCCGCTGGCAGCGAGAATGTCGAACTCGAGTCCAAGCACCCAGGCGATAGCCTGAACGGCCAGCGCCGAAGCCACGATCGCCAGAATCCACAGCCCGATCTTCACCAACGGCGGATACGACGGAAAACCGCCACCGGCCTTCGAACCAATCATGAGCCTTTCTCCTGCCGGGGAGCACGCGCCAAAAAGATCGGCGGAAAGGAAACGACGCTGGAGCCCGACGGCGATCCACGTCAGGCCCCTTCGAAGAAGAGCAATACGATGGGTATTCTGTTT
This sequence comes from Thermoguttaceae bacterium, assembly GCA_035527455.1. GTDB lineage: Bacteria > Planctomycetota > Planctomycetia > Pirellulales > Thermoguttaceae > DATLAN01. The sequence goes on from DATLAN010000593.1 coordinate 10,479, forward strand.
ATCGGCAGCCGTTAATCGCGAGTTGACCTCAGAGCGAGTTTTTCCCGCCGGGTGGCACGCCCTGAGGAACGAAGGGCGTGTTTTCCCGACGTACCACGCCCTTCGTTCCTCAGGGCGTGCCACCCCAGAGTTCACCGCAACGATGTCAAAAACCGTTTGGTGCCAGCCGCCGAGAACGGCCAGACATTCGGCAAGGATCGTTCGTAGTGGCCGCATTCATGCGGTCCGTCGGAGAATCAACACGACAGACCCGATAAATCGGGTCACTACGAACAAGTGGGCTGAATAGTCAGGAGAAAAGAAGCCACGCGATTGAGGCACAAAAAGAAAGCGAGGCAAAACCGAAAGAATAGACAAGAGAGGATCGCCGGCATGGAGGAGGTAGCTTATGCTTCAACTCACGGCTTTCGACTCTTTCGAATCGCCGCTTCCAGATATGCTAAAGCATAACCTACTCGCTTTACTCGCTTGGCCTCCCGGACCCAACGAAAGGCCCCGGGTCTGCCAACGTGCCTCGGGCCGCTCACTCCACGACCTTGAACACCGCGTCGTGCTCTCGGGTGTGTTCGGCGACCTTGATGCCGACCGACTGGCCCACGGTGGCCTCTTCGACCAACTGGCCGTCGATCTGCATCGAGTCGACCTTGTGCGTGAAATCGCTGGTGTGACCCTTGATGTGGATCGTATCGCCCACCGTCAGCGAGTCCTGGGTGATCTCGATCGCCGCAACCCCGATCTTGCCGAAGTAGTGCGTCACTCTGCCGAGTTCCACTTCCGCCATGGGTACGCCCTCCGTACGCTGTGCCGAATCCGACGCGACGTGACCGCTGGACAGTGCCCCTCCGGGGTAGTCCAGCACTGCACCGCAGTCGCATCGGACCCGGTGTCCAAACTGGAATAACGTAACATCGAATCCCGCTCCGCATCGCGGGCAGGTAATAGCCATGGCGTCGACCCTCGCCCCTCATTATGGCAGGTTGTTCGGGGAAGGCAAGGCCCGTTATTCTATCAGAAACACCACCAGCCGCTTTGGACCGTGGACGCCCAGGATGAGGATCTTTTCGATGTCGGCCGTCCGGCTGGGACCGGTGATCAGCACGAACTCGCCCCGGCGGTCGGGCTCGGCCGTTCGCCGGGCAATCTCGTCCCACGCGGCCGGCATGTGCTCGGCCAGTTGTTCCGTCCGGGCGACCACGATGCAGACCGGGGGCAAGTAGCACATCAGACGCTCTTGGGGCTTTTCGCAGGTGACCAGGCACGTGCCCGTGTCGGCCAGCAACCGATCGGCCGCCACCATGCCGGCCGGCAGATCCGCCAGTCGCGAAGGCTCCCAGTCGTCCTCCGCCCAGGCCACCCGCTGTGGCTCCCATTCGGCGGCCAGCTCGCGGCAAACCGGCCGATCGACCGAACCGATCGTTTTCCACTGGGAATGATCCATCAACTCGGCCAGTTTCCGCCGGGCCTCGTCCATCGACCGGCAACGGACGATTTCGCCCTGGACGGCCTGAAGCTCGTCGGCGAATCGCTCGACGAGTTGCCCGATCGAAGCGTTGGTTCGCGGCCAGACCTCCGGAACCGGCGGTTGCTGGACCGGCGGAACGTCGGCCAGTTCCTTGCGGATACGCTGCAGAATCGTGTCGCGGCTGTTCATAAGACTAAATGATACCGAGCAGAGTAGGCCGGAACAAGCGCAGCGCAGTTCCGGCACGCAACATCATGCGGTCTTTCCTCGCCAGGTGCCGGAACTGCGCTGCGCTTGTTCCGGCCTACTGACTACTGACCCCGCTTTCATTCCACGACCAGGGCATTCGCCACCAGGTGGACGAGTTGGGTGACTTCCATGCCGAGCTTGTAGTGGCGGATCACGTCCGTCAGCCCGTCGACGCAGTTGTGGCACGAGGTGACGACGACCGCGGCCCCGGTGGCCTGGAGCTGGTTGGCCTTGACGACGCCCGACTTCAGCCGTTGCGGGGTGTACTCCGACATGCTCATGGCCCCGCCGCCGCCGGTGCAGCAATAGTTCTCGGCGCGGTTGGGGTGCATCTCGCGGAAATCGGTCACCACGAGGTCGAGCAGCTCGCGGGGCTCCTCGAACAGTCCGCAGCTCCGGGCGTTGTTGCACGAGTCGTGGAAAGTGACCGGCTTGGTGTTCCGCGTCTTGTCCACCTTGATCCGGCCCTCTTTGATGTACCGGAGCATCGTAATGACGGAGCTTTCCATCTCGAAGGGCACGTTGAACTTCGCCCAGTTCGGCCCCTCGCACCGCGTCGACCGATAGCCGTGGCCGCACTCGGAGATCACCAGCTTCTTGCCGCGCAGCTCGATCACCTTCTCGTACAGCCGCTGGGCCACGGAACCGCCCAACGCGTCGTCGCCGGAGAACAGCCCGAAGTTGGTCATGTCCCAGCCCTCGCTGGGCATCGTCCAATTCTCGCCCGCAAAGTGGAAGATCTTGGCCGCGTCCGAGATGCTGCGCGGATCGTACTTCACCTCGCGCGGGTTGATCGAATAGACCACGTCGCAATCGGTCTTGTCGACGGGAATGTTCACCGTCGGGTCGTTCAGCTCGTCCTGCAGCTCCTCGGCCATCCACTCGAGCGTCTCGAGATAATCCTCCTTCAGCACGCCCATCTGGTTGCCGATTTCCCACTGGTCCTTGCTGACCACGGCCACGCCCTCGGGCATCACGCCGACCGAGACCAGCAGGCCGCGGGCCATCCGGTTGAACGTGGCCAGATCGACGCCCATCGGACAGTTCAGCGAACACCGCCGGCAGTTGGTGCACTTGCCGAAGACGACGTCCTTGAGTTCTTCCAGATCCTCGTCGGTGAAGACGCTGCCGGCCTTCACCCACCAGGGAAAAACCCGGCCGGTCCAGTCGAAGTGGCGCTTGAACAGCTTGCGGATCCTGTCGGCCTTGTACGCCGGGGCATAGGTCGGGTCGCCGGGGTTGGCCAGCACGTAATGGCACGACTCGGTGCACATGCCGCAGTGGACGCAGGCCACCAGCGATCCGACCATTTGCCGGCTGAGCTTCTGGCCCATCCGCTCGAGGACCTTCTGGGCTTTCTGCGATCTCGTCGGTTTCTTGCTCATCGAACCTTTTCTCTCCGTAGCCGCTTGCACAAGCGGATTTGGCACCTCATGTCGTTCGAATTCGTGGGTGGCTGGGGGTCGAGGTGCGAGGGACGAGCACCGAGCCCCCAGTCCTGGCTTTCTGGGGACTCAGCACTCGTTCCTCGTGCTTCGACCCCAGCCACCCAACTGCCAAGAGCAAATGACATGAGGTACTAGCCGCGTTGCATCGGATAAACGCCCCGGTAACCCATGGTCTTGCCGAGGTAGTAGCGCGTGAAGGGATAATAAAGGTAATGGGATATCTTGCTGAACGGCACGTAGACCAGGAAGAACGCCGTGAGGATGAAGAAGCTCAGAAGCTGCCACTCGCCGCCGGCCGCGTCGTTCGGCGCGGCCAACACGGCGGAAAGGAACCAGACGGTCAGCAGCACCAGCGAAAAATAGTCGTCCGGCGAGCTGATCGCCCGCATGTACGGGCTGCCGACCCGCCGGATGATCCTCATCACGCCCACCACGAACGCCGCACCGATCACCACCTGCAGAGCGAGCACCACGGCGCCGCTCAGCAGACTCGGGAACTCGGGAATGATGAGCGACAACGCGATGGCGACCGTCACCCCCAGGTGGAAGACCACGAACTGCGCGTACAACAAGGGCCGCTTCCGCGTGCTCTCCATGGCCCAGGGCATGGCGATGTTGATCCAGGAATAGAGCACGCCCTTGAGGCGCGTCGTGCTCGGCGGGCCGGTCGGTGCCTGGCGCTCGCCGCCGGCCTTGAAACTCAGGAACCAGACGATACGCGTGGTGTAGACCAGCGCCATGAAACCCAGCGCCGCGTACTGAAGCCCGTGTTCGGCGAAATGCAGCAGATCACTCATGTCGTGTCCTCTAACCCAAGGCCGCCAGCCGGGCCTGAAATGCGTCGTATTGGGGCGTGTCCAGCACGCAGACCACCACTTCCTCGATGCCGGACGTGCCGGACAGATGGTCTCGGATGACTTCGAACATCACCCGGGCAGAAAGGTCCGGTGCGATCCCGTAGTACCCCGCGCCCATGGCCGGAAAGGCGATCCGCCGGATTTTCTTTTCGTCGGCCAGCCTCAGCGTGTTTCGCATCGTGGTGCGAAGCTTGCTCGCGATGTGTTCTTCCTGGAATTTGGGGCCTACCGCGTGGATGATGGAGTTGGCCTTGAGATTTCCGGCCGCCGTGACGACCGCCTCGCCCGCCGCCACAGGCCCCAGCTTCTGGAGTTCCTTCTGGATGGTTGGCCCCCCACGAACGGAGATCGCCGTACCCACGCCAGAACCAAGCGTCAAATCCTCCTGGGCGTAGAAGACGAAGGCGTCGACCTCCAACTCGGTGATGTCGCCCTTGACGAGCCGGATTACGGCATCGCCGATCTGTTTCTGCTCAACTGCGGCCTCTGGCATCGTTGCCTCATTCTGACTGTTGACGTTATCGTCGGAATAGAATACCTTGACTCGCAAGAGTAGATATTTCATATCAGAGTTTATAGCCGATACAAGAGGGCGTCAAGTGTGCCCGTAAGTTATTGCCACGTAAACGGTTAACGATCGTTCACTGCCGCCGCCGGGCACTGAACCAATACACAACGGCCGGAGAAACCACGATGGAGATCGACCTCGATCATTCCGAGCCGCTGATGTCGATCGGCACACTGGCCGAGAAAGTGGGCCTGTCGGTCTCAGCGGTGCGGAAATACGAAAACGAGTGTCTGATCATCGCTCACCGGACCCCCTCCGGCCACCGCCTCTTCTCGCAAGAGGACATCGATCGGGTCCGCAACGTCCAGCACATGATCCAGGAACTGGGCCTGAACATCGAGGGCATCCGCCGGCTGCAGGCGTTGCTGCCCTGCTGGGAGTTGCTGCCTTGCGACCCCGAAGGCCGCGAGGATTGCCCTGCCCTGAAGGACAACAGCCGGCCTTGCTGGATGATCAAGGGGCTGAACTGCACGCCCTCGGACGGCAACGAATGCCGTCAGTGCGTCGTTTACCGATTCGGTTCGCTGTGTACCGAAGAGATCAAGAGCCTCCTGCACGATCAGGCCGATCCCCGACAAACCAGCGCGGCGATCCGGGAACTCATGGATCGCAAGCGCCGATCCAAGGAAACCGGCTAAAGGGCGAGTTCGACGTCGCTTGTCCTTTGATCCGGCTCGCCGGCCGAGTCGACGTTCGACCCCATTCCTTCGTTCCTCCGCGCCAAGATCGTACTGCTACGTCCTTCGCCCCCTCCGCCGTCGGGCATAAGCCGGCAGTCCGAGCGCCGCCATGGCCAGAAGGATGAGCGTGGAGGGTTCGGGAACGACGGTCAACGTCACGGCGTCGCTTGTCGGGGCGCCGTAGTGGATCGAGAAGAGTTCGGGCGGGAGTCCCGACACCTGGACGTCGTCGAACGTGCCCGACAGGCTGCCGTATCGGAGGATCGGATACACGCCCGGTTCGAGTCCCTCGGCGAGATACTCGATCGAGAGGAGTCCGCCCAGCGAGGCTTCGCCGTCGACGATCAGTTGGTCGAACTCGGTGGCCGAGGCGATTTCCATCTGCAGCGTCCCGGTGCTCGATTGCCGGTAGTCGCCGCCGATCCGCAGCGTGCCGGAGGACGCGCCGGGCGAAACGGTGCCGCCGTTGCAGAGCGGCCCGTCGAGGAGGATGGCACCCACGCCGGTGAGGGAACCGCCGTCGAGTTCGACCTGGCGGGCCAGCAGCGCGCCGTCCTGGAGGTCCAGCAGGCTGTTGGGTCGAAGGACCACGTCGTTGGCGGCGGCCAGCTTGACGTCCTTTGGCACGACCAGGCTCATCGGCTCGCCGTTGCCGGAAACGTCGAGGCTGTGGACCGTCGAACTCCGGTCGACCAACACGGTGCAGGGCGTTCCCGCCGCGTTGGTCAGCGTGGTGGCCGCGTTGGTCCTCGGCGTGCTGCCGCCCTGCCAGTTGGCCGAGTCGGACCAGGTCGTGGTCGGCGCGGCCGCCATCAGCGCGGCGCCCATCGGCGCGACGATCCGCACGGTAAGCTTGTTGGGGTCGGTATCGTAGTCGAGTTCGAATGCCCGATCGGCGGGCAGGGCCGGGGGGTCCACGAAGTCGAACTGCCCGCTGCGGCTGCCGTAGGTGAGCACGTCGAAGGCGTCGCCGGGATCGGGCACGTACGGGTCGAGGAAATCGAGAAGACCGTGATTTTCCAACCATTCGTGGATTTCGTCGGACACGTACGCGTCGAGGAGATGCAGGTCCAACGTGCCGGCCAGCGTGGCCTTGCCCGAGACGCGCAATTGATCGTAGCCACTGCCCGGTATGGTGCCGGCCAGTTGGATCTGCGTCGAGGCGAAGGCCCCCTGTTGGTACTCGCCGTAGACTTGCGTCGTCCCGACGGAGACGGTGTTGCCCGGGGCCAGGATGCCGTCGCCCGTGTTGGTCAGCTTGAAGTCCCGCTCGGGCGAGCCGAACGCATCGACGTGCAGCGTCCCGCCGGTCCAGTTGAAGTAGGCGGTGCCGGGGCCCTTCTCGATGGAACCGGCCCGCATCGTGCCGCCGGCGAAGTCGAGCGTGCCGGTGGACTTGGTGCCGCCGATGACGATCGTGTTCGCGTCGACGTAGTTGTCGGCGTGGTCGCTGATCGTGAGCGTTCCGCGTTGATTGCCGGGATCGGTGTCCTTTTCGCCGACGATCACGTGGTCGAGATAGGCCACGAGCGTGGCGTTGGTCATGTCGACGGTTCCGTAGTAGCTGCTGTTGGTATTGGTGATCCCCTTGCCGATGGTCAAGTTGGTCCGCCGGTCCGGCGCGCCGAGCCGCAGCGTGCCGCCGGAGCTGATCTTCAGCAGCCCTCGGCAATAGGTGTTTCCCACGTCCAGCTCGTCGACGAGGATCGTGTTGTCCAGCCCCAGCGAGAGCGTGGTGGTGCTGCTGCTCTCGCCGACGGCGATTCGTCGGGCGTCGATGACGTTGGTGGCCGGCAGCGTCACGGTGGCCGATCCGCCCCGGCCGAGGATCATTTCGTCGAGGTTGGCGGAAAGGTGGTCCATAGCGCCGAAGTCGACTTCCGCGGTCGCGAGGTCGGCGACGATCACGTTGGAGGTGTTTCCCACTTCGCCGATGCTGATCGATCCGCCGTCGCCGCCGTAGAAATACCCCCGCTGATTGCCGGGATTATTGGCCTTCTGGCCGACGGTGAGGTGATCGAGATAGGCGTTGAGCGTCACGCCGGACAGATCGAGCGTGCCGGCGTACGTGCTGTTGGTGTTGATGATCCCCTTGCCGACCGTAAGCGTGGTGCGGCGATCGGGCGCGCCGAGGTCGAGCGTGCCGCCGGGACGGATTTCCACCAACGCGTTGCTGTAGCTGCCCCCGACGTCGAACTCGTCGACCAGGATGGTGTTGTGCAGGCCCAGCGAGAGCGTGCTGCTGCCGTTCGATCCCACGGCGATTCTCCTGGCGTCGATCGAAGTGAGTTCCGGCAACGAGACCGTAGCCGAACCGCCGAGGCCGAGGATCATCTCGTCCAGACAGGCCGTGAAGCTGTCCATGGCGCCGAACTCGACTTGTCCGCTGGCACGGTAGCCGACGACCATGTTCGACCGGTTCGCCGGCTCGCCGATGCTCACCGACCCGCTGTCGCCGCCGATGAAGACGGCCTTCTGGTTGCCCGGCATATCGGCCTTCTCGCCCACGGTCAGATGGTCGAGAAAGGCGTCGAGCGTCGCGCCCGAGAGGTCGAGCGTGGCGATGTAGGTGCTGTTGGTGTTGATGATTCCCTTGCCGACGGTCAGGCTGGTGCGGTTCGACTCGGTGCCCAGTTGCAGCGTCCCGCCGTTGCGGATGTCGACCACGGCGTTGCCATAGCTGCCGCCGATGAGCACGTCGGGAGCGACGATCGTGTTCGTTTGCCCCAAGGTCACGTTCCCGGTGCCGTTGTCGGCCACGACGATCTCGGTGGCGGTGATGTGGTTGATTTCGGCCAGTGTCAATTGTCCGAATGCACTGCCGCTGATCCTGGTGCCGACGTGGAACTGGGCCACGTCGGCGTTGAACTGCGACAGCCCGCCGAGGTCGACGATCGCCCAAGCCCCGCCCGAGTAGCTGCGGCCGACGTTGACGGACGGTCCCGCCACGTTCAGCGTGCCGTTGCGAATGAAGGTGGACGTTGCCCCTGGCTGGTTGACGTTGAAGTTCGAATCGCCGAGCACCGTCAGCGTGAAACCGCCCAAGTCCGTGGCGTGATAGTAGTTGCTGTTGTTGTATGTCAATCCCCCGATGGACCGATCGCCCGTCAAGAGGCTCGTCAACTGGCCGGGAATGCTTTGCGAAGCGCCCGCGTTGCCGAAATAGACGGTATCGGTCAAACCCGGGCCGCTGCCGTTGCTCCAATTGGCCCCGGTATCCCATCCGAAACCCGTCCCTGAGCCGGTCCAATTGACCACTTCCGCCGCAATCGTCTCGCAGTCATGGCCGAAACCGCCAAACACGAAGACCGCTGCCGCCAGAATCGTTCTCGATCGTCGCATGACATCTCCTCCTGCAGGTACACCTCAGTGACCTATTGTGCGGGCATATGCTAAGATAGGAACTTGCTCCTGGTGGTTGTTTGGGAAACTGGCCACAGAAAGTGAGCCAATTGAAGAGTGGCCCCCGGAAAGCTCGACCGGCGTGCGAAGCCGTTTGGGCGTCGGGTGCCGACGCTGCCTCTTTGCGGTCTATTAGAGCCGAGGTAGTAGTCCGAATTTTACCCGATCACCCAGCCATGTCAACTACAAACCGGGCGATTCCTGGGAATGATTTCTCCAAGCGGCCCCGATCGGATGATACAATCCAGGCGGCCGGCGGTGAGTGGAAAACGGGGACTGGCTCCGAGCCGCAAATGGCGCGAAAATCGCTCAGAAACGTTGCCGGCTCGGTGCCTGTCCCCTTTTTCCACGGCCTTCCTGCAGCACGGCTCCGCGGTGCCAACGAACCCGAAAGCAGCAGTCCAACGAAAGGCAGCCATGAATAAACACCCCTACGCCGGACCGAGCGTTTTCCTTCTTGTCATCTCGGTGTGCGTCACTGCGGCGCTCGGGCCGGCTGCCCAAGCCGCCGATCCGCCGCCGCGGCCGAACATCGTGATCCTGTTCGTCGACGACATGGGCTATTCCGACGTCGGCTGCTTCGGCGGCGAAATCGACACGCCGCACCTCGATCGGCTGGCGGCCCGCGGCGTCCGCTTCACGCAGTTCTACAACACCTCGCGATGTTGCCCCTCACGCGCCGCCCTGTTGACCGGGCTCTATTCCCATCAGGCGGGCATCGGCATGATGGTCTATCGCGACCACGGCCCGGGCTATCAGGGGAACCTCAACGACCAATGCGTCACCTTCGGCGAAGTGCTCCGCTCGGCCGGATATCAAACCATGATGGTCGGCAAGTGGCACGCCGGACACGAACCGTACTCCCGGCCGGAAGTCCGAGGCTTCGATCGCTTCACCGGCATCTACCCGCACATCGACAGCTATTGGAAAGTGCTGCGGGCGTGCGACATCTACCGCGACCAACAATTGTTGATTCCCGCCGGCGAAAATCCCGTCAACCCCTACCGGCCCGACGAGGAGTTCTACACCACCGACTTCTTCACCGACGCGGCCATCGATTACGTCGATCGGGCGCTGGAGGACAAGTCGAAGCCGTTTCTGTTGCACGTCTGCTACAACGTGCCGCACTTCCCGCTGGAAGCGCCGGACGACCTGATCGTAGAGGAAAAGGTGTCAGGAACCGTTATTGGCGGCGGCGGGCGGTTTTCGATAGGATCGTCGGCAAGGATCTGCAAACAACGGTTCCTGACACCTGTTCCACGCCGGTAAGACGGAGACGAAGACATGTATCGAACTTCATGTGTTACCAAGTCGCCTGTGGTGGCGATACTACTCGCCACGGTGGGCTTGTCGAGCCTGACGTGCGCCGTGCGTTGCCCGGGGCAAACGCAACCGCCGGTGGCCACCTCGCGAGCGGGCGAGGGACGCGGACAGGTGGGTGCGACGGATTTGGCGTCGTTGCGGGCAATCGGGCAATCCGTGGTCCTGGTGGCGGTTCGTTTTAACGGCGAGATTCACGGCGTGCCCGGCGTGGTGTTCCACCGAACGGGAGACCAGGCCTTGGTCGCCGCGCGCCGGCCGGAGGAGCTGGAGCGGATCTATTCGAACAGTAGACGAGTTGTCAGCGGACCGGATTACTTCGTCCTTTGGAGTGAGGGAGGTCAACGCAAGTCGGTTCGCGCCGAACGGGTTTCCGCCTTGGAGCGTAGCGCCCTATGTGTGGTCGGTGCTCCGGCGGACCAACTCCCGCCGCCGATCAAGATAGACGCCGCGCCGGAACTGACCCCGCAGATGCCCGTCAGTGTGATCGGGTACGAAACCAACTGGGGGGTCAGACCGGCTGCTTTCGCGGGCTTCGCGGAGCAGGGAATTCTCAGCCGCATCGAGCGCGACGAAAATGGTCAGGTGAAGACCATCGAGATGGATTGCACCGAGGCGCCGGCCCTGTCGCTGGCGGTCGTGGCGACGCCGTCCGGCCAGGTCGTCGGCTTCTGCTGGGGAAGTCGCAGCAACGGCGCAGCAGACGGGTCGCAGTTTGTGGTTTCGCCGCCAAGCTCCCTCACGCAGCTTCTCGAACCCCAAATCGCCTTTCTCCAATTCGGTTTCGAGTCGGGCGATACGAAGCAGGTCGTGTACGAGTTCGTCGCGGTCGTCAACGATCCCTGCCACCAGATCAGCGAGGCAAGGCTGAGCATCCAACCGCAATTCGAAAAGGGGCCCTTGGTGGAAGACTTCAGAGAGCCGATCGCCGGACCCGGCGAACGGCCCCCGATCGAAGAGCCGCCGCCGATCGATACGCTGCCGGACGCAACGACGCTGGAGCTTGTGAGGCAGGCACCTTCCAATGCCTTCATGCTTCAGTATTCCTGGATAGAGAGATACGGCGACGGCCACACGTGGGTAGCCCGGTTCCCCGGTGCGAATCCCGGCCAGAAACGCGAGTACGTCTTCCGGGGCCAGTTGTCGTACACCGACAAGTCCGGGACGAAGATCTACATGCCGCCGCGGCGGCTCGATTTCAGCGTCCAGTTTCGCAAGGGTGACGCGGTACCCGCCATCCCGGGAATTGATGGAAAGCCGATAGACTGTCCTCGCCCCGTCCGACTTGCGGACGGCTCCTATCGAGTCACCTCGGAATGTACTCGCGTCGATCCCGACACGACAGACGTCGAGGTCGAGGTTCCACAACCCGTGCAGAGCGGCAAGGTGCTGGCGAGCAAGGTTCCAGGTGTGGGTGGGAGACGGGCGGTGGCGATCGACGTTGCCCCGGCCAAGAAGCTGTACAACCTCGGCGTGCCCGCCATCCCGGCCGTGTTTTCCCCCGACGGGGCCTGGCTCTATCTGGTCGACGCCAATAGCGTCATCCGCAAGATAAGCACCACCGACTTCACGGAGCAGGTCTACCTGGAAACCGGCGCGTCGTGTACGTCGCTGGGATACTCTCGGGCGGGTCTGGTGGCCGCAATCGAGGACGCGAGGCTGATCTATGTGCTCGATCCGGCGTCGTTGAAGGTGAAACGCGCCATTCCGACCGACGGTGTCCGCATGATCGCAGCGTCGCCTGCCACGGACATCGGCTTCGCCGAGGGGCGTGTCGAGACGGGAGAGCCGGGGCGCCTGCCGCGAGCCTACACCCAACTCCTGATGCTGGACTTCGGAACCGGTCGCAAGCTGCACCGGATCAAGAACGGGCAGGGTCCTTACCTCCAGATCGGCACGACCGATTTCGATCTGGGACTCGGTACGCCTTACCTATCCCCGGACGGCAAGTACCTGTACCTCAGCGGTCACCCCGCCGATGAGCGGCTGCACCGGTTTCGCGTCGAAGGCGAAGATCTGATCTACGAGCGAGCGTTCGAGTTCTTCCCGTGCTTCATGGGCGAAGGCACCGTGGTGTCGCAGAAAGGCCAGTTTCGATCTTACTTCGTGCACGACCTCGAGCAAGCAGATCAGCCCAAGTTCGAAATCGACTTGAACGCGGCGGGGCCGTCCGCCGTCGATCCGAAGTCCGGATCGGTCTACTTCCTCGACCCGGCAGGAAGCATGCACATCTTCGATTCCACGGGCAAGAACGTCGCCAGCTTCGTAGTGTCCGGTGTCGGCGTGAGCTATCTTCTCCCGCACCCCGGCGGCCAGCGCCTGCTGGGATGGGGGGAAAAGAAGATCCTCTACTACGACCTCGAACTCGGACGGCTGCCGGAAGCCGTCGGCGGCGGGGACGTGTCCTCTCCCGACGACGCGATCTCCAGCAGTCCCGTGTCCGGAGAGCTGCGCCCACTAACCCCCGGCAACCTTGTGGCGTCGATAAGAACGTCGTCCGAGCCGTTGATGTTCGAACTCGACCCGCGAGGCGGGGTTGTTCAATCCATCGTCGTGCCCAAGCCGCCTGATGCCGAGAGCGTTTCCGACATCAGCGATCTCGTGGTCGCCTCCGACGGTTCGCTGTACGTGATGTTGGAGTACAAGCGGACGTCAACAATAGAGAGGCAATCGTGCGTCGCGGTCCTCGGAACCGACAGGGAGCAATGGCGTTTTCGAGTGCTCCCCTGCGAGAAGCAATCATCATTTGCCTCTACGGGAGATATCGAGCTGCGCGAAGACGGCACGGTTGCCGTCCTGGTCAATCGGAGCGAGGCTTTCTTGTTCGACCCGCGCTCGGCGTCCGACGCGCCCATCCCGATCCCGTCCGGCATGTGCATGACCTTCGGACCCGACGGAACCTATTACACCAGCGGTGTGGACTCCGAGTGGAAGACGATCAGCGTCTATGATCTGAAGTCGCTTCGCAAGATTCGGGAATTCAAGGCGGATCAGGAGCCGACAACGATTGCGATAGACAAGGACGGAAGTATCTACATGGCTCACTATACGACGGTCACCAAGATCCTGCCCAATGGCAGCACAAAGCGCCTTGACGTCAGTAAGAATTGGAGTGCCGACGCAATTAATGACATTGATCTCTCATCCGACGGCATACTGGCGGTAGGTTCGCGAAGCGGCAAGCTATTCACCGTCGACCGCGACCTTAGCCCGGACAGCCTATTTGTGTCGGCTGATGACGATCTGGCAGGGTGGGTTGCGTGGATACCCGAGCCGTCGAAACCTGAGTCGCCGCCGACGTCCTCGCAACGATGAAGGTGCGGAAGGTAACGTTCCCCCTCGGTTCGTGAGCGCCTCGCCCTCAATTTCTACCTGGGGGACTGGGGCCGGGTCGTAGCCGCGACTGGCTGATTGCCAAGGTAGTCCCGTAATGGGTCTCGCCGTCCGGGGTCTGGAACACGAACTGGGCGAAGAACCCTTCGAATTCCGGATCATTACTCGCGGTCGTCTCCAGATCAGCGACGAACGTCGTGTGGCGCCCGTGGGAAACGTTGCCGGCCAACACCTTGGCGAGGTTCTCGTCGGGTCGACGCCGCACCATTTGCAGAGGCGGAATATCCGTCTCGATCAGGCGGGGGTCGCCGGCCGCAAGCGGCACGTTGAAGTCAGCGGACCTGGTCCTGGGGCGGATGTACAGGCGCGGATTGCTGATCTGCTCGAACGGGTCGGAAGCGAACACCGCGAACTGGAACGTCCGCGTTTCGCCCTCTTGGCCCTTGAGAGCAAAGGACACGTGTTTCTGGTAGGGCTGCTTCGAATCCACGAAAAACGCCGCGGCAGGACAGACCATGAATAACCGTTCCGGCTGGTCGGCCGGAACGAGGTGCGTCGGCAGGCGACGCGTCGTCTGCGAGACAACGACCCCCACGAATCGGCCTCGCTCGTCGGCCGCGACGCTCAACGGCGGTGGCGGTTCGGGCAATTCCACACGGATGTTCGCGACCTTCCCGTCAAGAAATCGAAAAACACGTTGAACCGTCCCCATCTGTTGGTAGCGGGTCACGGAGGGGGGAACGGCGCTGCTGGTCTCGAATCCGATCACGATCAAGGACTGGCCTTCGACCGGGATGGCGAAATCCTGGGATGGAATCGGTGCGGGCAATCGATCGGCTGCCGCCACCAGCAGCGATCGCGAGCCGCCCCACCGTTCGGCTGCCCACTCCCCCGGAACGCGTTGCGCCGGCCCGGCGTCTCCAACGGCGATGTGGCAGGACGTCTCCTCCCAGCCCCCGCTCGAATAGCGCGGCGAACCGCCTTCCATAAGCACGAAGCCGCGGTCGCCCTCCTTGTAGACGACCAGCCCGGCGGCAGGCAACGACCGCTCGCCTTGCTGTTGCCAAACCACGACGCTCGCCGCGCGGAGCTGCGGCAACACCCCGGCGTCTTTCGCAACTCCGGGGGCGCTCCGGCTCGCGAGTGCGGTGACCTGCTCCCGGTCTGCCTCGCTCAGTCGGCTCAACGGAAGCGAGATGACGCGGCCGTCGACCAGTTTCAGATACACGGTTTCGCCCTCAAGCCGCACGAACGACGCTTCGGTTCGATAGCGCCCCGACGAGTCCGTCCACGTCCGCACGGCGTCGGCCGTCTGCGGGCGCGCGACCTGAGACAAAACGGCGGGAAAAAGGATCGCCGCGGCGGCGATGGCCGCGGCCCGTGTGCGTCGCACGATCGTCATTGGGGTACCCCCTGGTAGTCTTGCGATGAACATCGAACGTCGGGCGGCACCTCGGCCCCCGGCGTCTCGGGGTCGTAGTTCGGGTCCCGGCCCCATTCCAACTTGCCGTGGCCTTCCATGTTCGACTGCCCGGCCAGGATGAATACCTTGACGGGTCCCGCCGGCACATCGGCCCAAGTCGGGGCCGGAAGCGTCATCGGGACACTCATCATCGCAGCGACGGCAAGGCAGCTTCGCAGGGTTGCCCCTTTCCCGGCATCACCAATTGGCGTCGATGATTTTCTGGATCTCCGGATAGTTTGCATCTGTTTCGTCAAGCCTTTCCCGCGTCTCCTTCAACTCGACCTTCATATCAGCGATGATCTTTGCGTACTCGGGGTTGGAGTACTCATTCTTCATCTCGCAGGGATCTTTCTCGAGGTCGTAGAATTCCCATGCGACGGGCGTGTTGTTGTCGCCTCGCATGCCGCTGCCGTAGAAGAAGATCAGCTTGTATCGCTCACCGCGAATGCCGAAGTGGGCCGGCACCTGCAGGGAATGGGCCATATGCATCCAGTAACGATAATAGGTCGATGTGCGCCAGTCCTTGGGCTTTTCCTCGCCGCGGAGAGCCGCCGCAAAGCTGCGCCCCTGCATGTAGTCGGGCGTCGCCACGCCGGCCAGCTCGAGGACGGTCGGAGCGAAGTCGGTGTTGTTGATCAACCAGTCGTTTGTCGAGCCGGCCCGGACCATTTTCGGGCAATATACGATAAACGGCATGCGCATCGCTTCTTCGTACATCCAACGTTTGTCCATGAAATCGTGTTCGCCGAGGAAGAAGCCCTGATCGCCCGTATACATGATGATCGTGTTGTCGAGTTCACCCGTCTCTTGGAGGTAGTCGACAAGTCGTTGGACGTTGTCGTCCACGCCTTTGACGCAGCGCAGATAGCGTTTGAGATAGGTCTGATAAACGGCCTTTCCGTACTCCGGCTCGTCCAGCGTCCGGGCGATCCCCAGCCTGCTTCCCAGGCCCCAACTGGGATGGTTCTTCGTAACGCCCGCACCGAGCGAGCGAGTTGCGACCGACCCGAAGCCTTCCGCCGGCTGGTTATGCAGATTGTCCGGTTCCGGAATGGTGACATCCGCGAGGTAGCTGTCGTAGCGTTTCGCGTTCTGGAACATGTCGTGCGGGGCTTTGAAGTGGTGCATCAGGAAGAAGGGCTTGTCCTTGTCTCGCCGCTGGCGCAACCATTGCAGGCTGATGTCGGTGATGGCGTCGCTCGAGTGCTGGCCGGTTTTGGTGATCACGTTTTGCGGCCATCGCTTCTCGCCCCGGACGCAGAAATCCGGGTCGTAGTACTTCCCCTGGCCGGGAAGGACACCGTAGTAATCAAAAGCGGCGGGCTCTGCCGAAAGGTGCCACTTGCCGACCATGGCCGTCTGATAACCGGCCTTCTTCATCTCCAGAGCCAGATACTGCCGCTCGGCGGGGATGCTCCCGCTGAGCACCGTAATCCCGTTGCGCTGTGGATACTGCCCCGTGATGATGCTGGCCCGACTCGGAACACAGATGGAATTGTTGCAGAAAACCCGATCCATCCGCATTCCCCCTCGGGCCAGGGCGTCGATATTGGGCGTCGGATTCAGCTTCGCCAACCGACTGCCGTAGACGCCGATCGCCTGGGTCGTGTGGTCATCGGCCATGACAAAAAGAACGTTCGGCTTGCGTGGCGTCGAATCCGCCGAAGCGGCAGAGAACGCTTCTTTCGCAAACGGGCTCG
>DATLAN010000594.1:0-7322 GCA_035527455.1 Thermoguttaceae bacterium
CCGTCCGAAGCGATAAAGCCGCGACCGGTGGTCGCGCCCCGATAACAATGGGGTGGCACGCCCTGAGGAACGAAGGGCGTGGAAAACCCGCCAAACCACGCCCTTCGTTCCTCAGGGCGTGCCACCCTCCCCGAGCCCCCAGTCCCGAGCCCCCAGTCCCCAAGCCACCAGTCCCGACCGCTCCTACTTCAACCCTTCCATGAACCGCAGCAGTCGGGCCTCGAGCATCGGCCAGTCGTCGCCGAAAACGGAGGTGAAGTCGGCCGTCCGTTGGCTGGCGGTGCAGTCGCCAAACGGCGGCTGTTTGGCGGTCATGGCCAGGTACTTCGCATACTTGCGCGGCTGGGTCTCGACCAGGTAGAAGCTCAGCGCCCATGCCTCGGCGTAGGCCGTCGAGGGGTTGGATCGGAAGAGCCCGTCGGAGGCGATCATCCTTAAAAGCAGCTCCGTCTTGTGCTT
Organism: Thermoguttaceae bacterium; assembly: GCA_035527455.1. GTDB lineage: Bacteria > Planctomycetota > Planctomycetia > Pirellulales > Thermoguttaceae > DATLAN01. Next base: position 460 of record DATLAN010000594.1, read on the forward strand.
CGGCGCGACCCGTTGCTTGAAGTACTCGAACCGGTCCCGGTTGATTCGGTCGGCTTGCTGCGTGTGATGTCGCGAGTCGTAAACACCCGGCGCCTCGAACGTCGTGGCCAGTCCCTCGACCACCCAGAGCGGCGGCGGCGCGTAGCGGCCGTGCACGCCCGTGTTGAACGCCGTCTGGTGCGCGGCTTCGTGGATGATCACCGAGGCCGTTTCCTGCCAGTTCTGCGAATCCCGGCCGCCGTCGATGTCGTAGAGAATGATCCGGTTGGAGTCCAGTTCGTAGAACCCCAGCACGCCGGGCGGGACCGGTCTGCCCAGGCTGGCCGTATAGCGGTGGAAATCACTCCGGTCCTTGCAGACCACGCCGATCAGCGGAAACGGCGGCGAGACCGGCCGGAAACCGCGAACCGAGAAGTAGTGGACGAACGACCGATAGAGGTCCTCGAATCGCTGGGCCCACTTGTCGCGCTGCCCTCGTGGATGGGCCACCAGATAGTGGCCGGTCCCGGTGACCTCGAATTCCTTGCCCAACTCGCGGAGCAATTCGGCGCGGAACTCGGACGGGGAGTAGCTGCGGAAGCGATCGGCCGACTTGGAGAAATCGGTCGCTTTGTCAGGCGGAAACTCCCAGAGCCGCCCGTCACGGCCCAGCAGACGCACCAAGTGGCTGTCCCACGTCAACGGCTTCCCTTCGATCTGCCGGCCGTCGAACGTCAGTTTCAACATGAAGTCTGGCGGCGGATCGGCACAGGCGGCAGCACCGAAGCAGACGGCGGCCAAGACGGCGGAAACGGCGATTCGCATGGCAGGTTCTCGCGAAAGTGGAGATTTTGCGGCGGTCGAAGATCGACGGCGTAGGTCAGGGCTTGCCCTGACGAAATCGGGGTAGGTCAGGGCTTGCCCTGACGAAATCTGCGTAGAAATCGAGCGAATTCGTCAGGGCAAGCCCTGACCTACGCTAAGCAAGTCTAGTACGCATCGCACCGGCCCTTCGGGGGGCGAGGCGGCAGGCGTTGGAATAGTCCTCCGCAGGCGGCTAGAATAAATAAAGGGCCGAACGATTCTGCGCGAGGAGAGATGACCATGGTGGGTTCCGTACTCTTGGTCGGCTGTCTGCTGACCGGACAGGCCGATTCGACCGTGGACGACGACTTGGCCCTGACGGTCCGCGGCCTGGTGGGCCAGCTCGGCGCCGCACAACTGGCCGAACGGGAAGCGGCCGAGAAACAACTGATCGAGTTGGGGCCGAAGGTGCTCGAGCTTCTGCCGCAGATAAGCCCGTGGACGCCGCCCGAAACCCGGCTGCGGCTGGGGCGGATCCGCCAGCAACTGGAGCAGGTGGCTGCCGAATCGACCGCGCGGGCCTCGTTGGTGACGCTTCGCGGCCAGTCCCTGCCGCTCTCCGAGATCCTGGCCGCCTTCGAGCAACAGACCGGCAACCCGATCGTCGACTTCCGCCGCCGCTTCGGACACGAAGTGACCGACCCCGCACTCGACGTCGACTTCGACCGGACGCCCTTCTGGCAGGCACTGGACGACGTGCTGGATCGGGCCGGGCTGACCGTGTATCCCTTCGGCCCCGAACGCACGATCCCGGTGGTCGCACGCGATGACACGCAACTGCCGCGCTCCGCCCGGGGAGTCTACAGCGGGCCCTTTCGGATCGAACCGGTGCAGATCGCCGCCGTGTGCGACCTTCGCCACCCGGAGAACCAGTCGCTGATGCTCACCGTCGAGGTGGTCTGCGAACCGCGCGTCAAGCCGATCGGCGTGCAGCAGAGAATCGCCGACCTAAGCGCGGTGGACGAAAACGGCGACCCGCTGGCCTTCGACGACAGTTGGGTCCAACTGGAACTCGATCCGACCAAGGGCGTCCTGCGGGTGCCGATGAAACTGCCGCCGCGGTCGGTCGAGAAGATCGCCCGTCTTAAGGGCCGGCTGACGGCGATGATCCCCGGCCGGGTGGAGACGTTCCGCTTCGACGGGCTGATCGACGCCGTGAACGTCGAGAGGCGGATCGGCGGCGCGACCGTCACGCTGGTCCGGGCGCGCCGCAACAACGCGGTGTGGGAGGTCGGCATCCGCGTGCGGCTGGACGAGGCCGGCAACGCACTGGAATCGCATCGCGGTTGGATCTACGACAACGAGGCCTATCTGGAAGGCCCCGACGGAAAACCGATCCCTTACGACAGCCAGGACGTCACCCGGCAGGCCGAGAACCAGTTCGGCATCAACTACATCTTCGCGCTCGACGGCCCGCCGGAAAAGCACACGTTCGTCTACAAGACGCCCGGCGCGATCGTCTCGACCGGTTTCGACTACGAGATCAAAGACGTGGAGTTGCCGTAAGTAGCGGGCGCCGCAGCGTGTTTAGCCCGGATTATTCATGGGCTTGTAGCTACGTTCGCCAGAACGTGGAGCGTGCCCACGGGTTACGACCACGTTCTGGCGAACGTGGCTACGACAGTGTGTCACGCAATTCCCGGGGTCATGAATAATCCGGGTTTAGCGGGCGGGCTTGCCCGCCGTTATGGAAGCAGCGTTTCTCTGCCTGGGCAACGGCGGGCAAGCCCGCCCGCTAAACGTAGTCCTACACCGCACTACGTCACCGCTGCACCGGCCTACGTCACCGTTCCATGGAACCGCAGCAGGAAGTCGTGATAGAAGCGCCGGTAGGCGTCCGAGTCGCCGTCGACCACCAACACGCAGAGCAATTCGCCCTGCTGCCAGACCGACGCGGAAACTCCGCCGGTGGTGGGGTCTGCACTGGGCGGGGGTTGGACCGGCAATCGGTCGTCGATCGTCCGCCGGACGACGTAGATCGTGGCCTGGCCGCCCGGCACGTCATAAGCCACCCCGTCGCAGTCCAAAAAACCGGTGATCGGCCGCCACTGGAGCATCTGGCCGAGTTGCTCCGGGCGGATCCGATAATCGGCCGGCGGCGGTTCGTTGGGGTAGGTGCGAATCGGACCCAACTCGCGGGACTCGTCGATGAAGAACCGCTGGGCGTCTTCCAGCACCATCTGCTTCGTGTACGGCTGGGGACCGTGGTTGAGCATCCAGACCACCACCGCCACCAGAACCGCCGCCGCGGTCGTCGTCAGCGTCCCTCCGGCGATCAGCCACCGGCGCGAGAAACGCCGCGGCCGGACCGCCGCTACCACAGGGCGATCTTCGGCCAACGCTGCGGTGGCCTTCCGAGAATCGGCCGCCAGCGTATCCGCCGCCCGGGCCGCCGCCAGGTGATCCAGCAACCGCTGCTCCAACCCCTCGGGCACGGGCACCTCGCGAAAAGCGGCCGCCACGACCTCGTCGGTCCGCTGGAGCCGGTCGTAGAGGTCCGCCAACTCCGGGTGCGCCTCGAGTTCGGCCGCCAAGAAAGCCAGTTCCCCGTCGGCCATGTCGTCGCTGCCGGGGCGGCAGGCCTCGATGGCCTCCAGGATACGCTCGTCACGTATCGGCTGGTCTTTCATGACTCGGTCCTCACTCGCCGGCGACGCTCGGTTGCTGCGTCTTCGCGCTTCGGGCGTCCGGCTCGAACAACATCGATCGCAGGTGTCCCTTGGCTCGGGCCAGGCGACTCATCACCGTTCCGATGGGCAGATCGAGCCGCTCGGCAATCTCTCGGTATGAACACTCCTCGAAATAAAACATCACCAACACAACGCGAAAACTGTCCGAAAGCTGGTTGACGGCCTCCTGAAGCCGCTGCTGGTCGATTTCTGGTTCCTCGGGCACTTCGGCCGGGATGCTGTCGATGTTCAATTGCAGGTTGGCCGCCGGCACGGGCCGCTGCCGCTGCCGGAGTTTCAGAAAACAGTTCCTCAGGATCGTGAATAGCCAACTCCGGGCACTTTCTATTTTACGCAACTGCCCCAGCTTTTGCTGGGCCGCCAGAAAAACTTCTTGGCTGAGGTCTTCCGCGTCGGCGACCGAACCGGTCAGGCGGTACGCATAGGCGTACACCGCCCGATGGTGGTCGGTGACCAGTCGCGTCACGTCCGTCCTGGTTCGCTCGTCGGCCATACCCGACCCTCTACTTAGAGGCGTAAACTGGGCAACTTATTCCCCATTCGTGTGAAAAGGCTCGCCGTGGGGGAAATATTCATGAAATTCTAGCGTTTTGGGAATAAATTTCCAGTGGTCGGGATCTAAGGAGCAGATGGCAGGGGGGTTCCCTGCCCGGCTAGCCTTCAGAGTTTACGAAAAGGTGACAAGATGAAGTACGTTGCAACGTTTCTGGTGATGCTCAGCATCAGCATGTTCTCGATCGGCTGCAAAACGAAGACCGAAGTGACCCCGACCCCGAAGACGCCGGTCGAGACCAAGTCGCCTGAAGTCAAGACGCCCGTGGAACCCGCCGACAAGACCTAGTGATTCCCACGATCACTTGATAGGCCGGTCTGTTCGAGAAACCTGTCGAGCGTCGCCGGTGCTTGGATCAACGAATGAAGGGAGGATGCCGAGAATGGCGTCCTCCCTTTCGTTTTGCGCAGAAGAGTTTCCGCTGCGAAGCCGCAAGCGGCACTCGCCACTCATGGCTGCTTCGGGCGCGGCACGCGTCCGGGGGCCTTGCCGCGCTTGCGGCGTTTTCCTCGCTGAGCCCGGGTGGCGTGTTCGAGGTTCGCTTCGGCCATGGACTTGCCGATCTGCTCGTGCATCTGCTCGATGCGATCGCGCAAGGCGGCCGCCCGCTCGAATTCCAGCGCCTCGGCGGCGGCCAGCATCTCGGCCTCCAGTTCGGCCAGATACTCTTCGGTGATGTAACGGGTTTCGTCCGTTCTGCCCACGGCCGCATTGGCCTCGGCGTGGGCGGCCACTTCCGACTCGATGCCCGCGCGGATGCCCTTGCGGATCGTCTCCGGCGTGATGCCGTGTTCCTTGTTGTAGGCCTCCTGCATCTTCCGCCGCCGGTAGGTCTCGTCGATCGCCCGTTGCATCGAATTGGTCACCTTGTCGGCGTAGAGCATCACCTTGGCGTTGACGTTTCGGGCGGACCGGCCGATGGTCTGCATCAATGACGTTTCGCTGCGGAGGAAACCCTCCTTGTCGGCGTCGAGGATGGCCACCATCGAGACCTCGGGCAGGTCGAGCCCCTCGCGCAACAGGTTCACGCCCACCAGCACGTCGAAATGTCCCTGCCGCAGATCGCGGAGCAGTTCCACGCGCTCGAAGGCGTCCAGGTCGCTGTGCAGCCACTTGCAGCGGACGTCCTGCTGGCCGAAATAGGCCGCCAGGTCTTCGGCCAGCCGTTTGGTCAGCGTGGTGACCAGCACGCGTTCGCCGGCGGCCGCCCGGGCGCGGATCTGTTCGAGAAGGTGCGGCACCTGGGATCGGGCCGGGGCGACTTCGATCTCCGGGTCCAAGAGTCCGGTGGGCCGGATCACCTGTTCGACCACCTCGCCGCCGGTCTTGTCCAACTCGTAAGGGCCCGGCGTGGCCGAAACAAAGATCACCTGCCCCGCGCGGCCCTCCCATTCCTCGAACCGCAGCGGCCGGTTGTCCAACGCGCTGGGCAGCCGGAACCCGTGCTCCACCAGCGTCGCCTTGCGGTTGTGGTCGCCGACGTGCATCCCGCGGATCTGCGGCACGGTGACGTGCGATTCGTCGACGAACAGCAGGAAATCGTCGGGAAAGAAGCTGAAGAGCGTATCGGGAGGCGCGCCCGCCGGGCGACCACTCAACGGCCGGCTGTAGTTCTCGATGCCCGGGCAGTATCCGACCTGCTGCATCATCTCGATGTCGAAGCGGGTCCGGGCGCTCAAGCGTTGGGCCTCCAGCAGCTTGCCATGGTCCTTGAACTGTTCGAGCCGCTCGTCCAGCTCGGCCTTGATGTCGTCGATCGCCGCTTCGATGCGTTCCTCGGGCAGCACGAAGTGCTTGGAAGGGTAGACGAACAACTGCTCTTGCCGCTGGATCACTTCGCCGCTGGTCGGGTTGATGATCGAGAGCTGCTCGACCTCGTCGCCCCAGAACTCGACCCGCAAGGCGAATTCTTCATAACTCGGCCAGACCTCGACGCAATCGCCGCGGACGCGGAACTTGCCGCGCTCGAAGGCGACGTCGTTCCGCTCGTACTGGACGTCGACCAGCTTGGCCAGCACGCGGTCGCGGTCGATCACCTGGCCCAGCTCCAGCGCGACCATCATCGAGCGGTAGTCTTCCGGCGAGCCCAGCCCGTAGATGCACGAAACGCTGGCGACGATGATCACGTCGCGGCGGCTGACCAACGCGCTGGTCGAGGCCAGCCGCAGCCGGTCGATTTCCTGGTTGATCGAGGCGTCCTTCTCGATGTAGATGTCGCGCTGGGGGATGTAGGCCTCGGGCTGGTAGTAGTCGTAGTAGCTGACGAAGTAGTGGACCGCATTGTGGGGGAAGAACTCCTTGAACTCGCTGTAGAGCTGGGCGGCCAGCGTCTTGTTGTGCGACATCACCAGCGTCGGCCGCTGGGCCGCCTGGATCACGTTGGCCATGGTGAACGTCTTCCCCGAGCCGGTCACCCCCATCAACACCTGGTGCTTTCGCCCGGCGCGGAGACCCTCGATCAGGGCCGCAATCGCTTCCGGCTGATCGCCGGCGGGCTGGAAGGGACTGGCGAGTTGGAACATGCCGTACGACTCCTGGAGCGGGTGGCCGGGTGGCGGCGGTGGGAGACGGCCCGATCGTCCAACCGGCCCATGATGACTATTGTAGGGTCTTCGGGGCAAATCCTGTAGGCAGCGCGGAAGAAAGTGGGGTCTGAACGTGGGTCGGGAGAGACTATTCCGGGGTAAGCGTTCGCACCCCGAGGAAGAAACAAACAGCTCAACCTCTCCGCCGTGAATTTGGGGCGGTTGGGGCTCTGCTCTCGGCGAATCCAAGCG
>DATLAN010000595.1:0-2098 GCA_035527455.1 Thermoguttaceae bacterium
AGCCAGGTTCATTACCTGAAATGGGATTCTTCCACCGGACTCGAAGAGGAAGACCTCGTGCCTGTCACCGAACGGTCGAGACTCCGAGACTTGATACAATGGTTCATGGCAGGGACGGAGAATGCCTGAGAACACGGGACGTGGCCCAGCAGTACCGGACCACGAAGACGCGTACCGAGCTATCCTCTACCCGAGACAGTGGGTGCCCCTTGAAAACCGCCCGTCCACGGCTGCGTTCGACGAGCCGGTCTTTTCCGTCGACATAGCCTCCAAGACAACGCCCCAGGCCACAGCCGCCCGATTCAAGATCGTGTTGAAACTGGTGACATTCAATTGCGGGAAAGCTCGAGGTCATGGGTTCGACACACGAGACGAGCCCGACGTGAACTATCCTGACAATATGGCTCACGCTCACGTGTATTTCGACGAGTACCACGGCTTGGGAAAAAAGACTCGCAAGAAACGAATTCGCCACCTCATAGAAGAAGCCTGCTGGGTGGTAAAGTATTGAGTCACCGGTCATTGCTTGGTGGTTCCGCAGGGAACAACGATTTCACTGCGTATTGCTTTCCCAGCCGGTCAACTGCCAGTGCGAACCACCGGTTTCTGGTATACTCGATCCAAGCGTTCCCGTGCAGACCTGGCTATGAAGAAAGGGACGAGTCATGACGCGCGCAAACTTGCTGGTGATGATAACCGGGCTGGTGCTGGGTACGGTGTGTCAGAGGCCGGCGAGTCCTTCGCAGCCGGCGGAAGACGAGGCCATTCCCGGATTCGAAGAGGGCCCGCCGACGGCCCACATCGTGCCGGGGGAACTGTTGGTTGATCCGCCGACGTTGGAGAACCTGGGGTTTCGCTGGTATGTCGCCGGCGACAGCAACCGCAATGCGTCGGTCAAGGTGGAGTATCGTCGGGAGGGGGAAACGGCGTGGCGCGACGCGTTGCCGATGCTCCGGGTGCGGCATGAGGTGGCCAACCAGGATTATGAGCCGTATCGGACCGGTAACCTGTTCGCCGGAAGCGTGATGTTCCTCGAGCCGGGCACGGCGTACGAGGTCCGGCTGACGATGGACGATCCCGACGGCGGGGCGCCGCCGCCGAGAACGCTGGCGGTCGCCACGCGGAATGTGCCCGAGGTGCCCCCCGACGCACCCACGCGGCTCGTCTACACGGCCGATTACCAAGGCCCCCTGCCGAAAACCGCGTTCCTCGGGCTGCAAAACGCCTTGAAGGCCGCCCGGCCGGGCGAGATCCTGCTGTTGCAGGCCGGCGTCCATCGCGGGCCTTTCTCGGCGCAGCCCAACGGCACGGCGGATCGGCCGATCGTGCTCCGCGGGGCCGGCGACGGCGAGGCGATCCTCGAAGGCACCGGCTACGACGCCGACCTGCTCGACTTGAACGGGGCCGAGTACGTTTACCTCGAAGACCTCACGCTCCGCCACGCCCGTACGGCCATCCGCGCCGGAAAGCGGGGCGAGCCGGGCGCGGTGGGGCTGGTCGTGCGGCGGTGCAAGATCCACGACGTCGTCACCGGCGTCTTTTCCTATTCGGAGAATTCCCGCGACTGGTATCTGGCCGACAACGAGTTGGAAGGCATCAACCCCACCTGGTATCCCCGCCCCGGCGACAACAAGTACATGGAGCCGGCCCACACGGGCGTGAACATCTACGGCCGGGGGCACGTCGTCTGCTACAACCGCATCACGCGGTTCAGCGACGCGTTGGCGATCGCCAATTTCGGCGTCCCGGTCGAGGATCTCCGGCGGCACTGCGTGGCGATCGATTTCTACGGCAACGACCTGTCCTTCGCCCAGGACGACTGCCTGGAGACCGACTACGGCTGCCACAACGTGCGGGTCTATCGCAACCGCTGCACCAACGCCCACACGGGCCTGTCGGTGCAGCCCAGCTACGGCGGACCGATCTACCTGATCCGCAACGAGGTCTACGGGGTGAACGCGTTGAGCTTCAAGCTGCACAACTACTGCACGGGCCTGGAGGTGTATCACAACACGTGCTGCTCGGCCGGCGAGGGGTTTTGCAGTTTCAATCGCTGGCAGAACGGGCATTTCCGCAACAACCTGATCCTCGGCGGCGA
>DATLAN010000596.1:0-2550 GCA_035527455.1 Thermoguttaceae bacterium
GAATCGTACGACGTGCTGCACGGGCCGTCCTGGATGGACAACCTTTTCGTTTCGGGCCTGATTCTGCAATTCATTTCCCGCGAGACCCGCGGGTGAGAATAGAGGAGAAGAGACCATGACCAACGCACTTGCACTCGGCCATCAAGCTCAGCTTTGCACGGACGCGGCATCGCCGATCGACACGAGTTCGGAGCCGTTCGAGTTCGTAAGCGAAGACGTTCGCAAGACTGGCCTGCACATCGAACGGGCCGGCATCCGCGGAACCCGCAGTCACGATGCGGCCGACGTTCGCGACGGTCCCTACAGCGTGGCCGGCACGATTGTGATGGAGCCCACGCCGGTGGAACTAGCGATCTGGTTGCCGCGCATCTTGGGTGCAGCCGCCGACGGCAACACGTACGCACTGGCCGAGACGGTCCCGGATTTCGTGCTCTGCATCGATCGGATCAGCAAGGTCTTCACCTACACCGGCTGCAAGGTGAACCGGTGCGTCTTTTCCGGCTCGGCCGGCGGGATGCTGCAAATGGCTCTCGAAATCGTCGGCAAGACGGAGGCGGCGGTAGGCGCTGCCGGTAGCTTCCCCGCGTTGACGATCGTCGAAGGGAGCAGCTACATCTTTTCCGACGTGGTGTTGACGCTGACCAGTGCTCGCGGCATTGCGAATTTCGATTTGACGATCGACAACCACCTGATTGCCGACCGGTTCCTGAACGCGGTCACCCTGGCGGAAATCCCTGAGGGCGACCGCACGATCACGCTGCGAGCGATGCCGGCCTACGACACGGACAACACGGACCTCTACGGTCAGGCCGTTGCCGGGGCGGCCGGTACGTTGATTTTCGAGATTGCCACCGTTTACAGAACGACGTTCACTTTCGCGAAGTTGCAGGCCCCGCCGGAAAGTCCGGTGGTCGGCGGCAAAGGCGAAATCATGCTTCCTCTGACGATGATCGCCCGGCAGAGCGGAGAAACGAAAGAACTGGTCGTTACGCACGAATCGCTGGCGGTATAGCGTTTCGCAAACTACATATCCACGAAGGTCACGAAAGACACGAAGAAAAGGAAAGGCTCCGAAATGATTCGGTTGAATTACGTTCCTGGAGACGGGTACACGGAACCGGGTTTCATCCAGGGGATCCCCGGGTTGCACGACGTCGACCTGCGATTCAGCTATCGGCCGATGCTGGTGGAAGAACGGGCTCGCGTGCTGGCCGCGATGGAAAAGATGAAGCCCGACATGGCGGAAATCAGGGCGGCCGAAGAGATCGCCTTGCGGCTGGCCACCTGGGACATGACCGACGCCCGCGGCGAGCCGGTCGGGATCAACGCCCACATCGTCCGGCGGATCAAGCCGGCGATGTTCAATCGGCTCTGGGGGATCGTCCTGGGGACCGAGCCCAGCGACATCGATCCGCAGTGGGGCGAAGACACCAAGACGGAGGTCGCCGGCGAACAGTTCGAGGCGGCGGTCGGTCCGGAGCCGGTCGGAGACGTGCGGGCTCGGACCGATGAAAAAAACTGATCCTTGGGGTGAGTCTTTTGTTGGCGCACCCCGATCTGCCGACGTGCGAGGTCTGCCGGCGGTGGATGGTCGATACGCAGCAGTGGCGGCTGAATCGCAATCGGCACGGCGAACCGACGCGGCGGCCGTCGTACAGCCCCACGCCGTGCAACCAGTGTCCGCGGCGTGACGGAAACGACAAGATCGTGTTGAGTCGAAAGAACCGGCAAACCATGGATTGCTATTTCGAGCACAAGGCGACCGGCGGCACGGTGGCCGACCCGATCGCCCGGCGGAATTTCGGTTTGCTGGAGCGGCTCTTCGACCGGCACCGGCGAGAACAGCGGCAAGCGATTCTCACGGCCACTTTGTTGCTAGGTGGAAAATGAGCACCGGCGGCGGAAGTCATCGCGAAGTCGTCATCACGACGCGGATCGTCGTGGATAAAGGTGCCGCCCAGACTGCGCTCCGCGAGACCGTCAAGGCGGTGGCCGCTCAGCAGAAGGCGGCCGACAAGGCGGTGAAGGAATCGGCAAAGGAGCAGGCGAAGGCGGTTAAGGAAGCGGAACGGGAAAAGCAAAAGGAACTGGCCGCAACCAATAAGCGTACCGTCGCCATCCTGAAGCAGCAAGAGAAAGAGGCGATCGCTTCGGAGAAGGCGAAGCAGAAGGCGATCGACGAAACGAACAAGCGGACGATCGCCGGGCTGAAACAGCAAGAGGCGGCGGCCAAACAGGCGGAGACTGCCGGCAAGAAAGCCCACGCGGAATACGTCCGCGCCCAAGCCCGGATCGCTTCGGCGAACACCCGCGTGGCCGAGTCGTTCAAGCAGTCTCTCTCCGGTGCCATGTCGCTCGGCCGCGGAGTGGCGATGCTCGGTATCGTCGGCGAGAAAGACGTCGAAAAGTTGCTCCGCGGCCTGGTCAGGATCCAGGCGGCTTTCGACATCATGCGGGGGAGCGTCGAACTGATCCAAGCCGGTGCCCGGGCGTGGCGGGGTTATCGCGACGCGGTAGCCGCGGCGGCCGTAGCTCAGAGTGCGATGGGCG
>DATLAN010000597.1:0-10495 GCA_035527455.1 Thermoguttaceae bacterium
TGCTGGGGGTTGGGGATTAGGGGCGAGGGGCGAGGGGCGAGGGGCGAGGGGCGAGGGATATCTCCCAAATCGCCGTTGCCGACCGGACCCAATCCCTAACCCCAATCCCCTAATCCCTAATCCCTAACGCGGCCTTTGGCCGCAACCAAACGGCGGGCAAGCCCGCCCGCTAAACAGTGTTTTCACGACTTGTTATGTCAAACATGCGCGCACCGTGCACACAAGTTGTGACGAAAGCCCCTAATCCCTAACCCCTAACCCCTACGCATACACCCCATCCACGGCCTTGAAAACGGTCTTCACCAGGCTGAACCCGAGCCGGCGATAGAGCCGGATGGCCCCGTCGTTCTGAGCGGTCACTTCGAGGGTTACCCGTTTGAGCCCGGCTTGGCGGAAACCCTTCAGCGAGCAAAACAGCAGCCGGGTGCCCAAGCCGAAGTCGCGGTGGCCCGGCGCGATCCCCAGGTTCTGGATGGCCCCGATGCCGTCCCGGTTGCGGACCCCCTGGACGGTGCCGCAATACACCGGCCGCGCGGCGCCGTTGGGCAGGTGCTCGGCCAGCCAGGTAGCCTCCGGCAGGAATCCCGGTTTCTCGCTGATTTCGGTCATCAGCCGCCGGCACCCGGCCAGCTCGCCCAGGCACGGGAAGACGTTCGCGTCGATCTCGTCCCGGAAGCTGCGGTACTTGGCCTCGGCATACGCGTCCAGCAGAGACCCCTCCCACGGAATGAACCGATACCCCTGAGGTGGCGCCGACGGCGAAAAATCCCGTCCCGGCAGATCGATCTCCATGCGATATCGTTTGAAATACGTCAGGTTCATGCGAACAGACCGCCCGCAAGGACGGGTATCTGGCAATCACGTTCAGGGCAAGCAGGCTGCGCCGTGCGACTCCCAATGCTATCTTCCTGTGTGGCAACGGTCAACTTCCGAGCGAATGCGTGTGGAGTGGGTCGATTTTCGCTTGCTCGATTCGGCCTGCGACCGCGCATTGCGATCGGCAAGAGTTTGTTGTCTGCCGGTGAAAATCTGGCTCGGACAAGCCGATGCTGTAGAATGCAGCGGGAACTGGGCGAACTTGTAAGGGTCTGCACCTGTCTGGTTTGCGATGCGGACGGGAACACGCCGACGCTGAGAGGGGCGCTGAAAGCGGGCGCTTCCAAGGTTCGCCCATATGCCGGCAAGTAGAGCCCCCCCGGAGAGGTTGTGTTGTGAAGAAACGAATTGGCAGGGTTTGCCTGGCGGGAAAGCCGGTCGGCACCATCGAGGAAGTGGACGGCAACACCCGGTTCACGTACTTGGCCGAGTGGCTGAATCGGCCAGACGCTGTGCCCGTCTCGCTGACACTTCCGCTGCGCGACGAGCCGTACCTGTCGAAAGGTCTGCATCCGTTTTTCGAGAATCTGCTTCCTGAAGGGTGGCTGTTGGAGGTCTCCACGAAGACCCTGAAGATCTCGAAGTCCGACCCGTTCGGGCTGCTACTGGCAACATGCGGCGATTGTGCCGGTGCCGTGGAAGTCATCCGCATCGAATCTGCAGACAGCTAGCCATGGGAACATGCACAATTTGCCTGGGTACAACGGCGGAGAACGTCGAATACCATGAAGCTTGTATCAAGTCCCTATTCGGCGCGAGAGTTCTTCCGAGTCTCGACTTCGAGTTGAGCCAGCTTTACCGACTTGCCGCCAAGATGGCAGGCAAGATGTCCATTTCCGGCGTTCAGGAGAAGGTCTCCCTGAAGCTTTCTTCGGGCAAGTCGAAACTCGTCGTCGCAGCGGTGGGCGGCCGCTACCTGCTCAAACCCGAGTCATCGAGGTTCTCTTGCTTGCCGCAGAATGAACATCTCACGATGCGGCTGGCGTCCCAGGCCGGGATCGAAATTCCCCAATGCGGACTGGTGCGACTAAGGGACAGGTCGGCTGCCTACGTGATTGCGAGATTCGATCGTCTGGACGACGGCAGCAAACTCCAAGTCGAGGATTTCTGCCAACTTGCCAAGAAACCCCTTCGCGACAAGTATGACGGATCGGCGGAACTTTGCGTGCGAATTCTGCACAAGTATGCATCGGAGCCGCTCGTCGAAATCCGCAACCTTTACCGCCTCTTGCTGTTCGGCTGGTGGGTCGCCAATGGCGACATGCACTTGAAGAACTTCTCTATTATGACGACGCCGGACGGGATCCGGCGTCTTTCGCCCGCCTACGATCTGGTTTGCACGAAATTAGTCTTGCCCGAGGACCTCCTCGCCCTACCGGTCGGCGGTAAGAACAAGAACCTGACTCGCCGCAGTTGGCTCGATCTGGCCGAATACTGCAAGCTGCCGAAGCAGGCAGCCGAACGGCTGATCGCCGATCAGATCGAAGCGCTGGAACCGTCCCTGGCGTTGATCTCCAATTCCTTCATGCCGGACGAGATGAAGCATGCCTACGAGAGAATCGTTCGTGACAACACGGCGATCCTGGCCGGCCAATAGGTGCCTAAGGGTCCGCGCAGAAATAACCTGACATTTTTCAGCGAGGGTGGCACGCCCTGAGGAACGAAGGGCGTGGAAAACCTGCCAAACCACGCCCTTCGTTCCTCAGGGCGTGCCACCCAATTGGACAAGTTATTTCTGCGCGGGTTCTAACTCAAACAATCAAACCGCGCAACGTCGCCAGATTGATCGCGTCCCAATCGACCCCGTGCTCTTCTCCTTTGGGCGTTTCGAGATACATCGGCACTTTGCGGAACCGGCGGTCGCAGAGGAGGTGGCGGAAGGGTTCCAGGCCCATCCGGCCGCGGCCGATGTGGGCGTGGCGGTCGACGCGGGAGCCGAGTTCGCGGCGGCTGTCGTTGAGGTGGAACGCCTTGATCCGCTTGACGCCGACCGTGGCGCCGAACGCCCGCATTGTCGCCCGATACGCATCGAGTGTCCCCATCGCATATCCGGCCGCAAAAACGTGACAGGTGTCGAAACAGACGTCCAGCCGATCGGGGTCCTTTACGCCGTCGAGGATGGCGGCCAGATGCTCGAATCGCCACCCGATCGAGGTGCCCTGCCCGGCGGTCGTCTCCAGCAGACAACGGGCTTTCGATCCCCGGGTCTGCTCGTGGACTTCGTCCAACGCCCGGCTGATCCGCCGCAACCCTCGGGCCTCGCTACTGGTGGTGTAAGCCCCGGGATGGGTGACGACGTACGGGATCCCGAGCGTTTCCGCCCGGCGGAGTTCTTCTACGAAAGCGTCGATCGACTTTCGCCAAAGGTTCCGGTCCGGGCTGGCCAGATTGATCAGGTAGGAGTCGTGGGCGATCGGGTGGGAGATACCCCACCGGGCCAAGGCATCGCGGAACAGCCGGCCCTCGGCCGCGGTGAGGTCTTTCGCCCGCCACTGGGTGTTGTTTTTCGTGAATAGCTGGACGCAATCACACCCGCATAGGTGGGCTCGTTCCACCGCCATGTGATGTCCGCCGACTATCGACATGTGAGCGCCGAGCAGGGCCATGGCAGGAGATTAGCATTCCGGTCGCAACCGAGAAAGGGCGACGGGGTGTGAGTTTGTCGAAACACCCTTCGGGTCGTTCCGACGAGTTGGACCACTTCCCGTTCGAATTGGGGGGCACCTTTTTCGGTTCGCCAAAGTGCTTGATCTAACGCGCGGGCATCTCATACAATGAACTGTGGAGAGGGTTGTTCGGGCGGCAGGTCTTGCGCTCAGGGGAGGAGTCATGCCTGGGTTATGGTGGATTGCGGTGGTCGTGGGGACGGTCTCGGCCGTTTTGCTCCTATATTGGCGCTCCGGACGGGCGGCGGCGTTGGAGGCCCGATTTGCTCGGGCCCGGAAGGGTTTCCACCTCCAACGCGAGCGATTGGAGGCCAAGTTCGTCCAGTTGGCCGCGGCCAAGGCCCGGCCGAACGGCCCCCAATGGACCGAGTCGGATTTCGACGACGGCGTGGCCTACGTGCGAAACCGCAAGAGCGGCGAGCTGCTGGCATTCGGCGGCCTGACCGTTCCGGTCGACGAGTTCGAGGACGCGGCGACCGCCGCCATCAGCGACCTGATCGGCAATCTCCGCTCCGGTACCGTCATTTTCCGATTCGACGGAAAACAGTGGGACACCGACGGCCGCGCCATCCTCAATCTCAGCCCCGACGAGGCGATCCGCTTCTACCGCAACGACCTGGAGATGATCGACCAGGAATTGGCCAGGCGGGCGTAACGGAAGTCGTCAGTCGTCAGTTGTCAGTTGTCAGTTGTCAGCAGTTCGCGGTGGCCCGTTGTCCATTCTCATCGACGGTTACAATCTGCTGAACGCCTGCGCCATCCTCGGCCGCGGCGTGGGGCCGGGCAGTTTGCAGCGGGCACGCCTGGCGATGTTGAACTTCCTGGCCGAGTCGCTTCCGGCGGACGAGATCCCGCGAACCACCGTCGTCTTCGACGCCCGGGACGCCCCGCCGGGCTTGCCCCGGGTGGTTTCGCATCGCGGGCTGACGGTCCGTTTCGCTCCTCGAGACGGCGACGCCGACGCGTTGATCGAGGAATTGATCCGGACCGACTCCTCCCCACGCCGCTTGACGGTCGTATCCAGCGACCATCGCCTCCAGCGGGCCGCTCGGCACCGCAAGGCCAAGTCCGTCGACAGCGACGTCTGGTACGCCGAGATCGTCCGCCGCCGCCAACAACGGCGCGAACTGGCTGGCGACGTGGCCGAGCGACCCTATGTCCCGCTTCTGGAAGAGGACGTCAGCTACTGGTTTCGGCAGTTCGGCGGGGCGTCGCTGCTGGTGCAATTGACGGAGATGGAGCAGTCGATCGAAGAGGAATTCGCCGAGAAACCTGCCCCAAGCGACCCGGTGTCGGAAGAGGCGCCGCCGATCGAAGAAACGGCGCCCGACAAGCCGACGGCCGAAGAGGCCGCCGCCTTCGAGAACCCCTTTCCGCCCGGCTATGGCGAGGATCTTTTGAGAGCCGATCCGTCGGAATAGCCGTCTGCCACGCCCTCAGGGGAAACAGAACACTGGGATCGGAGCTTGGGAAAAGGAAAGAGCAATGTGGCCATTTCTTTGGAGCGCATGCAGCTTCGTCTCGCGGAGCGAGACAGCTACTATGCGACGGCATCCGAGGTTCGCTACAGACAGCGCAGAAACACCACCAGGTCCTTCTTCTCTTCTTTCGTCAGCCGGGTCTCGAGGATCTGATCGTGGAACTCCACCGTGTCTTCCAGCGTCAGCAGCCGGCCGTCGTGCAGGTAGGGGGGCGAATCCTTGATCCCGCGCAGCGTGAAGACCTTGATCGGCCCATCGGCGGCGGCCATGCGGCCGTTGACCATCTGCGGCTTGAAGAACCGCTCGGCTTGCAGGTTGTGCATGGAGTTGTCCGTGTAGTACGGCGCAGGGTGACAGACGCCGCACCGGCCCTTCGCGAAGAAAACCGCCTGGCCGCGCAGCTCCGACTCGGTCGCCTTCTCTCGGTCCAACGTGCCGAAGATATCGAGCTTCGGGGCGGGCGGAAAGCCCAGGATCGACATGAACTCGGCCATGAAATGGACCTGGCTGCCACGCTCCAGGACGTTCACGCCCTTCTTGGTCGCGATCACCGGATCGCCGTCGAAATAGGCGGCCCGCTGCTCGAACTCAGTGAAGTCTTCGATGCTCTTTAGCGCCCGTTGCGACCCGAACAGCCGCTGCACGTTCACGCCCCGAAGCGAGGGCGTGTCGAGCCGATGCCGGAACTCCTGCGGGCGGATGTCGCCGACCAGGTGCGTGGTGGCGTTGGTGTGTCCGTTGACGTGGCAGTCGAAGCAGGTGACTCCCAGACTGGGCTTCAGGCTGCGTCGATCCGTGGTGGCGTTGAATTGCTGCTGGGGAAACGGCGTGACCAGCAGCCGCAAGCCCTCGAGTTGCTTGGGGTTCAAGATGCCGTCGAACATCTGGTAGTAATTGGCGATGGTCACGATCTGCCCCTGCGACACGTCGCCCAAGTCGGTTCGCGTCGTCAGGTAGATCGGCGGGGGAAACTCCGGCAGGAAATGCTCGGGCAGGTCGAAGTCCAGATCGAAACGCGTCAGATCGCGGCCGTCCTGACGCTTGATCGCGTCGATGTGATGTTTGGGGAACAGCATGCCGCCCTCCGGGTGGTTCGGGTGCGGCAGCGGGAGAAAGCCTTTCGGCCACAAGCCCTTCTCGCGGATCTCCTCGGGCGCCATGGCCGCCAGATCTTCCCAGGACTTCACGCCCGGCGGCAGCTTCACCCGGATGCCCTCTTGAACGGGCTTACCCCGCGACATGGTCACGCCGCGAGCGGGGCGATTGCTCAGGTCGTAGCGCTCGCCGAGCAACTTCATCTGTCGCTCCATGATCTGGGGCTTCGCGGCTTCCATGCGTTGAACAACGCTCTGGAAATCCTCGGTGACGACCACCGGGGCATAGCTGGTCGACCGGCCCTGTTGGGCTTCGAGGGCCTTGGAAGCCAGTTCCCCCGCGCCGACCACGAGACCGACAAGAATCGCCAGTGCGATTCCGGCACGAACGACTTTAGCGTGATTCACGATCCTGTCCTCCCACTTAGCGGCAAGAAACGGAGAATAACGATGTTTCGTATGCGCGAACGGAGCTTCGTCGGGGCGAGTTTGCGATCGGATTCGAGTCACACGTCAATTCTACGTTATCCGTTGCGCCGTGCGAACCGAAGCGGAGCTTCGGAAAGGTGGGTTCCCAAGCTGGAGCTTGGGAACCGGGAAAGTAGGCGTCTCGCTCCGCGAGACGAAGCTACATCTCGCGGAGCGAGATGGCTACTGTACAATCATTTCCCAGCCCCGCTTAGCTCGGGAACCAGGATCAACAACGGCGGGCCTGCCAAATCCTCGACGAAAACGGTTGCCCTTTCTCATTCGATCGTCTACGATCAGAGGCGAATGTCAACCGCCTTTCCTCGGAGGATCGCCATGAGCCGGAAGATCGACCGCCGCACGTTCACCAAGACAACCGCCGCCGCCACGTTCGGCTTGACGGCCGCCGCCGCGACCAGGGTCCGAGGCGCCAACGAGCGGATTCGCCTCGGCTTCATCGGGGTGGCCAATCGGGGCGGCCAACTGATCACCGCGTTCCTCGCCCACGACGATATGGAAGTGGTCGCGCTGTGCGACGTCCACGAGCCGACACTGCGGCGGGCCGGCCAGCGCTTCGACGGCAAGGCGGCCTTGCTCTCCGATTTCCGCCGCTTGATCGAACGCAAGGACGTCGACGCCGTGGTGATCGCCACGCCCGACCATTGGCACGCCGTACAGACGATCGCCGCTTGCGACGCGGGCAAGGACGTCTACGTCGAGAAGCCGCTCTCGATCACCATCCACGAAGGCCGGCGGATGGTCGAGGCCGCCCGGCGAAACCAGCGGGTCGTGCAGGTCGGCACGCATCGCCGCAGCAGCGAACTCTATGCGGAGCTGGCCGGGCTGATCGCCGCGGGGAAGATCGGCAAAGTGACCGTCTCTCGGGCGTACCGCCTGAGCAACATGTACCCCGAAGGGATCGGCAAAGTCGCACCGAGCAAGCCGCCGGCCGACCTCGATTGGGACATGTGGCTGGGCCCGCGACCGGTCCAGCCGTTCCAAACGAACATCGCTCCGTACAAGTTCCGCTGGTGGCAGTTGTATTCATCGCAGATGGCCAATTGGGGCGTGCATTATCTCGACGCCGTGCGGTGGCTGACCGGCGAGTTGGCGCCCGCGTCGGTCTGCGCGATGGGCGGGAAGTTCGCCGTGGACGACGACCGCACCGTGCCCGACACGTTGGAAGTCACCTTCCAGTTCGCCTCCGGCCGGCTGGCGATCTTCGGGCAGTACGAGGCGTCGGGCAACCCGATGATCCCGCACACGGTGCCGGAGCTTTCTCGGCCCGAGTTGGAGCTGCGCGGCACGCAAAGCACGGCCTACATCGGCGGCCGGTCGTTCTACGTCGTGCCCGAGCGGGGTGGGCAGTTCCAGGATAGCACGCGGCGGATGGACCCGATCCAGTCCGAAGCCGCCGGTGAGAACGACTCGCTGACGGCCGTGCACGCGCGGAACTTCCTCGATTGCGTCAAGTCGCGCGCCAAGCCCAACGCCGACGTCGAGATCGGCCACCGCTCGACCACGATGAGCCTTCTGGCCAACATCTCGCTGGCCCTCGGGCAGCGGCTGGAGTGGGATGCCCGGACGGAGCGGATCACGAACGTCGAAGAGGCCAACGAGTTGCTGCACTACGAATACCGCAAGCCGTGGGTGCTGGAATAAGTCGACGTGGGGAGCGCGTCGTAGTCGTCGAATATGGCCTGGCACCAAACACCCCAGAGTTTACCGCAACGATGTCAAAAACTTACGGCGACGCTGGTGCGTAGAAGGGTTGGCGGCCGGCCGGGCAAAAGCGGGTTTGGGGGTGTGGCCGGCTGTGGTATGATAGGGGATTGGATCGGACCGTGGGCGGTGGTTTGGGAAGGAGAATCGTGCGTTGCTGATCGGCCCCGTCTTCAATCGGGAGGTTGCCATTGCCCCCCGGCGGACCCGGCTGTACGTGGCCCGAGCGGCCTATGTGTCGGTCTTGGGGGTG
Source organism: Thermoguttaceae bacterium (assembly GCA_035527455.1). GTDB lineage: Bacteria > Planctomycetota > Planctomycetia > Pirellulales > Thermoguttaceae > DATLAN01. Next base: position 8,561 of record DATLAN010000597.1, read on the forward strand.
CTGATCGTCACGGCCTGGATGGTGCTGACCGGCACGCAGATCGTCCGGGACGTGGGCGATCTGGCCCGATTCGGCAGCATCGTGTTCGGGATTCTGGCCCCGTTGCAGTTGGCCTTGGCGATGTTCTTCTCGGCGATGCTGGCCGCCAGTGCGGTGGCCCAGGAGAAGGACCGGCGGACGCTGGTGCTGCTGTTGCTGACGAACCTCTCCAACGGCGAATTGGTCCTGGGAAAACTGCTGGCCAGCCTGCTCCACGTGCTGGTGATGCTGGCGGCCGGGCTGCCGGTGTTCATGCTGCTGGCCTTGCTGGGCGGGGTCTCCTTCGAGCAGATCGGCCGGGTGTTCGCGGTGACGCTGGTCAGTGTATTGGCCTGCGGCAGCCTGGGATCGACGCTGGCCTTGTGGCGGGAGAAGACCTTCCAGGCGTTGGCCATGACCGTGCTGGTGCTGGTATTGTGGCTGGCCGTCTGGACGATCGTGGACTTCGGATTCTTGGGCGAGAGTTGGGGGGGGCTTTCCTGCCGGAGTTGGGCGGCCGGGTTCAGCCCTTGGCACGCCGTGGTCGAAGCCACCCGGCCACAGGTGCACGCGGACCCGGGCCTCGGGCCGCTGGGTAACCCCGTGAATCTGTTCCTGGCGGTGGGCGTCTCGGTTTCCGTAGCGATCAACGGCCTGGGGATCGCCATGATTCGCGTCTGGAACCCGTCGCGGGAAGCCCGGCGGGCGCAGCCGGACGAGCAAGCACGTCGGCGGGAGGTTGCCCGAAAACCCCTCCCCACGCGGCGCGTCTGGGACAATCCGATCATCTGGCGGGAGATGCGCACCTGGGCCTATGGGCGGAAAATCCTGGTGATTCGGCTGGCCTACTTGATGCTGTTCGCGCTGGCGGCCGGCAGCCTGTACGGGATGGTTACAAGCGGCCAGCCGATCAGCACGGCCCGGGGTGCCGTGGCCCTGGTTCCGCTGTTTCTGCTGAGCCTGGTGCTGGTCAACGCCCAAGCGGTCACCTCGCTGACCAGCGAGCGCGACGGCCGGGCCCTGGATTTGTTGCTGGTGACGGACCTGACGCCCAAGGAAATCGTGTTCGGCAAGCTGGGCGGCGTGTTCTACAATACCAAGGAGATGGTCGCCTTGCCGATGCTGCTGTGCGTCTATCTCTGCCTGAGCGGAAATCTGAGCCTGGAGAATCTCGTGTATCTGCTGGGTGGGCTGACCGTGTTGTACCTGTTCGTGGCCACGTTGGGGATCCACGCCGGGATGCAGTACGGCAATTCCCAGGCGGCGATCGCCACGAGCCTGGGCACGGTCTTCTTTCTCTCGGTCGGCGTGGCGGTGTGCATGCGGATGATGGTCGCCTTCAGCGGGTCGTTCCACGCCCAATTTCCGCCGTTCGTGGTCTTCATGCTCGGCGGCGGGATCGGGCTGTATATCGCCTTGGGCGCGAGGAACCCGTCGGCGGCCATCGGTCTGGCCTCGTTCGTCTGTCCCGTGTTGACCTTTTGGGCAATCACCAGTTTCATGCTCGGCTACACGCTGGGCGTGTTCCTGGTCACCGCGTTCGCCTACGGCCTGGCCACCGCGGCCATGCTGGTCCCGGCGATCTACGAGTTCGACGTAGCCACCGGCAGGACGACGTTCGAGGAGTGATGATGAATTGCTGGTATAATCACAGTAGTGGCCACTGAGGAGACATTCCGATGAGTGCTTTGGAGGAAACTCAAGAACTGTTGTCCAAGCTGACTCGTGCGGAGAAGGCCCAGGTGCTTCAATGGGTGGTCAACGACCTCGGCGACGCGTTCCCGAGCATCGACAGTAGTCCGGGCATCTGCGGAGGAGAACCTTGCATCGTCCGAACGAGAATTCCCGTATGGCTGCTGGTGCAGGCCAAGCGATGCGGAACCAGTGAAGCGGATCTGCTGAAGTGCTACCCCACGT
>DATLAN010000598.1:0-3913 GCA_035527455.1 Thermoguttaceae bacterium
ACTCCGGAAAATCGACGGGGCCACCCGCGACTGACTCCTTCAGAAATGGCGGCTTCGATTTCTCCCTGTGTTCTCATGGCGCACTCCTCTGTCGTGGGGATACTTGGGCGAAAGTCCTTATTTGTCGACGAAACATGAGCCATCAGATTCTCCACAATCCAGAAGAAATGATACCAAATGCAGAAGAAAGGGAAAAGTCGTATTGCTTTCCCCGCTCGGCGGCTTACAATCAAGTGGTCGGCATAGTCACGGCTTTGCCGACGAAATCGTCGGATGACTAGATGGAGAGCAACCCGGCGCTGCCGGGGGGCTTGTTGACGGGTAAGCCGACGTGGTCGAACACCTCCGGGTGTTCTGCCACGTCGGCTTTTTTTGTTCTTGTCGGTTGCCGTGGTGTGGACGAACGATTTTTCGCAGAGCGGTTCGAGATCCGGGAAAGCAACTGGCGTAACGAACTGGCAACTACCCAGGGAGTAATCCCATGAAAAAGCTCGACTCAACCATGGCGCAGCAGGTCGCCCTGGCGATCAGCGTCTTCCAAGAGCGGCGGACCGGCTATCCGCCCAAAGCCGTGACCGTGGTCCTGAGCGACGACACGCTGGTCGTCACGCTGCACGAGGCGCTGTCGCCCGCCGAGAAGGCCCTGTCCCGCACCCCCGAGGGCGCCGCTCAGGTGCAGGAGTTTCACCGACAGCTCTTCAAGGACTCCGTCGACTTGCTGCGGCAGGAAATCAAACGCATCACCGGGGTGGCGGTGGGCGAAGCCGCCGCGGAATTGGAGACGACGACCGGCGCCGTGGTGCATGCGTTCACGACCGGCACAATGGTGCAGGTGTTCCAACTCGCCGGCGGAATCGCCGCGGACGCCTGGAACGGGAGTAAACTAAGCGATCAGTCACAAAACACGGAGAGTTTGCCATGTTAGTCTTGTCGAGAAAAAGTCGGGAATCCGTCGTCATCGGAGGGTCCGATGGCCTTCATCGCCTGTTCAGAGTCACGGTGCTCGGGATTAAGGGCACGAACGTGAAGCTGGGCTTCGAGGTCGATGCCGATATACCGGTCCATCGTTCGGAGGTGTGGGAACGAATCAACGGGAACGGCCACGCACGCAGTCTGACGAAAGGCCCCGCCGTGCCGCTTACGTGATGCCTCGAGCCCGTCGAAGTATGTCGAAGCCTGATGAAAATATGTCTCTCCATCGGGGTGACTTCTCACATGAAGGAGAAACGTCCGTGGACAAGCCAGCGAACCAATCGGTGCATATCAAGATTCGCATCCACTACCGCGATGCGCATTCTGGTCCGTGGAAGACCACGGTTCGCGACGTCCATCGAATTCCTCAGGCGGGCGACTTCATCGCACCTGCGCCGGTCAAGGTCTTTCGCGTGGTGCTGACCCTGCACGTCCTCTTCGAGGCAGACTACGACGCCGAAGTGTTCGCCGAGGTCGTCGACTTCCACGAAGTGCAAAGCGAGACGCTCGGAGAGGAGGTGTGGCGCGGATGATGTGCGGGCTAAAAATTCCTGGAAATTCCAACTTTCCGGGACACAATACTAGTTTGTCTTCTTGCCACGACGATCGCCCTCTTGGGGAGGCAGGGTGCGATTGAGGAGTCGTTCTGGTTTGGCGGTGGATCTCTTCCCGCCCAGTGGGTGGTCAAATTGCCGGATTGACGGGACGCCTGCCGAATAACGTGAACGCGTCCGCCTTCTCGATGGTCACCGACAGGATCTGCCCGGTCAACTCTTCGGGGCCGTCGAGGACGACGATCCGGTCGCAAACCGTCCGGCCGACCAACTGGGTGACGCTGCCTTCACCGGCACGCTTCCGGGCGACCTTGCTGGGGCCTTCTACGAGGATCTCCGCCTGCCGGCCGACCCAACGCCGGTTCTCCTCCAGGCTGATCGCGTTCTGGATCGCCAGCAGATCGTTGTTCCGCCGCCGCTTGACCTCGTCCGGCACGTCGTCCTCGTACGAATCGAACGCCCGGGTCTTCGGCCGCGGACTGTACTTGAAGATGAAGCTGTTCTTGAACCGGGCCTGGCGAACCAGTTCGACCGTCTGCCCGTAGTCCTCCTCCGTCTCGCCGGGAAAGCCGACGATGAAGTCGCTGGTCACCGCCACGCCGGGAATCGTCTCGTGGATTGCCGCGAGCATCTCGCGGTATGTTTCCACCGTGTAGCCGCGCTTCATCCGCTCGAGGATCCGGTTCGATCCGCTCTGGACCGGCACGTGCAGGTAGGGCGAGACCTTGGGCAAGTCGCGAACCGCTTCGAGCAGTTCGGCCGTCATGTGCCGCGGATAGTTGGTCACGAATTTGAGCCGCTTCAGGCCCTCGATGTCGTGCAGCTTGTACAGCAGATCGGCCAGCCGGACCGTCCGCCCGCCGGTGGTGTCGCGGTAGCTGTTGACCGTCTGGCCCAGCAGCGTTACCTCCAGGCAGCCGCCATCGGCCAGCCGGCGGACTTCCCGCTCGACCTCTTCGGCCGGGCGGCTCTGCTCGGGTCCGCGCACGCTGGGAACGATGCAGTAGGTGCAGAACTTGTCGCAGCCGAACATGATCCGCACCATGGCCTGATGCGGCGTCGCCCGGGCTTCCGGCGGCCGGGGCGGATCGTGGCCCGTGAAACTGGCCTGCACCGAAGAACGTTTGCCCGCGGTCCGTTCCAGGCTGACTTCGATCTGCGGTCCTTCGCCGGCGGCGATCCGCTCGAGCAACGCGGGCAGTTGCTTCAATTGGCCCGGCCCGACGACCAGATCCACGTGCGGGGCACGGCGGAAGATCTTCCGTTGGTCCTTCTGTGCCATGCAGCCCAACACGCCGATGATCTTGTGCGGATGCTGGGTCTTGACGTGTTTCAGCCGGCCCAGGGCACTGTAGACTTTGTCCTCGGCGTGCTGGCGGACGCTGCAGGTGTTCAGCAGGATCGTGTCGGCCCGGCGAGGGCTATCGACCAGTTCGTACCCGGCTGCGAGCAGGTCGGCGGCGACCAACTCGCTGTCGAGCACGTTCATCTGGCAGCCGACCGTCTCGATGTAAAGGCGTTTGGACATGGAGACGACCACTTCGGGAAAGCCTACGCCGCTTTCGAACGTTCGGGCCGCTGGTTTCTACGTTCGGCGTCCTTGCGTCGCTTTCGCTTGGCCAGTTCCCGGTGGAACTCGTCAAGCAACTGGTCGCGGCGCCGGGTCATCAGTCGCACCAGCGCCGTGGCGGCCACGTATCCGGCCGCTACCAACAAGGCCACATCCCAACCATCCATGTTTCCCATCGCCGGGCTTCCTGACCGGGCCAGTTTGGAGATCGACGAGGTATTCTATCGCGGTGGGCCCGTTGCGGCGAGGGCAATCCGGGAAGGGGAATTGCAAATTGGCAATTGCAAATTGAAAATTGCAAATTGTCTTGTGGGTGACGTCCCCCCAATTTGCAATTTGCAATTCTCAATTTGCAATTACCAATACTCACTCCGGGCCGAGGCGGTCTCCCGGCTGGACGCGGTAACCGCGGAGGAACTGGTCGATGGGAAGAATCCGTTTTCCGGCGGGTTGGACGACTTCCAGGGAGACGGCCCCTTCGCCGGCGGCCACCACCAGCCGTCCGCTGCTCACCTCGAGGACCGTGCCTGGCGTGACACCTTCGGCGGACGACTCGACCGCCGACACGCGGTCGAGGAGCACCCTCACCAACGGGTGGGATGTGCTGTGCCAAAAAGTGTACGTCGTCGGCCACGGCTGAAACGCACGGACTTGGCTCTTGATCGCCACCGCCGGCCGGGACCAATCGACCGCCCCGTCACTCTTCTTCAATCGAGGCGCCTTGGAAGCCAGGGCCGGGTTTTGCGGCAGGGCCTCCAGCCGGCCGGCCTCCACCGAGTCGATCGCCCGGCGGACCAGCCACGCCCCCATCTCCGCG
>DATLAN010000599.1:0-12780 GCA_035527455.1 Thermoguttaceae bacterium
TCACAACGTATCAACTCAAGAAGGTCGAGAGCGAACTCAACGATCGGCCACGAAAGACACTCGGCTATCGAACCCCGCGAGAAGTGATGAGGGAGTAAACATCCCTCCACCCCCTGCGGGCTTCAGAATTGAATCCGCCCATATTAGCGGAAGGCGGGGCCCTGTCGCCAATTGGTTGTGAGTTGGCCACAGAACAGGTCGACGTTGCCCCCGTAGAACCTGCGGAATTGTGCTACGGTTGCCTGTTCGACCTGATGTCGGGTGTTGCTGTAGTGCCAGATCTTCCCATCCATGTAGATGCCGATGTGCCTTCTTCCGGGACCCATCACTCGGTCCGTCCCGTTTGAGGCGGCGCCGGCGACACCCTGCTCCGCGACAAAGATCAGACACGGATTCTCTGGAGGCGTCCCCCCGTTGAGCTTCCATACCTGCGGACATGCAACGAACAGATCATGCACGCTGACACTGGCGCCGGACGGGCAGGTCTCTCCGTGTCCACTGTGCAGCACGTGACTGACAAAGTGGGCACAGTTATTGCCAGGGTAAGAGGTTCCGGTCGGGCAGATTTGCGAAATGCGCTGGAACTCGAGTTGGTCAAGTCTACGGCCGAATCTGATGAGGCCGTTGTCCTCCTGCGTCTGCCTGGCTTGACGACCTAACTCGCGGAACCAGGCGTTGGCGTCCGTCACGTCCACGCCATCGGCGGCGACTCCACCACGCGTGCCACCCAAGACAGCGGCGACTGACAGCAAGGCGATAGCAAAACGTTTCATAGCAATTCTCCTTTTCTTGTTGGTCCAACTGCCCCTGGCATGTCGGAAGGAGCAATTGCCGTGCCAACGGCGCAGCGCAATTGACAAGATAGGGAACAACGCCGCTGGAAATCTCCGCGAGCCGGGGAAAACCGGTCCGCGCAGTGCTTCTGCGGTCAACTCATCTCGACTGACTTGCGACTTCTGGCATCTCGTGAGATGTCAGGTTGATGTCAGGTTGATGTCCGCTTGATGTGAGACCCCACCCAGGGCCACGCGGGTGGCACCGTCGATCTTGCGGAAGGGCTCCTACCATGTCGCTTGACTCACTGGCAAAATCGCCGGTGTTGCTCTGCAACAAGGTATTCCGAGGACACTTTACTAGTTTCCCGAAAGTCACGCACGAAAACCGGTATGGTCCGGAATTACCGCTGCCCCCGGAATCAGCCGTTAGTAGGTCTTGACGGCCTTCTGGGTCGGTTTGATGGCTGGGGTGCTTGCCATGCGGGTAGGCTATCCCAAATGGCGGCTGTGGGCAATAGCGCGGGCGGGAAGAAAAGAATGCAGATTGCAGATTGCAAATTGCAAATTGAGAATTGCAAATTGAGAATTGCAAATTGAGAATTGAGAATTGAAAATTGCCGACGGCAAGCCTGCTGGAACGGGATGGGGCTTTGTCTCGGCGGGTCGAGGCCGCTTTCCTGCCTCGAACCTCCCTGGTAGACTATCTCGCTTCCCTATTTGCAATGGAGGACCCTCTCGTGCAATACACCCAACTCGGACGCACCGGGCTGAGCGTCAGCCGCTTGTGCCTGGGCACGATGAACTTCGGCAAAGAGACCGGCGAGGCCGACAGCTTCGCCATCATGGACCGGGCGCTGGAACTGGGGATCAATTTCTTCGATACGGCCGACGTTTACGGCCGGCCGCGGGCCGGCGGAGTGACCGAAGAGATCATCGGCCGCTGGCTCGCCCAGGGCGGACGACGACGCCAGCAGATCGTCCTGGCCACCAAGGTCTTCAACCCGATGGGCAACAGTCCGTTGGATCGCGGGCTGTCCGCGTTGCACATCCGTCGGGCGTGCGACGACAGCCTCCGGCGGCTGGGCACCGACTGCATCGACCTGTACCAGATGCACCACATCGACCGCGGCCAGCCGAGCGATGAGATTCTGAAGATCCTCGATCTGGATTACGGCGACCACGTGTTCGACGCCGATCACGGCGCCCCGTGGGAGGAGATCTACCAGGCGATGGAGCAACTGGTCGCCGCCGGCAAGATCGTCTACGTCGGCAGCAGCAACTTCGCCGCCTGGAACATCGCCCAGGCCAACACGCTGGCGGCCGGGCGGAACTTCCTCGGGCTGGTTTCCGAGCAGAGCAAGTACAGCCTGGCCACCCGGACGGTCGAACTGGAGATCGTGCCCTGCTGCCGGGCGCTGGGGCTGGGCCTGATTCCGTGGAGTCCGCTGGGCGGCGGGTTGCTGGCGGGGAACTGGGATAAAGCCGCCGAAGGACGCCGCGCCCGACTTTCTGAAGAGACGGTCGAGAAGCACCGTTCGCAGCTTGCGGCCTACGACGCCCTTTGCAGCGAATTGGGCCAACGGCCGGCCGACGTGGCCTTGGCGTGGTTGCTGGCCAACCCGGTGGTGACCGCCCCGATCATCGGCCCCCGGACGCTCGAACAGCTCGAGGGCAGCCAACGGGCGTTGCAGATCGAGTTCTCCGACGACGTGTTGGCCCGACTGGACGCGATCTGGCCCGGTCCCGGCGGGGAGGCGCCCGAGGCTTACGCGTGGTAGCGGTCTCCCATAATTGGGTCGCGGTGGTCCTGGACAAGCCGGGCAATTACGCTAGACTTGGACGATCGGCCGTTGCGCCGCCCGCCTAGTACCTCATGTCATTTGAATTTATGGGTGGCTGGGGTCGAGGTGCGAGGCACGAGCACCGAGCCCCCAGATCTGGCTTTCTGGGGGCTCAGCACTCGTTCCTCGTGCTTCGACCCCAGCCACCCAACTGCCAAGATCAAGTGACATGAGGTACTAGCGAATCTGGTAAGAACTCGGACAGAAGGAGACAGAGGTAACGGAGGAAAAGATGGAAAAGCGTGTTTACAATTTCTCGCCCGGTCCGGCCATGTTGCCGCTTCCCGCCTTGGAGGAGGCCCGGCGGAATCTGCTGGCCTTGCCGGGGGCCGGCTGTTCGGTGCTGGAGATCAGCCACCGGTCGAAGACGTTCACCGAGATCATCGAGCAGGCCGAGGCCAATCTCCGCAAGCTGCTGGCGATTCCGGACCATTACCGCGTGCTGTTCTTCCAGGGCGGCGCCCAGATGCAGTTCGCCATGGTGCCGTTGAACTATCTCCGCGGCAGCGGCAAGGCGGCCGACTACATCTTGACCGGCACCTGGAGCAAGAAGGCGATCCAGGAGGCCAAGACGCAAGGCGAGGTCCGTGTCGCTTTCGACGGCCAGTCGGAGAACTACTCCCGCGCGCCCGAGGCCGGCGAACTCGACCTCAACCCCGACGCCGCTTATGTTTATATCGCGTCGAACGAGACGATCCAGGGCGTGCAGTTTCCCGTCGAGCCCGAGGTGGGCGACGTGCCGCTGATGTGCGACGCCTCTTCCGATATCCTCTGCCGGCCGACGCCGGTCGAGAAGTACGGCATCCTTTACGCCTGTGCCCAGAAGAACCTCGGCCCGGCCGGCGTCACCGTGGTCATCATCCGCGACGACCTCATCGAGCGGGCGCCCGACGATCTGCCCTCGATGCTCAGCTACAAGACGTTCGCCGAGGGCAAGTCGCTGCTGAACACGCCGCCGACGTTCGCCATCTACGTGGTCAAGCTGGTGACCGACTGGCTGTTGGACGAGATCGGCGGCCTGGAAAAGATGCAAGAGATCAACCGCCGGAAGGCCGCGATGTTGTGCGATCTGATCGACGCGTCGGGCGGCTTCTACGAGGTTCACGCCCAGCCGGGCAGCCGGTCGCTGATGAACGTCGCCTTCCGGCTGGCCGACGCGACTTTGGAGGACCCGTTCCTCAAGCAGGCCGAAGCGCGAGACCTGGCCGCCTTGCAGGGCCACCGCTCGGTCGGCGGCTGCCGCGCGTCGATCTACAACGCCATGCCGGTCGAAGGCGTCGAAGCCCTGTGCGAATTCATGCAGGAATTTCAGGATAGCCACCGGGGATAGCCCATGCATCTAAATCGCCGTCACTTCATGCAGTCAACCGCGGGTGCAGCGGCCATGTCGCTCGTGTCGGGCGCCCGATCGGCCGAGACGGAATCCGGCGTCACGCTGGAGGCCCTGGACAAGGCCGCCGCGACGCCCGTCCTCCAGCGCGACGCGTTCGGCTCGCCGGTGATCATCGAGTCGATCGAATTGCTGCGCAAAGGCGGCGAGTTCTTCGTGCGTGTCCGGTCCAAGGACGGCGCGGAGGGCGTCTCGGTGCCCAACTCGCGGGCGGAGTATCTGCACCCGATCCTCAACCGGCTGGTCATCCCCTACTTCATCGGCAAAGACGCCCGGGACCTCGAATCGCACCTGTTCGGCGTCTACCGTTTCCAGAGCAACTACAAGCTGCAAGGACTGGCGCTTTGGTGTCCGGTCGCCTGGGTGGAATTCGCGATTCTCGACCTGCTGGGCCGCATCGCCGGGCGGTCGATCGGCGAACTTCTCGGGGGCGTGATTCGGCGGGAAGTTGCCTGCTACGTCGCCAGCGGCCGGCGCGACTCGACGCCCGAGGAGGAGGCCCAGTACCTGCTCCGCCTGGTCGAGGAGACCGGCTGCCGGGCGGTCAAGTTCCGCGTGGGCGGGCGGATGAGCCGAAACGCCGACGCCATGCCCGGCAGAACCGAAAAGCTGATCCCGCTCGCCCGCAAGACACTCGGCGAGAAGATCGACATCCACGCCGACTCGAACAGCTCCTACGATCCGCAGCCGGCGATCGAGATCGGGCGGATGCTCGAAGCGATCGACGCCGTTTACTTCGAGGAGCCCTGCCCGTTCGATCACCTCGAAGACACGAAGCGAGTGGCCGACGCGTTGACGATCCCGGTTGCCGGCGGCGAGCAGGAGTACAGCGAGCGGCGTTTCCGCTGGATGATCTACCACCGCGGCGTGGACATCGTGCAGCCCGACTTGCAGTATTACGGCGGGCTGATCCGTTCGGCGCGGGTCGCCCGGATGGCCGCGCTGGCCGGGATGCCCACGACGGTTCACATCTCCGGCGGGTTCGGCTTCATCTACATGCTGCACTTCGCCTCGTTCACGCCGGATATCGGAGCTTATCAGGAGTACAAGAAAGGCATCGAGCGCTACGCCGGCTGGTTCGATCCGCCGCTGCAAAGCCGCCGGGGTACGCTCACGGTTCCCACCGGTCCGGGCGTGGGCATCGCCGACGTGGCCGCGGTGCTCAAGGGCGCCGAGCCGGTGAAGTGAAGCAGGTAGGCCGGAACCAGCGCAGCGCAGTTCCGGCGTTTTGGTGTACGAGGGCCGCATGAAGCCGCGTGCCGGAACTGCGCTGCGCTGGTTCCGGCCTACTTGGCTACTTGGCTTGGCGAAGTGTTTCCCCGAACCACGAGAAGTACCATGAAAATCCATCTCCTGCTGGCCGTTTGCTGTTCCGCCGTGTTGCCGGGCGTTTCGTTGGCCGTCTCGCCGGAGGAAGCGGCCAGGATCGAAGCCGCCGTGCCCGATCGGACGACCGTCGAGCCGAAGAAGCCGCGAAAACTGCTCGTTTTCAGCGTGGTCGGCGGCAACCACACGGCGACCCCCTACGGCGCCATGATGCTGGACCTGATGGCGAAGAAGACCGGGGCGTTCGAGGTCGTTCATAGCACCGACCCGGCGAGTCTCAAGGCGGAGAACCTCGCGCCGTTCGACGCGGTTTGCTTCAACAATGCCAATCGGCTGCGGTGTTTCGACGATCCGGTTCTGTGCCGCGGGTTGCTCGATTTCGTCCGAAGCGGCAAGGGTCTGGTGGGCATCCACGCCGCGTCGACCAACTTCGCGGCCCGATGGGGTTCCGAGTGGCCGGAAGGGGCCGAACTGCTCGGCGGGATCTTCGAGGGGCATCCCTGGCACGAGAAGGTGACCGTCAAGGTGGCAGACCCCGACCATCCGCTCAACGCCGCCTTCGCCGGCCAGGGCTTCGAGATCACCGACGAGATCTACCAGTTCACCGGGCCCCATTCGCGCGAGAAACTGCGGATCCTGCTCCGCCTGGACGAAACCCGGACCAATATGAACAAGCCGAACAAGATGGACCGGCCCGACGACGACTTCGCCGTGAGCTGGGTGCAGCGCTACGGCGAGGGCCGCGTGTTCTATTGTTCGCTGGGACACGATCACCCCGTGTTCTGGAACGAGAAGGTCGTGCGGCATTATCTCGACGGAATTCAGTTCGCGCTGGGCGACCTGCCGGCGGATACGACCCCCAGCGAGCAAGTCGGCGAGTAGGGAACAGAGGGTGATTCGTCCCAATTCGCCGACCCTTGGCAGCGTGGTGAGTACGGGTTCCTCTTCTCTGTCCGCTTGCGGGCAAAGGAAGACGAGGCTGATCAGCGACGCCACCGATCGAGAATAGAGAAGAGGAACCCGTACTCTGCGTCCGTCACTCTTACAGCTATGCCAGTTTCTGACAAACCGAAAGAGCGGGCGAGCCCATGAATCGAAAGATGACCACGCGACGTGATTTCCTGAAGACCGCGGCCCTGGGCGCCTCGTCGTTGGCGGTGCCGGCCGTGGTCGGTCTTTCCGCCCGAGGCGCGCAGGCCGGTCGCCGCAAGCCGAACCTGTTGTTCCTCTGGACCGACGAGCAACGGGCCGACACCATGGCGGCCTACGGCAATCAAATAATCCAGACGCCGAACTTGAACAAGCTGGCCGCCGAGAGCATAGTTTTCGAGCGGGCCTACGTGAGCCAGCCAGTCTGCACGCCGAACCGATCCGCCGTGATGACGGGCCTCTGGCCGCACGCCAGCGGCTGCACGCAGAACAACATTCCGCTGCGGGAAGAGACGCCCTGTCTGCCCGAGTTGCTCGCCGATCCCGATTACCGCACGGCCTACATGGGCAAGTGGCACCTGGGCGACGAGATTTTCGCCCAGCACGGGTTTCAGGAGTGGGTGTCGATGGAATACTACGACGCCTATTACGGCAAGGACCGCGACCGGAGCAAGAAGCCCGACTACCACGATTTTCTCCTGGAGCTGGGTTACCGGCCCGACGCCGGAGGAAAGCAGTTTTCGCGCGGTTTCGCGGCCCGGCGTCCGATCGAGCACTGCAAGCCGAAGTTTCTGGAGAGCAGGGCGTGCGATTTTTTGCGGCGGAATCAGGCCGATCCGTTCGTCTTGTACGTCAACTTCCTCGAGCCGCACATGCCCTTCTTCGGACCGCTCGACGATCTGCACCGCCCGGAGGACGTCATTCTGCCGGCCAACTTCCGTGATCCCTTGGAGGAGAACGAGCCGCTACGATATCGGCTGCGGCAGGATGACGCCCGAGCCCGGTACGGCGACGAGCAGGGCATCCGCGCATTGATCGCCAGGTATTATGGGCTGGTCTCACAGGTCGATCGCAGCGTGGGCGCGATTCTGGCGACCCTGGACGACCTGGGGCTGGCCGATGAGACGATCGTCGTCTACACCAGCGACCACGGCGACATGATGGGCAGCCACCACATGGTGGAGAAATGCGTCATGTACGAAGAGGCCGCCCGGATCCCCTGGCTGATGCGGATCCCGCAGATGGAAAAACCGGCGCGGATGTGCAAGGCGCCCGTCAGCCATATCGACATGGTCCCCACGCTCCTGGATCTGCTCGGTTGCCCGCGCCGTGAAGAACTCCCCGGGCAAAGCCTGGTCCCGCTGATCCAAGGCGGCGTCGTGGCCGAGGACCACGTCTACATGCAGTGGAACCCCGGCCAGGGCGCCCTGAGCCGCGGGCCGAACGCCCTGCGGATGGCGTCGGCCGAAGAGATCGACCGGGTCGCCCAAGAGCACACGCGGACGGTCATCGCGCCGGACGGCTGGAAACTCTGCTTAAGCGACCTGGACAAGTGCCAGTTGTTCCACCTCGCCGAAGATCCCGGCGAAACCACGAACCTCTTCGATTCCCCCCGGCACGCCGACGTCATCGGCCGGCTGAGCGAGCGGATCCACCGCTGGCAGGACGCGGTGGATGACGACGTGAGGATTCGAGTGTAGGGTGCGTGGAGCAAGCCGTTGTCTGTGGGTGCGTTGCGCTGGACGGAAGTCCCCCATAGGAGACGTATTGTCAGTGGCAGTTGACGGCTTGCGGAACGCACCACTGCCATGCTTGCCGGCTCCACGCACCCTGCGCATTGGATCGACCGAACATTGGCGAGAAAGGCAGGCCGCCTTCAACGCGGCTCGACAAAGCGCCGTCTCATGTTAGTATTGTACTGGGCAAACACGGTGCGGCCGCCAGCGTTTCCCCTTGCAGCGAAAGGCACGAAGCGATGTCCGGCGAAAACGACTTGTCTGCGGGCACGGCAACCCAAGCGATCGGCCACCGGCGGACGGTGACCGGCGTTGCGATCGGCGACTACCTGATCCAGCGGCTTCAGGACTACGGCGTCCGCGACGTGTTCGGCATCCCCGGCGACTACGTGCTGGGATTCTACACGCGGCTGGAGAAGAGTCCCGTCAACACGATCGGATGCACGCGCGAGGATTGCGCCGGATTCGCCGCCGACGCGTACGCGCGGATCACCGGCATCGGGGCCGTGTGCATCACGTATTGCGTCGGGGGCTTGAGCCTCTGCAATTCGATCGCCGGGGCCTACGCCGAGAAGTCGCCGGTGGTGGTGATCAGCGGCTCGCCCGGACTGCGCGAACGGTTCAACAACCCGCTGCTGCACCACAAGGTGAAGGACTTCCACACGCAGTTCGAGGTCTTCCGCCGGCTGTGTTCGGCGGCCGCCCACCTGGAAGACCCGACGACGGCCTTCCGCGAGATCGACCGCGTGCTCGGCGCGGTGGTCCGTTACCGGCGTCCCGGCTACCTCGAGCTGCCCCGCGACATGGTGGACGTCGTGCCGGAAGGTTCCTACACGTCGACCTCGACCGGGCCGATCAGCGACGCCGACTCGCTGGCCGAAGCCGTGGCCGAGGCCGCCCGACGCATCTCCGAAAGCCGCCGGCCGGTGATCCTCGCCGGCGTGGAGATCCACCGCTTCGGCCTGCAGGACCGGCTGTTGAAGCTGGCCGAAGGCGCCGGCATCCCCATCACGACCACCATGCTGGGCAAGAGCGTGATCGGCGAGACCCATCCGTTGTTCGCCGGCGTGTACGAAGGGGCCATGGGAAGCGAGGAGGTGACCGAGCTGGTCGAGCGGAGCGACTGCGTGATCCTGCTCGGCGCATTCATGACCGACATCAACCTGGGCATCTACACGGCCAACCTCGACCCGGCCCGGTGCATCTACGCCACCAGCGAATCGCTGCAGATCAGCCATCACCATTACCACGACGTGCTGCTGGAGGATTTCATCGACGGGCTGGTGCTGGGCGGGTTGAAGGCGCCCGAGCAGACGCTGCGCTCGCGGTCGGTTCCCGACGGCGCGGGTTTTCAAGTCCGCCCGAACAATCCGATCACCATCCGGCGGCTGATCGCGCGGTTGAACCAGTCGCTGGACGAGACGACCGTGGTGATCGCCGACGTGGGCGACGCGCTGTTCGCCTCGATCGACCTGGAGATCCGCCGCCAGACCGAGTTCCTCAGTCCGGCCTATTACGCGTCGATGGGTTTCGCCGTGCCGGCGGCCCTGGGGGTGAACATCGCCCGGGGCGATCTGCGGCCGGTCGTGCTGGTCGGCGACGGGGCGTTCCAGATGACCGGTATGGAACTCTCGACGATCGTCCGCCACCGTTTCCATCCGATCGTCATCGTGCTGGACAACAAGGGCTACGGCACCGAACGGCTGTTGCACCCCGGGCAGCACGAGTTCAACGACGTGCATCCCTGGCAGTACCACAAGCTGCCGGAAGTGCTCGGCGGCGGCACCGGCTACGAAGTCCGCACCGAAGGCGAATTCGACCGGGCACTCCGCACCGCCTGGGACGACACCACCGCGATGAGCCTGATCCAGGTTCACCTTCCCCAGGACGATTGCAGCAAGGCACTGGAGCGCCTGGCGCGGAAGCTCGGCCCCCGGGTTTGACGTCAAAGTAGGTTATGCTTCAGCATAACACCTTTCTTCTTGAGTCTTCCTGGATCCTTTCGAAGCCGATTACGGATCGATATGCTGAAGCATAACTGAAGCATAACCTACATCTACGTCGGGATCTACGTCAGTCAGTATTCATTCCAACAGACCTTCGTCCAGACTGCCGAAGTCCGGGGGAGGTTGATCCAGGCAGCCCCAATTCTCCGGATAATGGCCTCTTGCTGCAAACCGATGAAAGGAAGACCACGCCCAGTGTTTTGGACACCGCACCCAGCCGTGCTTGACGGGATTGTAGTGAATGTAGTCTGCGTGATTGTGCAGATCCTCTTCGTCGCGAATGGTGTGTTCGAAGAAACGCGGTTGCCAGATGCCCCGACGCCTTTGGTGTCGATATCCGTCGCTGACCGGTTGTTCCCCGCCGCCCGCTTCCAGCCACCGAGAGGTGAACTTGGCCTTGATAGCCTTCCAGCGGTTCGGGTAGTCATCATCCCCTTCGGGCAGCGTCCAAAGCGCGTGCAAATGGTCGGGCATCAGCACGATGGCCAGCGTCTCGAAGGGCGCTTGTTCACGTTGCTCTCGCATGACTTGCCCCAGCAGCGTACGAGCCTGCCCGCTCTGAAAGAGCGGGGCGCGCCCCGCCGACACCACAGTAAAGAAATACGTCCCCCCGCGCACGAAATACCGTCGGAAATCCGGCATCTCAGGTTCTCGCTCGGGATGACCGGCTTCGATCGTTCTGAAGCATAACCTGCATCTGCCCCAGCAGCATAACACCTTTCTTCTTCGAAGGCGGCTATGGATCGATATGCTGAAGCATAACCTACATCTACTGAAGCATAACCCATGTCCTAGAGCATAACCTGCGAGCTGCTCTACCAAAGCTCTTTCCTACAAAGAAGAACGATTCGAACCACGACCCATCCGGGCACGATCACCAGCATCCAGTAGAGCGGGAGGTCAAGGTAGAGGAGCGCGGCCATCAAAATGCCCCACCCCAGCGGATCGAATACCATTCGATTCACCGGGAATCGCCCGCCGCTGAAAGGCGGAAAGGACGGTCTCGATTTCCGCTTGTCCGACATAACGAGTTCTCCGTCGGCAAGAACGATCCGTCGAGTAGATCATGCTTCAGTATAACATACTCGCAGGATACTTCCATACGTTGTTCGATGCTATATGCTGTTCTGACGTCAAAGTAGCCATCTCGCTTAGCCGGGACTATTCATAAGCCGTTTGTAGTGACCGCATTCATGCGGTCTTCTCGCAATCCGGCCAAATTGGACCCGATAAATCGGGTCACTACGAACCCTTGTGAATCATCCCGCTTAGCACCTGCGACGGGACAACGTGTCACGGTGGTTGTCACGAGGCAAGAAAAACGGGCGCCGCGGGCGGTCTCCTTCCGCCCGGGGCGCCCTTCGTCGCGACGAACGATCGGCGGGCTGCAAGGGGGGGCGTGCTGCCCGCGCGATGATCACTTCACTTCGTCCAGGCTGACCGGCCGGCGCTCTTGGGCCGAAAGCAACGAGGCTTCCAATACGCGCTGCGTCTGATAGGCGTCCTCGAAGTCGGGGATCGGTACCGTGGGCTCCTCGCCCGCGAGGACCTTGAGGATGTCGAAGGCTTGGTTGGTGAACCCGTGTTCGTAGCCGATGATGTGGGCGTCGGGCCACCAGTTGGCCACGTAGGGATGGTCGCCGCCGTGGGTACACATGATCGTGGTCCAGCCTTGCACGGCCCGCGGCCGCGTGGCGTCGTAGTACTCCAGCTCGTTCATCCGCTCGAAGTCGAATTTCAACGCGCCCTTCGTGCCGTTGATCTCGAAGGTGTTGCGGTTCTGGTTTCCGGTGGCCTGCCGGGCGGCCTCGAAGCTGGCCACCGCGCCGCCGGAGAATCGGGCCAGGAACAGCACCGTGTCGTCGACCGTCACGTCGCCCTGGCCCGCTGCCGCCTCGCCGCCGTCGGTGATCCCGCCGCCGGCCGTTCCGCCGGCCAAGGTCCGCCGCTTGATGAATGTCTCGGCAATCGCGCCGGCGATCTCGGTGATCTCCTGTCCCGTGACGAACCGGGTCATGTCGATGATGTGGGCGTTGAGATCCCCGTGGGCGCCCGATCCGGCCAGACTCTTGTCGAACCGCCAGACCAGGGGGATCGACTCGTCGGCCCAATCCTGCAGATAGGTCGCCCGAACGTGCCGGATCTCGCCCAGCTTGCCGTCTCGAACCAGTTGGTGGGCCAGCGCCGCGGCCGGGCAGCGGCGATAGTTGAACCAGACGAAGGTCTTGATGCCGGCCGCCTTCGCCGTTTCGGCCATTTCACGGGCGTCGCTGAGCGTGCCGGCGATCGGCTTTTCGCAGGCGACCGGTTTCCCGGCGGCAATGGCGGCCTTCGCCGGCGGCGCGTGCATGAAGTTCGGCGTCACCACGTCGACCAGGTCGATCTCCGGAGACCGCACCAGGGCTTCCCAGTCGGTGGAGGCATTCTGCCAGCCCCAGTTGTCGGCGAATGCCTGGGGGTTTTCTTCTTTCTGACCGAAGACCGTGTGCATCACCGGCCGAAGCGGCGGTCGGAAGAACTTGGCGACCTGGCCCCATGCGTTGGAGTGCGAACGTCCCATGAAGCCCTGGCCAATCAGGGCCACGTTAATCGTTGACATAATGAACTCCTTGAAGACCTCTGTTTCTCCACGTTTCCTCGCGCACCGCTACTACGCCCGGCGGTTATAGACCGATTCGTTTCCGCTTGCAAGGGCCCGGTGGAAGAAGTGAGTGGAGAAGTGGTTAGTGGTTAGATCCTTGCGTCACATACTTCTGCGCACGGCGGGCGCGTGGT
>DATLAN010000600.1:0-40937 GCA_035527455.1 Thermoguttaceae bacterium
GTGCCCCGGATGGCGGCCGCCAAGCGCCGCACAGCGTCGGCGTCACGGTATTCGTCGAGGTATTTCATGGGGACTTGGGGCTGTGGACTAGGGGCTCGGGACTAGGGGAACGCGTACCGCCCGAGTCCCCAGCCCCGAGCCCCGAGCCCCGAATCGATTCGTCCTAATCCCCATATCGTCAACTCACTACGGCTCGAACAGCTTCTCCAGACCTTCCCACCCGAGTTCGGCGACCAGTTGACGCAGGAAGGCCGCGTCCTCGGCGAACGAGACGTTTTCCTTGCTGCTTCCCGGCTTCGTGCGGTATTGGTCCAGCTCCCGCTGGAGTTCATCGCACAGGGCGGCCAATTGCGTCCACAACTGCCGGTCCGTCGGCCGCTCCAGCAGTCGGTCGCGGGCCTTGTTGAATCGGGTCACGCACTGCCGCGGCACCGACTCGGCGGGCGACCCCAGCAGCATCTCCGTCGGATAGGTCCCGACGCCGCCGCGGGGATCGATCAGCTCCTGCTGCGTCGGGTAGCACTTGTATCCGATCATGCGGCCCTCGATGTCCCGATCCGGCGCGAAGAAACCGCGGATGATCTCGTGCTGCTTCGATTCGGCCTCGCGGATCGCTTCCGGTTCCTCGAGCCGTTTCTCGGGAATACACTCGGCAAGCCACGTCAGGACGTCCTCACGCAGTTGCGTTTTCACGTCGGCGGCCGGATACTGCTCGATGATCCGCGAAACATCGGCCACGCGCTGCGAAAAGCTCGCCGGAAGGTCCTGGTGGAGTTGTTGGATGCGGAGTTCCGCCTCATGGCGAACGTTCGCGGCTTCGATCTGCGCCTCCAACGTGCGGAGGTCGTCTTCGCACTTCTTCAACTCGGCAAGCTCCGCGTCGGTGTGCAACTCGCGGTCGAAATATTTCCCCAGAAAGGCCCGCAGCAGATCGGCGTGCTGTTTCGGCGAGGCGGCCTCCGCCCGAAGCTTGTACAACAACTCGAGATCGTCGCGAAACACGGCCCGAAGCTTCAGCTTCTGCAGGTTGACGATGATCGAAGCGTCGAGCACGTCGTCGTACTCCTGGAGCGTCCGGTCGGACAACTCGATGCACTCTTGGTAATGTTGCGGCCGGAAGGCGGACCTGGCCTGCTGGACCAGCACCATGGCTTCCTGTTGGCGCTGGACTCGAGTGATCTCCAGCTTCAACGCCGTGTGTCGCTGGCGGAGGATGTGCAGCAGCCGCTCGCTCTCGCGCGGCGCCGCGGCGTCCTCCTTCTGCAGCAGGTCCTCGTACTGCGTCTTCAGCTCGTCCAGCCGGCCGAAGGCCTCCTCGAGCTGTTCGAGATCGCGCCGCAAGGCGGTGGCCAGTTGTTCGGCTTCCAGCACGCCGGAGACGACTTGCCGGGCACGGACCCACCGCGACCAGCTCGCGCCGAAGGGTTTCAGGCCACCGGCATCCGGGGCGTCGCGCAGTGCGGGAATCGGGTCCGCGGCAAACAGATCGGCCTCGGACAACGCGCGGATCAACGGCTTCCGGGCCTCGACCCGGGCGCGGACCGCGTCGGCCCGGGCGGCTGCTTCCTGCGAACCATCGATTTCGGGCCGAGGCGCCGGCTGGTCGCCGTCGGAGCCCAACTCGACGAACGTAGAAACCGTCAGCGCGGTCAGCGGCAGACAACTGAGGATCAAGATCAACAGAGGCTTCATCGTCGGGATACCTGCCTACCTTCCTTCCACATTCGAAATTCCTTGTTCGATATTCGATATTCGATATTCGAGCCGGATAACGGGCCCCACTCAAGGCCCCTGCGAGTCCAAGCCGCCCAGCGTCCACAGTTCTTCCAGTTGCTTCTCACCCAATTCGAATCTCAGGATGTATTGCTTTCCCCGTTCGACGGTCATCGTCTCTTCTCGGCTTCGGGCGACTTCCTGGTGGTCCAGTTTCAAAAGGTCCTTGCCGCGAAGCTGGAAGCGAAACTGGACGCGGATCGCGGAAGTGGCGGCCAATATGTCGTGCGTCTTTTCGGTGGCGACGTCGGCCACGTCTTTGCGCGTGGTGTCCAACGCGGCCGTCTGTTCCCAAATCCAGCACGCGGTCACGTAAACCTTCTCGAACCAGCCGGGCAGCGGCTTGCCGGAGGGGCCGATCAGTTGCAGGTCGAGCCGGGCGGCGTAGGTGGCGTTGGGCGGAAAGCCGGCCGTCTTGGGCTGAAGGTGGAACGTGCCTTCGATCAGCGGGAAATCGCTCGGCGGCGGTGCGTCGGCCGGCCGTTCCGAAGAACGCAACGGATCGGCCGACTCCCCTGGAATATCCATCGGTTCGACGCTCCGATAAACGACCGCCGTGATGCGCCGGCCACGGTTCTTGAATTCCTCCTTGGCGGCTTCCCGTTCACGGCGGATGCGGTTGCGTTCCTCCTTGGCCTCGTCCTGCAGCCTGTCGATCTCTCGGTTGACGGCCTGCAGCGCGTCTTTGGCCACGGACATGACCTGGTCGTATGCCGCCTGGTAGGACTGCAGCGAGGCCCGGTAGTTGAGTTCCGCAATCGCGAACGCCTCCACGTTGTTCTGGTACCTCGGATCATTCGGATTCGGCCTGGGCGAAATCTGAGGAAGCTTGAAGCCCAGCAGTTGGATGACCGTCGCCCGGATCTCTTTGCGCTGTGCTTCCGCCGCCGGCGTGTCGACTTTCTCCCAGCGATCCCATTGCCGCAATTGGTAGCCGGCTTTCTGGAAGACGGTTTCCAGCCGTGCGATTTTCGCCGCACGTTCGAGATCCTCGCTCACCACCGTGGTACTGGCGACCGGTACGACGCACAACGAGAAGCCGTTGATATCCCGGCGCACCTCGACGGCCACCGACTGAAGCCCGTGTTCCGCGGCCAGTTGCGGGATTTCCTGCCGGTCGGCCGCGTTCGGCGGGCCGAATCCTCCGCCGAACTCGCAGGTGGCCGAGTCGAAAACCAGCTTGCCGGGCCCGAGGAACAATCTCGGCTCCCCGGACGAAACCTCGATCATGCCCGGGGGAATCGCCGCCACGCCGCCGGAGAGTTCGAGTTCTTCCAGCAGGACCCCGCGATGCCGACGGGCAAACTGCCGGGCGTCGTCCCGCCACTGCGGCTCTTTTTCGAGTTCCGCTTGGGCTTCGGCCTCGGCGCGCTCTCCGGCCTCCCGCAGCAGCCGGGCTCGACGTTCCGCTTCGATCCGGGCTGCTTCCAGGGCGGCCTGTTCGACCCGTCGTGCTTGTTCGGCTCGCTCGGCTTGCTCGCGTCTCAGCGCGGCTTCTTGTTCTTCTCGACGTGCCGCTTCGGCGCGATCCGTCTTGGCCCGAACGTCTTCGTCTTGATTTGGCGATTTCCCAACCGGGGAGACGACCGACGTCTTTCGCTCTGCGAAGGCAGCTCTCTCGGTCTTGGCCGGAGGATCTTCTCGGGAAGCTTGTTCGTGCTCCGGACCCCCGCGAAAAGCCAGCGACGCGACACCGGCCACCAACGCAACCGCAGCCGCAATGCAGCCGATCATCACCCACGGCGATTTCGACCGGACCGGACCCGACCGGACCGGCTTTCCCTTCGCACACATCTTGTGCAACCGCGCCGCGGGCCATTTCTTCATCTCGAAGAACCAGCCGACCTTCTGCCACAAGGCCTCGAATTGCCAAACGCCGGAGGGCAGCAACTGTTGTCCGCCGAGAAGGCTCTGACCGATCCGTCGCAAGCTCTCCTGCTTTCCGGCCCCTCGCCGGTCGTCTTCGAACCTCTCCGGCGACAAGGCCACGGCCACCGACTCGGCCATTCGCCGGGCGGCGGCCTCCAACTGGCGAACGGGGCGCGAGCGAAACACGCCGGATTTCTGTTCCTGCAGCCGTCCCAGGTCGAGAAGCGCCCGACGGCACCGGCCCCATGCGGCCGCCGCCTGGTGGTCGAAATCTTCGGGCAACAGGTGTTCGCCGGCCAGGATGACGTCGAGTCGCCGGGAGAAGCAGGTCAAGTCCTCGGGCAACGCGCGGAGCATCCGCTGCAACGTCTCGCCCAGGGACGGCTCATCCTGCGGATACTGCTTGAAGAAATCGACGCCGTGCTTCTGCAACAGGGCAAACCAGGTCTCTTCGTCGACCGTCGGGACGATTTGCGTCAAAGCCGTCACGGTCACGCCGGGACCGCCGGACGCCTCGACCAGGCACTTCACCAGCGTGTCGGCGTGGGGCGCGGAGTTCTGATAGAACGCCACGAGCGCAGGCACGTCGAGCCGCGCACACAGCGATACCAACAGCGGCGCAGCGGCACGTCCCCGCGCGCGGGACCCGCGATCCGCATCCTCCCACAGTCCTTCGCAATCCGGCGGCAGATGCTTCCGCGCGTTGACGTAGCCCGACAAAACGGCCAGCTTGTAGTCCGGCGAGACGTCCGCGAGTTGGACGAACGGGGCAATCTGGTTCTCGGGCAGGTTTCTCAGCAGAAACTCGACGGTCGGCCGCGTGCCGGAGAGTTCTTCCCCGCCGGCGAGCAACTCCAGGATCGAGAGGTGTGCCGGCCGGCCGATCAGCGGCTGCAAGGTCTCGTGCGGAGCGGGCAAGGTGGATAGCTCTTGTGCCAAGGCCCGCCGCAAGTAGCCGACCTTCATCGGCAGGCGCCGCCAATCGTCCGGCGGTAGCGGTCCGGCGCCGCTGAGCAGGGCAGGGATCATTCGATCCAACGCGGCCAACTGCTGAAGATCGTCGGCCGTTTGGGCACCCGAGTTCCGCACGTTGCGGATCGTCGCGTCGACCCACGGCCATCCCTTCTCCGTGAGCCCGTCGACCAGACACCGCGCGTAAGGTGCCTCGGCGCGCGAGGGCTGGGCGTGGCCGTCGTTGACCGTGTCGATCATCAAAGCCCGCGACCGCGAGGCGTCCGGTCGCGCCGCGGCGTTGTGCGGATCGTAGAACCAGGTGGCCGCCAGCGTGGTACACAGCCGGTCGGCGTTGGGCTCGAAGGTGGAGAAGCTCACCGCGTCGCGGACACGGCCGGGCGGAAGCAGCCGAAGCATCCCGTAGAAGAGCAGCGCCGCCATCTCCGGTTCGACCACCAGCAGCAGGGAGCCCCGCTGCCGGCCGCCGACTTCCAGCAACCCGCCCAGCGCCTCGACCAGCAGCGCGCGGCGCCGCGACGGTTCGTGCAGTCGCCAGCGCTGGGGGATTACTCCGCCCGGGTCGTGAAACGTTCCGCCGGCCGGTGCGGTCAGGAAGCTCACAAGCACGTCGTCGTCGACCGCCGGCGGCGCTGCGTCGAGCACTTCGTCCGGCGAACCGAGCGAGCGGAGCAGGAACGGGATGTCCGGCGAATCCTCGCGAACCCAACCGGAAGCGGACCAAAGCTTCAGGCCGTCCAACGCCGACCACGGCGTCTGCCGGTCCGTCTCGTCGCCAAACAGCACGTGGGCGAAGTAAGAGCCGGGCCGTCCCTGGCTGTCGGTCTGGCGATAGCAGACCTGGCCGACCATCTGCAGGCCGCTGGAGGCGGGAAGATAGATCAACCGCCGGGGAGCGGTGGCGGCCGTCAGACGCAGCTTCTCTTCGCCCGGCGTGTCGCGCGGCAGATAGTAGTAGGTATAACGCTCGATCTGGCGGTAGTAGCGGCGCAGCAGGTTCGGCTCCATCGATCCGGCCCGGGCGCTGTAGCCGAGCGTGCGATCGGCCAGTTCGCCCTGGCGCCGTTCCAGGGCGGAGTTGCCGTGCGTGCAGTGGGTGCAGTAGATCTGGTGGATGGTGCTCACTGCGGCTCATCCTCCCTGGGTTTCGGGGAGGTCTCGCCGCGCCGCGAGGAGAAGGCCCGCAGGCCCAACCACCGCGAACGAGAACGCGTTTCCAATTGTCCCAGCACCAGCGGGCGGCTGAAGAACGTCCGGAACCCGAGGTTGACGACCGCCCAGGCGACCACGAAGCTGCCGGCCCAATCCCCCTCGGTGCGAACCACCCGGCTGCCGCCGCCGCTTTCCCAATTCTGCCGGTCGATCGGTTGGCGGAAATGGGCCGGGACGCTTTGCGGGTCGTCTTCCGGACCGGGCTGCTCGGGACAGACGGCCAGCAGGCATTCGTCGGCGAACCGCGACTGCGGCCAGGTCCAGCGCACGCGATATTCGCCCGGCGATTCCTTCACCGGCAACAGGCTGGCCCGTCCCAACGCCGGCCGCAGCCCCATCTTCTCCGGCGGGAGCACTTCCCTCACGGTCCACTCGCTCAACAACGCCTGGTACGGAGCGAACCGGTCGGCGTACCGGCGGATGAGCCGGGCGTCGAACAACTCGCAGAACGACGACCGCCGGTCCTCTTCCAGGGCCGCCAGGAGGGCCTCGGTGCGGCCGATCCGCTGTTGGACCGCCTTGACGCTCGCCGTCCAAGGAGCCGGCAACGGATAGCCGGCCAACGAGGGCTCCTCCATCAACCGCACGATGCCCTGCTCGTCGTGCGCGTCGACGGCGGCCCGCAGCCGCTCGAGCAGCTCGCTTCGGGCCGCCGCCTGCTGGTAAAGCGGCCGGAACGGTTGGGCCTCTTCGCATTCGCCCAAGAGGTCCTCTTGCCAGGCCTCCAGGGCTTGACGGTCCCGGCGGTCGGGCGGCATCTCGCCGGAGATTTCGTGCAACATCCGCAGCGCCGGTGCCCGACGCTCGGCCAGTTCGATGCGCGGACGCCGGACGGGATCCACCAGGTGATCGCACTTCGCTTCGACGACCGCCCGCCACGCCGCGACGATGGCCGCTTCGGAGCCGGGGTGGTCGATCGCCTTCTCCAATCGGGACAACACCTGGACGCGGCGCCCGGCCTGCTCGACCCGCGCCTGCAGGGCGTACTTGTACCCTTGGGGAAGTTGCGCGGCCGCTTCGACGATGCGGCGTTCGCCCCCCAGCGTGATCGCGCCGGCCGACTGCTGTACGAGGTGATAGATCCGGTCGAGCATGGTCACCCGGCGGCGTGCTTCGCCGATGCGTACCCGTTCGCGCTCGGCCGACTCGAACCCGGCGAACAGGGCCTCGTTCCACGTATCGACCAGCCTGCGGTCGTTCGCTTCGCTGGTTTCCCGCGGGACTCTGCAATACTTCACCCAGGCCTTCTCGCGATAGACGTGTTGGTAGGCCTGTTCGATCAGCGGCTTGAGGTGTGCCGGAGCGTCGCGGAATTGTCCCCGGCGGTTCAGCGCGTCGACCGCGGCCTTCCACTCCCCGCGCACGAGCAGTTGTTCCATCTTGGCGAAGGAGTTGGCCAGGTGGCTCAGCGGCGGAACCTGATCCATCGGGCCGGCGGAGAAGGCGAAGAGCTTCGCGGTCAGCTCGCGGACGTCCTCTTCCGGCGAGTTCATCAGGTCGTGGTAGAGCAGCGAACCGCCCGGGGCCTGAAAATCTTCCGGCCGAAACAGCAGCTTGTCGTAGCCGGTCTGCTCGACGTACTTCGGCCAGATCTGCGGGGCCGCCGACAACGCCCGCAGTGCGATGTAGATCATCAGGGCCGAGAAGTTGTCCAGATCGAGCGACAAGAGCGTGGTTTCGTTTCGGCCGGGGTGCTGATACGGCTCGACGCCCACCTCCAGGTTCCGCCGTCCGACCAGCGCCGGAACGCACATGCAGTCGTAATCGACCAGCTTCAGCCGGCCGGCGGTGGTGACCATCACGTTGGCTTGCTGCAAGTCCCCGTGGGCCACCGACGCCTCGGCAAGCTCCTTGACCAGTTCGACCCAGTATTTCGCCGCCTGGGCCAGCGCCGGGCCGTTTCCTTCCAGACACCGGGCGCGGACCCATCGGAACAGCGTTTCGCCCTGCACCCATTCCATGATGATCAGCGGATACCACTTCCCGTCGCCGGCCGAGCGGATGCTGCGGTCGCGATACTCGAAATCGACCAGGCAGTCGAGCCTGCGATTCTTCAAATAGGCGCTGATCAGATCGTATCGCTCGCGGCGTTCCGGCGATTCGGTCGTGAACACGCGGACCGCGAAGGGGTCTTGCCCGTCGGCGCCGATCCCCTTGTAGACGACCGCGAACGCCCCGGCCCACGGACGCGGCTGCTTCCGCTCGTCCTTTTCGATGCGGCAGTCCTTCAGCTTCGGATCGCGGAAGGCGACCTTCGGGTTCTGCAGCATCGCGCTGAAATGGGAAGCCAACGGCCAGGACATGGTTCTACTCGAGGATCGGATATCCGTTCATCTGCAACAGCCACACCAGAGGTTCCAACAGCCCGAACGGCGAGATCGTCCGCAGACTCAAGTCCGTCTCGCCCAGTCCGTCCAGGCCGACCGGCGTCAAGGGAAAGAACAGGTAGCGGCCGCCGAAGAGGTCGTCGATCTGGCGTTCGATCTGCCAGCCGGGCCAGATCGTCTCGCGCAGCCGGGCCAACGCGCGGGAGCGGCCGGCGATGATCTTCGACGTCATGCCCTCGCCGGTCGGATCGATCGCGGCCAATTCGCGGTAAAACTCTTCGATCGCGTCGCCGCCGCCGGGCATGGCGTACGACTGGCCGGCCATCATGTCGATCTTCGACACGCAGATCGCCACCGGGGTGCGCGTGCGCTTGCCCGCCTTGATCCCCTTGATCAAGCGGAGGTCCTCGCGAAAGTCGGCCAGCGCCTTGGCCTGCGGCTCAGCCGGATAGGTGGGATCGAGGAAGAAGAGGAAACCGTCGCCGTCCAACGCCCGACGCCGGCGATGGTCTTCCACGCCCATGTCCGAGGTCACTTCGCCCGAATAGTCGAAGATGTTCACCAGCACGTTGGAGCGGCCCAGGCGGTCTTGGTCCTGGAAGTCGAACACGATGGGATGGGGGATGCGTTCGCGCTGCGTGGCGGCGGTGCCGATTCGGGCGTTGAGGATCTCTTCGACGATCAGGTCGAAATCCTCGGAGCTTTGCGACTTGATCTTCTCGAACTGGACGGCGTCGGGATAGTTGCCGCGATTCAACTCCCAGTAGAGCATCGCCAGCCAGTGCGTCTTGCCCGCCTGGGGAATGCCCAAGGTGGGAATGCAGAGCTTGCCCATCGTCCGGTAGGCTTCCATGAACGTGTAGTCGCACTCCTCGTAAGGCTGCCGACTGATCACGTTCTTGCACTGCAGGACGCCCCGCTCGGGGCTCCGGGCGTCGGCCGTCTCGGAGCCGTTGAAGGAGATCCGGCTGAGTTTGTCGACCCCCAGGCAAAGCGGGCAGGTGTTGGCCGTAGTTTCTCGCCGGCTTCGCACGCCTCGCCAGAAGAGAAACCCGCCGGTGGCCGTCAGGCCGACCAGCGCCAGGCCGAGACCGCCGCGGATCCATCCTTTCAGCGCAAGATACCGGGCCTTGGCCTCGGTGTGCGTGCCCAGTTCCTCGTTGACCCTTTGCAGCTCTTCCACGTCGGCACGGATGGCTTGCGGCAGGCTCTCCAGCAGAGACGCCTGAACGGCGATTTCGAGGATCTCCGTGCGAAACTCCTTCCACTGCCAGGGCAGCTTCTTTCCCGGCGGCAAGGAGGCGGTGAGCGTTTCGCGCCACTGGGTTTCCGCCTCGGCGCATCGTCCGGTCGATTCTTCGTGGCTTTGCCGGAGTTCTTCGATTTCTGCCTTCAGCGAGGCGTTCTGTCGGTCGATGGCCCGGCGCGGCGAGGTCTCTTCGCCCGATCCGACGGCCAGGAGCGACTCGTAGATCCGCTGGCCCATCACGAACGTCGCCAGAGTGATCGCGGCCAGGACGACCAGGGCGACGGTGAGAAACTTCGAGAGCTTCATCGCCCGGGCGCGGCCGCCGTTGAGCAAGCGGCGGATCTCGTGCCGCCGGTCGTGCAACACGACACCCAGCAGGACGGCCATGGCCACCACGCCGAAGAACCAGAACCATCGCTTATCGACGCTCAACAGCGAAGCCAACTGCCCCGCCACGCGACGGCTCGCCTTCACCTCGAACAGAAGAAAACGATCCTGGTTCAGGTCCGTGCGGATCTTTTCCCAAGCAGTGCGAAGCTCGTCGATCTGCTCGCCCGACTCGGCAGAGGCGAGTTCCAGGTCCTGGACCAGCGGCCGGGCGTTCGCCTGAAGGACGTCGACCAGCGCCTGGCGGGTGGCCTGGGTGCTCAACTCGAGTTCCGCCAGCAGACTGCGGCCCGGCGAACCGGCCTGGCCGATCAGTTCCAGCCGTTCGATTTCCTCGGTAAGAAAGGCGCTCTCGGCGTTGAGTCGCTCGCGAAGCATGAAGTCTTCGACATACTGCCGGGCAAGCTCGGCGGCCTCCGATTGCGCGGGCAGATCCCCCCCCTCGTCGGTGGCCGGTTCAGCCCGCGCCGGCGCGGCCAGCCAGATAAGCGCAGCAAAAGCGAGGCCGAATCCGACGCATTTTCCTCGCCGGTCGGCAGCCCAATCCGTCTTCGCGTTGGAAAACGGCCCTTTCACCGAGATGTGGCCTTCCTCGTCCGTTGTGCAGGTTGCCGCTCGTGCGGGGGGGACGCGGGGCGATCGCCTCGTCTGCGGCCAGTGACTAGTATCCGACGTTGCCTGCAAGAAATAAAGCGGGAACGCACCTTATTCTCAGCCTACCCACAATCCGAGGGGATGTCAATTCCCGGACCGTTCACCCGGATAGTAGCCGTCTTGCTCCGCAAGACGAAGCCGGCTGCATCTTGCGGAGCAAGATGGCTACAATCAGCGCCCGCGACGAAAACCGACCCAAAACCGATGCAGAACCCTCCGCGGCGCCCTATCCTTTCGGGGGTCTCTGCGATGAATCATCCACGAGCCGACAAGACGAAAATCGTGTTTGCGCTGGTGCTTGCGGCCTACGCCGTTTATGCCGGCGCGTTCATCTTCCGAACAAGCTTCGTCGTCGACGGGGTCCGACATTATTGCCTCTTCGACGACGCCATGATCTCGATGCGGTACGCACGCAACCTGGCCGAGGGTCACGGCCCGGTCTGGAACGCCGCGGAAGACGGGGTCGAGGGGTACACGAACCCCCTGTGGGTCGCCTATATGGCCCTGCTCCACCTCGTTCCCGTGCACCCATCGAAGGTCTCGCTGTTGGTGCAGATCACCGGGGCGATCTGCCTGCTGGGCAACCTGTTCTTCGTTCGCAAGATCGCTCAGTTTCTGGCCGGCGGATCCAACTGGGTCTGGCTGGCGGCGGTCGTGCTGACGGCCTTCTACCTGCCGCTGAACAATTGGGCCTTGCAGGGAATGGAGGTCGGCGTGGCGACCCTGCTCGTCTCGGCCGCGGTCTGGATGGCGATGAAGTGCCTCGCCCACGACAGGTTTTCCACGTGGCTTTACCTGCTCTTGGCGCTCGGCGTGCTCGTGCGGATGGACCTGCTGGTCCCCGGGGCGATCATCTGCGGCGTGCTCACACTGGCCGACAGAAAACACCGTCATCGCCATTGGCTCGCCGGTTTGACCGCATTGGGCACGGCGCTGGCGATCCAAACCGTATTTCGGCTCGTCTACTACGGCGACCTGCTGCCGAACACCTACTACCTGAAAATGACCGGCTACCCGGTGTTGTTGCGAATCTGCCGGGGCGTTTTGGTTCTGACCGATTTCATCTGGAACATGAACTGGATGCTGTTCCTGCTGCCGTTGGTGTTGCTGGTGTTGCGGCGAGACAAGTACGTCGCTCTGCTCTTGGCCGTGTTCGGGGGGCAACTTGCCTACAGCGCCTACGTCGGCGGCGATGCGTGGGAATGGTGGGGCGGGGCCAATCGATACGTCGCCGTCGCCATGCCGCTGTTCTTCGTGTTGTTGTGTTCGGCCGTCAATACGATCGCAGAGCGTCTCGCGCAAGTCGGACGCAGTCCGCAGAAGCAAAACACGTCATCCTTTTTCAAGCGGCCGTACTTCGTCACGTGTTTCGTGGTCCTGTGCCTGATCAGCTTCAACACGCTGAAAGGTTCCGGGAGCTTGCGACAGTGGGCGCTGGCCGACACGACGATGCACGTGAGCGATCATCAGGAGATGGTGCGGCGGTCGCTCGTGCTGCGGGAGATCAGCCACCCGGAGGCCAAAGTGGCCCTGATCTGGGCGGGAATCATTCCGTACTTCACCGACCGACAGATGATCGATCTCTCGGGCAAGAACGACCGCCACGTCGCCCGGCTGGAAATGCACGGCCCACCGCCGGGCAGCGATCGCTTCCGCTATTTCCACCCGGGCCATTTGAAGTGGGACTACGGCTACTCGATCGGCGAACTCCAGCCCGACGTCGTCCTGCAAGTCGCCTATCCGCCGGGCGAGGCCGAGGCGTATCTCGATGGCGAATACCGCGAAGTGACTCTCGCCGGTTGCCGGTATTATCTGCGAGAACAGTCGCCGCAGATCCGCTGGGATCGGGTGGACGAGTTGGCGGAATGACGTTGGTCTGCAATGGAGTGCATTGGGTGATCGTGATTTGCCTGTGGTAGCGGCGTGCAATAGTCTACCCCCTTGTCGCCCGATTATCAGAAGGCGAATCGAACGGGGCGCAGACGATGCGCACAGTGGTTGGTAGTGACCGCATTCATGCGGTCTAAAGTTGGCTGTTTGGGGTAGTCAGACCCGATAAATCGGGTCACTACGAACGCTTGGGTACAGAGACAAGTCAGATAAGGCGGTATGAGACCACCTGGTCGGCTTGTCTTAAACGGCGCGCGGGGGGTTGAGCTGGCCCCCGCAAGCCCTTACTCTTGAGTGAATGCAGGCGTGCAAGGGGCACCGGCGGCGTCGAGAAGAATACGGGACTGAGGTGGAGGCACGGCGCCCACGTCTTCTCTTATTCGCGCGTGCGCCGTAAGTCCGTATGATACGGTAAGATTGACCAAGTGCGTGTCGGCACGAGGTTTTTCGCGTCCCCCCAAAGGTGCCGGCATCGATTTCGGTGGAGCAGAGCCATGGCAACACGATTCATGCGTATCGATCTCTCGGACGAAGCGCGTGACTTTCGCCCGATCGCGTTGGAGCCCGGGGTCCCCATGCTGGACCGGTCGGCCGCCAACGCCAGGATCCTCTACCGGTGGCTCGGCGGCCTGGTCGCCGAACCGGTGTGGGAGGGCGAGTCGGTCGATTTCTACGTCCGCGACGACCACGGCGGCCGGCTGGAAGAGGCCGTCTGCCAGCCAGCCACTGCGGAGGATCTGGACAACCTCCTCCAGGAGGATCTGGCCACGCTCAAGGACCGTATCGAGAAGGCCAAGCCGGAAACCCCCACCGAGCGGATGGTCAAGAAGATGGTCCGCCGGTCGTTCGAGGAGCTTACCGAAGATCCCAACCGGACGGACCTCGACTGCTACTTCTTCCGCTATCGGGACGTCCAGGGACGTTGGCGGCTGGTTTGGTGCTGGGGCTATCAACGGGTAGACCAGGAGCCGGCCCCTTCGGTCGTCTGCACGGATCCCGAATGTGCCCTGCTGTTCGTGCGCCGACCGGGACAGAGCCACAAGTGTCCAAGCTGCGAGGCGAGTCTGTCACTGCGGCCGGTCAGGAAGAAGGGGCGGCGGAAGCGGAAGGCCCTCCTGGCCCTGTTGCTGCTGCTGTTGCTGGCCGGCCTCTATTATTGGTGGACCCACCCCGGCCGGCTGATCGCCACGCCCAATACGCACACCGGTCCGGTCGGCAGCCGCGTTGAATTCAACGTCACCCGCGCCGGGCTGTTCTCCAAGGAGGACGTCACCCACCAGGTGATCGGCGAGGTGTTCGATCCGGGCGTGGCCCGATTCGACAACGCGACCTGTTCGGCGACGTTCTTCGGCCCGGGCAAGACCATGATCCGTTTCCATTTGGGCGAGGGCGTCGATCCGGTCGACGTGGTTCTGACTGCTACGATGCCCACGGCGCCGGATTCGATCGTCATCGAGCCGAACGAGGTCGAGTTGGGCATCGGCACGACCGCGCGGCTGAAGCTCGTCGGCAAGTATGAAGACGGCACCGAGATCGACCTGACCGACGCCGCCGAGTGGGAGCCGCTGTACGAAGGGCCGGTCTACGCGCGCGACGGACTTCTCGAGGGTCTGGCCAAGGGCACGGCGACCGTCAAGGCCAGCTACCGGGCCGACGCCCAGAGCGAGCCGCTTGTCGCTTCGGCCGAGGTGACCGTCAGGGAGATCGCGTTCACGTCGCTGGCCGTGGAGGTCGATCCCAGCGAGGTCGGTTTGGATCGCTCCAGTGCGTTGAAGATCGACGCGGTCACCGAGCAGGGCGAGAGGTACTCGGTGCTGGAGTCGTCGCGGCTGGATACGAACGTGGCGCCGCCGTATGTCGCTTCGGTGGAAGGGCGGCGGCTGAAGGGCCGCCAGATCGGCAGCGGCAAGTTGGCGGTGACCTTCAACGAGGATCTGGCCGGCGAAGGCGAGTTCAGCGTCGTGGCCACGCCCGGCATCGACAAGCTGACCGTCCACCCGAATCCGCTGAAGATGGCGGTAGGCCAGATCGCCGATCTGAACATCCTCACGCCCAGCCGTGCGCCCGTGCGCGTGGCCAGCGGCGATACGAGCGTCGTGGAAGTGACGAAGGACAACCGCTTGATCGGCCGCGCCGTGGGGGAGACGCAGGTCACGGTCAGCCAGGCCGGCCAGGAGACGCCCGACCCGGTCACGGTGACCGTCGCGTCGGCGGAGATTCTTTCGGCGGCCGTCGATCCGCCGTCGATCGTGGTGCCGGTCGACGACGCGGTCCGGGTGCGGCTGACGGCCATGGTCCGGCTGGAAGGCGAGGAAGCGGATCGCCGCATCGAGATTGCGCCGGACGGGATCGCGTGCGAGCAGAAGCCTTCGCCCCGTTACGCCGATTTCTACCCGCACACGTTGGAACTGCACGGCGTGATGCCGACCAGCCCCAGTTCGCCGCCGCAGTCGCTGGCGTTGAGGTTCCAGAACCACCGGGCCACGGCACCGGTGCGGGTGATCGTGGCGCCGTTCCGTTTGGCGCTGACGCCGCCCGGGCCGGTCGCGTTGCCGCACGGTCAGCAGACGCGGCTTTCCGGCTGGGCCACTTACAGCGGCGGCCGGCGGGTCCAAGTGCTCAACGAGCGGCTCCGCTTCGGCAGCAGCGCGGCGGCCGACGCCAAGCCGGGCGTCGAGTTGCGCGGCGATCGCGTGGCGGCCTTGCAGCCCGACGCCGGACCGCTGCACGTCTTCGGCAGCTACTTCAACCGCAACTCGAAACCGGTGAAATTCACATCGACCGCGGCCGATCCGACCGTCAAGCTGCGGCTGGAGGTGGATCGCACGATCCGTCTGGCCGGAGAGACGGGCCAGGTGAGCCTCGCGGCCAGCGGTTCGAAGGGCGACGTCGAACTGGTGCCCGAGTTGGCCAAATACCAAAGCTCCGACGCCGACGTGCTGACGATCGCCGAGCAGACCGGGGCGTTTCGGGCGTTGATTCCCGGCGGGGTCGACGTCGTCGGCTCGCACGTGGCGGCCCAAGAGCCGGCCCAGGAGCGGTTGACCGTCTACGAGCCGAGCCAGGCGAGCCTGGTCTTCGAGCCGGAGGAAGTCACGGTGGCCGTGGATGAAGTCGTCCGGCTGCAATTGTATCTGGTTGTTCGAGACGGCGGCGAGACGAAGCGAGCCCTGCTGGTCGGCCCGGGCGTCGGCTACACGATGACCGAACCCAACGCCGTCCGTTTCACGCCGCCGACTCTGGTCGGTCTGCGCCCGGTCGGGTCGTTCGAAATCAGCGCGAGCTACCCGTACGTCAGCCGCATCGCCAAAGCGACGGTCGAGGTGGTCGACGCCGCCGAGCCGGAGGCCATCCGGATCGTTGCCGCGGCCGGCTCCGCGTCGCCGGGACAGGTATCCCTGGCCCCGGGCCAAACGGTGGCGCTTCGGGTCGAGCAGCAGCTTGCCGGGTCGCCGGACAAATGGAAGGAGGTCCGTCCCGGCGCGGTGGCCTGGATCGACGTTCCGGACGAATTGATCTGGACTCCGGCCACCGAGGCATTGCGGCCGACCGTCACGGTGCCCGAAGGGGCGGCGGAGGAGTTCGAGCTGCGAGCGCAATACGGCGGCCAACAGGCAATCGCCGTAGTCGCGGTCAAAGCGCAAGGCCCCGATCCCAACGAACCGGGCGTCGAGGTGCGGGTCGTTCGCGAGGGGCCGGGAGAATACCTGTTGGTCGGCGATCAACAGCGATACACGATCGTCGTCGAGAAGAACGGCGTCAGCGAGCCGGCGTCCTCGGTTCTCTGGCCGGATGACTTCGAGAACCCGTACGTCCAGTGGCAGGCCCCGGTGCTCTTGGCCAAGAAGCCCGGCTACCGGCAGCAGCTTCGCGCCGAAGTGGACGGCCGCGTGGTCCTGTTCAGCACGACCACGTACCAGCCGGGCGAGTTCCAGGTCCCGCCGCCGCCGAAGGATCGGCCGCTGGTGGTCCGGATTCTCAGCGACCAGACGACGCCGCAAGACCCGGTGGTGCGATTTCCGGTCGGGGCCATCTTCAACGACTTCTACGTGGAGGCCGAATATCCGGACATTACTCGCTATCTGACCAAAGCAGAAGATTTGAAGCAGGAAGCGACGCTGACGACCCCCGAACCCGAGCAGAGCGCGTACGTCAGCGGCGCGGAGGGTCGCCTGGTCGGATTGCGTCCGGGGCGGACGCGAGTCTTCGCCGAATTCGAGGGCGTCAGGTCCGTCCAGCCGCTGGTCGTGGAGGTCGTCGATCAAGTCGACGTCGACCAGATTCGCATCGCGCCGTCGCCGGTCAACCTCCAGCCGGGCGAAAGCTACGCCCTGGAAATCGAAGGTTTCAAGGCGAACCGCTCGATCGGCGTCATCACGTCGCTGGGCAACGTGACCTGGCAATCGGACAACCCGGCGATTGCAGGCATGTCCGGCTCGACGGTGACCGGCCTGTCCGCGGGGCAGGCCCGGGTGACGGCCCGGTTCGCCCAGATCGCCAGCCCGCCGGCCGACGTCCACGTGGGAATGATCGCCGAGGGCCTGGTGGCCGACAATCCGGCGATCCGCATTTTCGTCGGCCAGGGCATTCGGATCGGGACCGACCTGAGGATTGCTCGCGGCGAAGACCGCAACGAGATGGACGTCAGCCGTCTGTGCGGCGTCTCGCCCGCGTTTCCCGAGGTCGTGCAATACATCCCCGAAACCCAGTCGCTGGTGGGTCGATCGCCGGGCGTCTCGGCGGTGGCCTTCACCCTGGGCGACAAACTGACCAACGTGATGGTCGAGGTGGTCTCGCCGACCGGCGGGGTGATCGACGGAATGGTGCAGGTCGAACCCTCCAGCAGCAACCTGGCGAAGGGTCAGGCGCTGCCGCTGAGGGTGTTCGTCGTCGATCCGCGGACCGGCGCCCGCATCGACCGCACCGATTCGGCCGTGCTGGCCAGTTCCGATCCCGCGGCGGTGGTTATTCGCGGCAACCTGGCCTGTGCCTTGCAGCCGGGAGCGGCGGAAATCACGGCCACCGTGCAGGGTGCCCAACAGACGGGCAAGGCGCACGTGGCGGTCAACAACGAACCGATCACGGACCTGGTGGTCGAGCCTCCCTACGCGCGAATGTCGGTGCGCGATGTGCAGCGGCTGCGCATCCTCGGCCGGGCTGCCAGCGGTACGTATGAGCTGTTCCCGCAGCCCGAGTTGACGATCACCGCCGCCGGGCAGAATCCGGGTGCGATCCGAATCAGCGGCACCAATGAAATCGACGCGGTGGCGCCGGGCAACGCGATCGCCGCGGTCGACTTCCAGCAGCGACTCCGCCGGGACGTCAGCGTGGAGGTCGGCGACGACGTGTTGGCCGATCTGCGGATCGAGCCGGCCGAGGCCACGGCCCATCCGGGACAGCCGCTGAGATACCGGGTGACCGCCATGCAGGGCGGCCGGCTGCGAGTGCTGGGACCGGAGCACGGCGTGAACCTGTTCGTGGAGAATCCGCAGGTGGCCCAGGCCATCCCCGGAGAGCTGTCGGTAGTGGCGCGAGAAGTGGGACGCACCGCGGTGATCGCCCGCTTGGGCGACCGGCAGGCGGAAGCGTTCCTGTACGTCGAGCCCGGGACGGGCGGCATCGTTGGCCCTGACGTGATCGTCGATGGACCGGGTGATCGTATCTTCGATTTGGGCCATCGGGGCGGGACGCACGGTCGGAGATGGGACGGAACGCGTTGGGTCACCGACGAAGGCATCGGGTATCACGGTCCGGACGGCGTCGTGGTGGCCCCGCCGGGCGTTGGCGAGCGACTCCGCTTCCGTCCGGAGGTAGTCCGGTTGGATCCCAATTCGCCGCCGACCGGTTTTCGGGTCTTCGAGGTGCTCGGCGACGGTTCCGACGGCCGGGACGTGACGGACGATCCGGGCCTGGAGTTCCAGGTGCCGCCGACCGATAGCGTGGTCACGGTGCAGCGAATCGACGGCCGGCCGGTTCTCCAGCCGACCGGGCAGTTGGGCCAAAGCCACGTGGCGGCCAGACTGGGTGAAATGTTTGCCACCCCGATGCTGGTCTCCGTCGGCGACATGCCCCCGGGTTCGGTGGGGGGTGCGGGACGGCTGATCGTGGAACCCAATCCGCTGGTGGTCTGGTCGGGCGAAGTCAGCCCGTTCGGCCGGGTGCTGCTCGATCCGGGCGGCGGACAACCCCTGCGGCCGGTCGATTACCGCATTGCCCAGGTGCTCGATCCGACCAAGGTCGAGGCGGCCGGCGATCAGATGCTCCGCGGCAAGGAGCCCGGCACGACCCAAGTCGTGGTGGCCGTGGTTGACCCGACGGGCATCTACGACGGGGTTTCGGCGACCGCCACGGTCCAGGTGGTCAGCGCGGGCAGGATCTGGATCGTTCCGCCGACCGTCTCGCTGGAAATCGGCCAGCAAACGCCCCGATTGGCGGTGATGACCCAAGGGCAGGACGGCCTGGCCTATGAGGTGCCGGCCACGCTGCAAAGCATGGACCCCAACGTGCTGGCCCCCGACCCGCAGTTCCCCGACCGGTTCGTGGCCCGGTCGCTGGGCGGAACGGAGATTCGGGCGACGTATCGCGGAAAAGACGCCTTTGCCAGCGTGTCGATCTCCGGGCGGCGGTTCGAGCAGGTCGAGGGAAAGCTGGATCCGGCCACCGACGATTTCAGCGTGATCCTGGAGGTCCTGGCGGCGGCATCGGAAAATCCGTTAGAATATCGGGTTTCGGTCGCCGGGCAGCCGGGGACCGAAACGGGCTGGACCCCCGCGGTCCGTTCGCCGGACGGGTCTCAGCGAGCCACCTTCCACAGCCCCCGCATGCGGTACGGCCCGCCCAATTCGCTGTACAACCTGGTGATCGAGGCACGGGCCTCGGCCGGCGAGACTCCGCAGAGATACCCGTTCACGTTCCGGCTGAGACCGGAAATGGATATCATCAAGGGAGCCGATAACACACAACCGGGCCCCACGTTCTTTCCTTAGTAAGACGGTATCAGTTTCATGCCATTTCCAGACGAACGCGACCGCAATTTGATTCGCCATTCCGAGCAGGTGGAAAACCTGGCCACCGACCTGTGCGATTGGCTCTCGGAATTCAACCCCGCGCGAAAGGCCACGGACCTGCTGCCGATCGCCGAGAGCGACGAATTCGAGATGCTTCAGCTTCGCCGCCTGGCCAGCAGCCTTTATACGTCGGCCAAGGTGCCGGTGGCCGCGGCGGTGTACGGCCCTTCGCAGGTGGGCAAGAGCCTGCTGGTCGGCCAGGTGCTCAAGCCGCACAGCGAGGATTTCTGTCCCATCGGCGGGGACGAGACCCTCGGCGAGCCGGCCTACTACAAGCACCTCTCGTTCGACGACGACCTGAACCCGCAGTGCGGCTCGAACGAGGCCACCGCGTTGGTCACCCGGTTCACGACCAAGGACCGAATCGGGGCCGCCGTTTCGCCCGACTATCCCGTGATGGTCCGCGCGTTGACCCGGGTCGAGTGGTTGCGGGTGCTCGCCCGGGGCTTCCACGTCGAGTGCAAGACGCCCGAGAAAAGCTGGACGCAATCGGAGTTGGAAGAGCTGTTCGAGGACCTCGCCCACGATTACCGCGGCGATCAGGTCGACCGCAAGTGGCGGATGGACCTGTTGGACGCGTTCTCGTACATGCGGAACGTCGACCGTCGCGGTTTTCGCGCGAAGGAGGCCATTCTCAACGGCCTGTTGAGCCGCTACGCACTGAGCGAAGAGGGCTACGTGGCCGCCGCGGCCGCGCTGTTCTGGGACAATTGGCAGTCGCTGACCAGCCTGTTCCTGAAGATCAACACGTTTCTCACCAGGATCAACCTCGGCGATCACGACCCGGCCATCTTCACCCATTGGGCCGGCGTCCGTTTCCTGCTGGACAGCCAGCGGGCGAAGGTCCACGAGCGGCGGAACTCCAAGGTCTGGCAACGCGTCGCCTGGGCCGACATGCACCTGGTCGAAAAGGAAAAGTACTACGTCCTGGAGTACCGTCCGGGAAGCGGCATGGGCAACGAAGAACTCGAGATCGTCCAGGCCGGCATGCTCGAACTGGTCATGCCCGTGCTCCCCCACCGCCTGAACGACGACTGGCGGAAAGTGGTCGAGCAGATGGACTTCCTCGACATCCCGGGCATGCGCGCCGGCCGGGCGGGGGCCGAAAAAGGAAAACGCGTCGACGCGGATACGCTCGAGGAGCAGATGGAGATCGTCAAGCGCGGCAAGGTGGCCTACCTGTTCGAACGCTACACCGACGAACTCCAGATCCAAACCCTGTTGCTGCTCTCCCGCGGTGGAAATCTCGAGGTCGCCGCCCAGATGGTCCACCACGTGGATAAGTGGGGCAAGGCCCGATACGGCGAGAAGGTGTGGCCGCTGAGGGTTCGCGACGAAATCCCCGCCCTGTTCGTCGGCATGACCGGGATCGACGAAGAGTTCCGCAACCGCGAGGAATACGCCGACAAGGGATTATACAACAACCGCCTGGACCAGGTGGTCGACGCCTTGAAGACCGTGATGAACGATTTCGGCGGACGCGGCAAGTCGTTCACCAACGTCTATCCCATCCGCTATCCGGGCACCTGGGATACCAACAAGCAACAGCGCAAAGAGGGCGACCCGGAGAAATGGGAACGGGCCAAGAAGGCCTTTCTGGCGTCGGAAATGGTCCGGCAGTACATGCGGGCCCCCGAGGTTCGCTGGGACACCGCCATGCGGGACGACGACGGGGGACTGTCGCTGATCAGCGGGGGCATCCGGGCGGTGACCACCGCCGAAGACAAGCAGAACCAGTTGCAGAAGAAGATCCAGGAAGTGAAGAACCGGCTGCTGCAACTCTCCCGCGACTGGGTCGTCGACCCGGACGCCAACGTCGACCGCGAGAAGCGCCTGGCCGCCGCCCGACGAGTCGTCGACTGGCTGCAGGCAAAGGAAGAGACGGTCTACTACCGGGTCCACGCGTTGCAGGAGTCGCTTTGCATGGTCGACGGCGACGGACTGCAGATTTCCGATTGCATCGACACCCAGAGCCGCCGGCACGGCGACCCGTTGCCCCGCCAGGTCCGCAACTTCCTGCACGAGTGGGCGACCACGTCGGTTCCCAAGCGGTGGGAAGAGTTCTGCAGCGCGCACAAGGAAGGGGAGCCTTGGCTCGATCCGAACGACCTGGGATCCTTCGCGCGCTATCTGCGCGATTACCTGCTGACGGAGAACGTGTTCGACAAGCTGCTCGACGAGCTTTCGCCGGTGGTCAACTTGAAGACCCGCGACGAGGCGGCCCGCCGCCGCGCCCGGCGCAAGTACACGCGCATCATCCTCAACGACTACGTGATGAATCCCGGCCCCGACCTGGCTCCCATCCAGCCCCCGGAAGGGGAAGGGGAAGGCGAAGGGCAAGAAGAAGAAGACGAGGGGAACGACTTCGACCGGTTCGGTTTGATGGGCTCGTTCGTCAAGCGGTGGACGGCTCGGCTACCCCTGGCGCTGGCCCTGGGAGCGGGCGAACACATCAAGCTCCCGCCGGGCAACAGCCAGTTGATCCACGTCCTCGAACCCTTCGAAAAGTAAGATCCGAAAAGTAAGATCAGGAAACCAGCATGTACATATTGTTCGCAAACACGGGAGTGCAGATCGTCTGCGTTCCGTTGCGCGGGGGTAGCCGTTTCCAGACGGCGCAGATCGGCTACGGTTGGCAGCGATGCCTGTGCGGAACCGGCGCAGAAAACGAAACTCCCAGGCCCTACCCCTTCATCCAGTGGCAGGTTATCCAGTCGGGTACGACCAAGCTCTTCCTGGCCGTCGACACCACCTGCGGCAATCCGAATATCGGCTACTTCTGCGAGGCCGGCGCGCTGACGAAGGATCACGTGATCCACCTCGGCGGGCTGCTCGACGTGCAGGGCAAATCGCTCAAGGGCATCACGCCCGTCGAGCTGTGCATCCGCCCGGCCACCGCCACCGCCGGCGACGCGAAACACGTCCACATGGTGGTCGATTTCGGCAACAGCCGGACCGGCGTGCTGCTTCTGGAACTGGCCGGCGAGATCAGCCAGACCCCGCAGATGCTGCCCTTCGAACTGGTCAACCGCTATCACTTCGACGCCTGGGACGACGAGGGCCGCTTCGTCAGCATGCCCGACGCGCGGTGGTTCTCCTCCAAGACGCACTGGTGCAATTCCCCCTATCTCCCCCCGTTGACGCAGAAGAAGATCGAATACCACGCGGTCGACGACGGCGAGGGGAGCGGTTGGTTTCGCCGGGGAAAGAAGCGGCCCAGGCAGAGCAAGGTCGAAGTGGCCGTGGCGCCGCCGCTGTTCGACGACCTCTCCATGGTCCGGCTCGGCCGCGAGGCCGACGACGTGATCCAGGTCATGCGGGCCGAGGGCGACATCCGCACCGGCCTGAGTTCGCCGAAGCGCTATCTCTGGGCCGACGACGCCAGTTGGCTCGAAGGCGCCAACTGGCACATGGCCGACCCGGCCGACCGCTGCCGCACGGGCACGTACGCGGCCACGCTCAAGGGGCCGTTCATGCGCTACGTACACGAGGACGACCGCGATTTCCTGCTCGAATCGGAGGAACCGGCGGAGCACGAGTTCGCCAGCGACACGCCGCTGAAGCCCCGCCACGCGCCCCGCTGCATGATGACCGCGGCCATGTACGAACTGCTGACGCAGGCGTACAGCTACGTCAATTCGACGCCCTATCGCAGCGCCTCCGGCGAGGCCGGCCGCGCGCGGGAGATCCGTACGCTGACCCTCAGCTATCCCAGCGGCATGATCCAGGAGGAACAGCGGCGGCTGGCCGCCCAGGTGCAGAAGGCCATCAACATCTTCGAGTTGACGTTGGGTAAGAACCAGCACGTCAAGCCTCAACTGAATCTCAATATCGACGAAGCCAGCGCCGTTCACCTGACCTACATCTGGAGCGAAATGCGGATGCTCGGCCAGGACCCCCGGCTCTGGTTCTCCACCTTGCGTCAGGATCGCGGACAGAAGAAGCCCAAGGAAGACGACGAGCCGGAGCCGACGGCCGCCGTGCCCGCCGGACGCCGACGCGGCCGGCCCGGTTCGAACCGACCCGCCGCCGCCAGGCGCCGCGTAGGGGCCGACAAGGAGGAGTTCGGCGACGCCGAGAACGAGATCCGCATCGCCTGCATCGACGTCGGCGGCGGCACGACCGATTTGATGATCGCCAAGTATCGCTTCGAGTCGAAGATCGACGACGCCATCCGCGGCGAAGTCATCCACCAGGACGGAATCTACCTCGGCGGCGATCAGCTCGTCAAACGACTGCTGGAGACGGTGATCGTCCCCGCGTTCGCCGACGCGCTGGGCCTGGAGGACGAGGACGTTCAGGTGCTCTTCGGGCCGGAAGTCCCCCGCAACCGCGAAATCCGCGCGCATCGGGTCCACTGGATCAACCGGCTCTTCGTCCCGCTGGCCCAGGCCTATCTCGACAACGCGGTCGACGACGTCAGCGACGAGCCGATTTCCCATACCGACCCCGAAATCGTCGATCCCGCGCTGGTCGAGTCGCTCCAGCAGGTCTGCGACAAGCTGCGCGGCCCGGGCTACTACAACGTCCAACAGGAGCTGGGGCTGCTGTTCGACCGAGCCGAGTTCGAGGGCGTGGTCCACGACGTGTTCGACGAGCTGCTGTTCGACTACTGCCAGCGCATCGTCGACCACGACACCGACGTCGTCCTGCTGGCCGGCCAGCCGTCGAAGCTCTCCTACATCCAGCAACTCGTGCAGATGTACGTGCCGCTGGCCCCCTCGCGCATCGTGCCCATGCACAATCACTACGCGGGAAACTGGTATCCCTACCAGGACGAGAAAGGTCACAACCCGGGCGTGATCATCGATCCGAAGAGCCCGGTTGTGGTCGGCGCGGCCATCGAGTTCATGGCCCGGCACGGCATGCTCCCGCAGTTCAAGTTCGAGATGAAGGGGCGGATCTACGACAACTCGTACTACTGGGGCGTCATGACCGACGCCACTTCCGGCATCCGCAAGGAACGCATCCTCTTCCAACCGGTCGAAGACCAGGCCCGCGAAGAAATCACCGAGTTCACGACCAGTTCCCAACGCGTGTTGATCGGGCGGAAGCTCAGCGGCGGCGAAGACGCCCAGGCCACGCCCGTCTATCTGCTGAAAATGGACGTCGGCGACCGCATCGGGCCCACCGAGGTGGTGGTCAAGATCAAGCGGAAACACGCCGGCAAGGAGGAAGAGGAGACGCTCGACGTCGAATCGGTCACCGGCATGGTCGCCGGCGAAGACGCCCTGCTCGACGAGAACGTCACGTTCGGTTGGCGCACGCTGGCCGACGAACGCTACTACCTCGACACGGGCGGACTGGACAACATCGAAATCGGGCCGGCGCACTGAC
Source organism: Thermoguttaceae bacterium (assembly GCA_035527455.1). Classification (GTDB taxonomy): domain Bacteria; phylum Planctomycetota; class Planctomycetia; order Pirellulales; family Thermoguttaceae; genus DATLAN01. Next base: position 24,738 of record DATLAN010000600.1, read on the forward strand.
GCCGGTTCCCCCAACGCGGTTCGGAGCTTCTACCATGGCTTTATGGCCGGCAAAGAAGGACCAGGACGAAGACGCCGTCAAGATCGGAGTCCCCGATCTTCCCGAGGCAGCCGGCAACGATGCCAAGGCAGGAAAAAACGCCGGGCCAAACGACGCCGCCGAACTGCACCAGTTGACCGATCGGCTCCGGCAGCTCAGGCAAATGCTCGAAGGGACCGGCGAGCAGGTCCTCCAGTACTTGATGCACCGGGACGCCAAGGCCGCCGCAACGGCGCCCGACGACGGCCGACTCGACGAACTCTCCCGGAAGATCGACGTGCTGGCCGGGAAACTCGACCGGCTCGGCACGGCCGCTCCGGCGCCGGCCGAGTCGTCCGGAGGCACGCCGCTACAGCCGACCCCTGCCGATGAAAACGCCCTGAAAACGGCCCTCGGCCCCGTGCAGGAGAAGCTTGGGCAAATCGACGTGAAACTACAGTCGCTTTCCGAACAGACGGCCGTCGCCGCCGGCAGCGCCGTCATGCCGATGCTCGGCGAAATCCGCGATGGCGTCTATCAGCAGGCCGGCGCGCTGGCCTGCGAGATCCGGCAGTTCCAGCAGCGCGTCGAGGCCGGCCTGCAACAGCTTGACGGCTTGCTGCGGCCGGAAGAGCCCGACCCGGCGGCCACCGGACCGGCCGGCAGTGCCGATTGGCAGCGAGTGATCCTCGGCCCCCATCTGGCCGGACGCCCCGAGCTGGACTTCCAACGCCAGCACCTGCTCAACGGCGTAATGGACGGAGAACCGGGCGCCTGTTCGCTGGCCGGACAGTTGCTCGTCTTCCAATCGGCCACCGCCGAGAAGATGCCTCCGCTGCTCAAAGAGATCGGCGAAGCCTACTACCGCTGGCAGCCCAAGACGCGGCCGGGATCCAACCCCATGGAGGAAGCGCTGGTCGGCTGGCTCAAAAGGAGCTGTGAAGACGCGGGAATCTTCAATACGATCGAGTTGGTACACCCGGGCGAACGCTTCGATTCCACGCGTCATACGGCGAACGCTCGCGGTGTGGAAATCACGGAAGTCCACGGGTGGATCGTGCTTCGAGACAACGGCAAGGTCTATACCAAGGCCGGCGTCGCCGTGAAATAGGAGTCCACCCACCATGCCGACCTTCCAGTGCAACCAGTGCGGTCAACAACTCCAACGACCCACGCAGCCGTACAGTTGCCCTCGATGCGGGCGCCAGGCGGTCGGGCTGTTTCGGGTCGTTCACGGGGCCGCACCCGCGGCGCCCGGCGGTGCACAGGGGGGACAACCGAGCGTGCCGCCAACACAACCGGGCGTGCCCTATATTCCGCCCGGCGTTCCACCCACACAACCCGGCGTGCCGCCGGCTCAACCCGGCATTTCACCAACACATAGCGGGATATCCTATACTCGGCCCGGCGTGCCGCCCGCCCAACCCGGTGTTCCGCCGGCCCAGCCAGGTTATCCGCCTGCGCAACCGGGTTATCCGCCGGCCCAGAGTGGCACGTCCTATCCTCCGCCCGGCGTTCCGCCTGCACAAACGGGTTATCCGCCTGCACAAACGGGTTATCCGCCGGCACAAACGGGTTATCCGCCGGCTCAGAGCGGCATGTCCTATGCTCCGCCCGGCGTTCCGCCGGCACAACCGGGTTGTCCGCCTGCGCAACCGGGTTATCCGCCTGCCCAGCCGGGAATCACACCGGGCCAACCACCGCAAGCCGCTCCGCCCCAAGCCCCGCCGCCGACGCAAGCTCCCCCGCCGCAAGCCGCTGCGCCGCAAGTGCAACAACCGGCACAAACTCCACCAGCCAGACAACAACGGCCGGCCCCAACCGCTCCGTCGCAACCGGCGGCGCAACCGGCATCCGTTGCCACGCCGCCTCCTTCGCCCCAGAAGGCCGCGCCGACCAAGCGGCCGCCGACGCCGGCCAAGGCCCCCGCAGCTTCGCGAAAGGAAACGCGGCAGACGGCTCCTCCGCAAGCCAAACCGTCGGCACCGCCGCCCTCGAAACCGACCGCGCCGCCGCAGCCCAAACCGGCCGCACCGGTGGCTGCCCAGCCGCCCAGCCGCCCTGTTCCCGTCGAACCGCCCAAGCCGAAACCGCGTCCCAAACCCAGCAGGCCCGAACAGTTCGTTTGGGCCTTTCCCGAAGAGCCGCCCGAGAGCGGCGCCGCGCCGCTGGTCACCGCGCCGGCGGTCGACGAGACGGGCCGCGTCTTCGTACACCTGCAGGGACGGCTCTACGCGATCGAGGAGGAAGACGGCAAGCCGAAAATCTGCTGGGAATACGTCACCAGCAGCCACGCTCCCGGCCCGGTCGTCGTCGCCCCCGACGGCACGTTGCGGCTGCACTGCAGCGACGGCACGCTCCACTGCCTGAGCTTCGAGGGCAAGCAGACCTACCCGCCGGTCAACGTCGGCGAGCCGCTGGGCTTTGCGGCCCCGATCGCCGACGCCGACGGCAACACCTGGATCAGCGCCCTCGACGGCGGCCTGATCAAGGTCGATCCCGAGGGCCGCGCCTCCGACCGTTATTTCCGCTCGCGGCAAAAATTCGACGCCCCGGGGGTCATCCACGGGGGCGTGCTCTACATCGGCTCGGAAGACGGCTACATGTTCGCCGTCCGGCTGGACGACCGCCGGGGCGAGAACCTCTTCGACCACGCGGCCGAGCAGGGCTACACCGGCTGGTACATCCACAGTTGGCCCGCCCTCTCCGACGACGGCAACCTGATCGTCGCCGGCCGCGACGAGCACCTTTACGGCTTCTCCCCGAGCGGCAAACGGCTCTTCAAGACGCACCTGCCCGGCCAGGCGCTGGCCTCGGCGGTGATCGACAGGCACGGCCAGGTCTACATCGGCGTCAGCCAAGCGCGGCGCGGCGAGGAACCCCGCGGGGTGCTGCTGTGTCTGGACGGGAACTCGCACAAGATCCGCTGGCAGTACCAGGCCGCCGGGGCCGTCGAATCGACGCCCGTCATCGGCGAGGACGACGTGGTCTACTTCGGCGACAACGCGGGCGTGATCCACGCGGTCGATTTCCGCGGCACGGCGAAGTGGACGGCGCGGGTGGAGTTGCCGGTCCGCTGTGCCGGCACGATCCTCGGCCCCGAGCGGCTCGCCTTCGGCCTGGAAGACGGGACGCTGATCGTGCTGAAGTGTTCCTCGCCCGGCCTGGCCCAAGCCGGCTGGCCGAAAGTCGGCAAGACGCTCGGGCAGTGCGGCATGGTGTAGCCGAGTAGGTTATGCTTCAGCATATCGGTCCGCAACCGCAACCAGCGCAACCGAACCCAGCGCAACCGCAGCCAGTATTCGTTCTGGGGAGTTTCTCGGCCACGGACGAAACACGGACGAAACACGGATCGAAATGAAGTAATTCCACGACCATCTTCTCTCTCCATCTGTGTTTCATCCGTGTTTCATCCGTGGCTCTCTCCCTCAAGCCCGATATGCTAAAGCGTAACCTACTCCGTAAAGCACGGCGACGCGCCGAGACACACGCGACCTTCTACCGCCGAGCGGACGCAATCGGCCACGCCGGCGAAGGCCACCCGGACGTCGAGTTCGCCCGGGGCGTAATAGGCGCACTTGCCCGAGTCGGTCATGATCACCTGCGAGTCGGAGCGGAGGATCGGCGAATGGAAGGGGCACGTGTCCAGCGTAATGCGGACGCCGAACTCCGTGAGCCGGTCGATCAGGCCGCCGCTTAGGGCCAAGGCGTGGGACTGCCGGCTGGTAATCACCAGGAACGTGACGTGCGGATGGACTGATTTCGGCCGCTCTTGGTCGATCAGCCCGGCCAGCCGGCGAAACTCGGCGAAGGAGAAATGCGGGCAGCCCAACACGACCGCGTCGAGCCGCTCGCCTGCTTTGGCCGAGGAGAGATCGGATCGGGCCGCCAAGAGATCCGCCATCCGCACGTCGAGGATCTGCTCGGGCTGCTCGCCTTGAAAAGCTTCGTCCCGCGTTCTCGCTTCCGGCGTCACGCCGACCGCGTGGAACAGCGCGACCGCGCCGGAAGAGGCGGCCGCCGCGCCCAGGGCCTTGAGCTGATCGTCGGTGGCGTCGGCCGGCAGCCCTTCGATCACCGGGATGCGATCCTGGACCCGCGAGCCGAGCAGGTGTCCGAAGATCGGATAGAAGGTGTCGTCCCGCAACACGGCCGGTTCTATGTCGATCAGCCGCACGAGGATCTGCCCCTTGCGGTTCTCCTTCAGGTGCAGGCCCTGTTTGGGCACCCGGCCGGTGATGGCGGCGCAGATGTCGATGTAGTCTCCGTACCAGTTGGTTCGGGCGCCCAACACGGAATTGGCGTAGGCCACGGCGTTCGACTCGCCCCAGCAGATCTGCTGTCCGAAACGGGGCGTCAGGTAACCCTGGTAGGGCGCGCAGGTCCACGTGGGAATGCAGCCCATGTCGGTGTACGCCTTGGCCTGGCGGATCGCCTTGGCGGCGAAGTCCTCCGGCACGCCGAACTCCCGCCAGTTCTGCAAGTCCAGCGGCCCCATGTTCAGCGTGGTGGGCACGACGACCTTCCCGCCGCGGGCGGCCAGCGTCTCGGCGAATTCGAGGCCCGCGTCGCTCAGCAGCCCGCAGCCGTCGATGTGGGCCTGGGTGATGTCCATCATCTCTTCGGCGCCGTAGACCTCGGCCATTCTCACCAGGATCGACATGGCGAGCCTGGCGGCGGGGGTCCCCTCGCCGTCGAGCATGCGGCGGTCGTTTTCGGTCAGGCGGACGGGCATTTTTCCTTCATCCAATGGATCTCTGTTCAAGATATCGCAATTTCAGGAAGATGCAACCGGGTGGTGCGCAGTGCGCAGGCGCGTGGCGGTTCGGCCGTCGGTCGCTTCGACCCGCTTGCCCGGCCGGTTCGCGGGAGGTTATACTGGGATTTTTGTGGCCATCTCGCTCCGCGAGATGAAGCTTCGTCTCGCGGAGCGAGACGGCTACTTTGTTCCCTCTTGATCTTGACGTGGAGTGCTATGCTGGTTCTCAATGCGGCGGACGTTCGGCGGGCGTTGCCGATGGACAGAGCGATCGACGCGATGAAACAGGCCTTTGCCGCACTGTCGGACGGACGGGCCGAAGTGCCGCCGCGCATCCATCTGCCCGTGCGGCCGCACGACGGGGTGAGCCTGGTCATGCCCGCGCTGGTGCATGACGCAGACGGCGATGCCATGGTGGTCAAGGTGGTTTCGCTGTTCGACGGCAACCCCCGGCGAGGCTTGGCACGAATCCAGGCGGCCGTGCTGGTCCTGGAAGCCGAGACGGGCCGGCCGATCGCCCTGCTGGAAGGGGCCACGCTGACGGCGATCCGCACGGGTGCCGCGTCGGGGCTGGCCACGGATCTGCTGGCCAGGAGCGATTGCCGTACGGCGGCGATCTTCGGCGCCGGGGTTCAAGCCCGGACGCAATTGGAGGCGGTTTGCACGGTACGCTCGATCGAAACCGTTTGGGTCTACGATCCGATTCCCGGCGCGGCGGAGAGGTTCATCGCCAAGGTCGCCTCTCGGGGCCCGATTCCCGCCGACGTGCGCGCCGCCTCGACCCCGCGGGAGGCCGTGGCCGAGGCCGATATCATTTGCACGGCCACGACCTCCCACGAGCCGGTCTTCGCCCACGCCGACCTGAAGCCGGGCGTCCACGTCAACGCCATCGGCTCCTATCAGCCCCACGTTCGAGAGATCCCCTCGCAAACCGTGGTCGAGTCCCTGGTGGTTACCGACCACCGCGACATCGCCCTGGAGGAGACGGGCGACTTGATCCAACCGATCCGCCGCGGCCTGATCGACGCCGATCACATCCACGCCGATCTGGGCGAACTCGTGCTGGGCCGCAAGCCGGGACGCAGTTCCGACGAACAGACCACGCTCTTCAAGGCCGTGGGCCTGGCCGTGCAAGACGCCGTGGCCGCACGCGTGGCACTCGCTCAGGCGAAGCAGTTGGGACTGGGGCAGCCGGTGGAGTGGTGAGGGATGGTCGCAGCCGGAACCCGCCGACTGCGATAACGCCCGCCGACTGCGATAACGCCCGCCGATTGCGATCGGCGGGGTCGCGTCGAGATCACGCACATCCTCTCGCAATGACCGCGGCGGCAAGGTGCCGCCGCGCGTACCCCGGGGAGTGCGATCCCCGGGCGTTTTCCGCGCTCTGCCGGCCTGTGTCGTCGGCGCTCTCGGACCGACGTTCATTCCTCCGCCGCCAGACCGGCGCACACCAACTCCTGGTCGTTTCGCGCGAAGACGTGCCGGTATGCGTAGGCCGGATGCGCCCAGCAAACGCCGTCGCGCTGGTTGAGCTGGACGGTCGTCGGTTCGATCAGCTTCGCCCGGCTGATCTCGTGAAACCCGTCGGGCGAAAGCCGGCTGATGATCAGTTCGCCCCGTTCGTTGAACATCCAGACGTTTCGGCCGTTGCGGACCATGTGGATGTTGCTCCAGCGGGCCTTGGGCGTGGCGGTGAGATCCTCCCAGACGCGGTCGCCGTTGTCTGCCCGCAGGCAGCGCAACTGGCCGTAGCTATCGACGCCGTAGACGTAATCGCCCTGGAAGTACGGCGTGCTGATCATGGCGTGCAGGGCGTCGGTGATGATCTCGCTCTGGCCGCGTCGGCGCCAGAGTTTTTCCACTTTCAGCTCGTCGGGATCGAGCCGCAGCATCAATGCCCCGTCGTAGAATGCGGAGAGAAACATCCGGTCGCCTTCGACAACCGGGGTCGGCACGTTGATGACCATCTTGTGCGGCGGGAAGGGATAGGTCCAGTGGACGTTGCCGGTGGCCGGGTCCAGCCCGACGACGTTCTCGCCCGTCCAGCAGACCAGCACGGGCCGGCCGGCCTGCTGGATGAGGATCGGTGCGGAGTAGGACGCCTGGTCGTCGAGCGCTCGCCATAGCTCTTCGCCCGTGCACTTGTCCAGCGCGACAATGCAGGCCCCCTCGTCGGCCCCGATCTGCACGATCAGCCGATCGCCGTCGACCAGCGGCGCGGAGGAGATTCCCCAGATGGGCAGGCGGATCCGGTAATCGACGCCGGGCTCCTTCTTCCAGAGCAATTTGCCGCTGTCCGCGTCGAGGCATCGCAAGTGTCCCATGGTGCCCAGCGCGTAGGCCCGGCCGTCGTCGAGCGTGACCGACGCCCGGGGCCCGGCCCGGTAGCCGACGCTGACGTACGGGCAGTCGTAGGAATGCGTCCAGATCGGCCGGCCGGTTTCGGCGTCGAAGCAGAGCACGCGTTCGACCTGCTCCGGCTCGGCGAGCCGATCGGTGAGGTAAACGCGTCCGCCGGCCACGGTCGGCCCGCTATATCCGCTGGAGATCGGCGCCCGCCAGCGGAGCGGGATCGTCTCCCCGGAGAACTTCTCAATGATTCCCGTCTCGCTCCAAACGCCGTCGCGATTCGGCCCCCGCCACTGCGGCCACTCATCGGCCGGAATTCTGCCGGCCGACGCCAGCGTGATGGTGGCCAACCAGAGAACCATGATGCGAATTCGTCCGATGTTCACTCGGCTGTCCTTTCAACTGACTGCATTTACGTCGGCAAGTCGTGACGACTGAAAGTTTAGCGGGCGGGCTTGCCCGCCGTGTCTTCCGCTGCAGTTCCCTCTGGTGGCCAGCCGACACGGCGGGCAAGCCCGCCCGCTAAACGACAGCGGCAATGGTTGCGCCGAACCGTGTTCCGCTCACTCTGCCGAACCCTCCTCGAACTCCTTCGCGTAATCGATCGCATAGTCGGGCGCGTCGCCGCCGGGGCCTTGCAGATAGTGCTCCATCCAGCGCAGCATCCGCACGTGGTAGTCGAACCGGGCCGCCGCCCGGCGATTGCCGTGGCCTTCCCCCGGATACAACACCAGCCGCACCGGCGCCTGGCCGAGCGTCTTCAGATGCCGGTAGAACTCCAGCGACTGCGACGGATGCACCCGCGGATCGCTCGTGCCGTGCAGGATCAGCGTGGGCGTGCGATTCTTCTCGACGTGCCGGATCGGGCTCCGCTCGAGAAAATAGTCCCAGTCATCCCACAATCGTTTGTGATGATGCACCAGGTACATTTCCTCGGGGATGTCGGTGGTGCCCATCATCGAGACGTTGTCGCTCAGGCCCACGAACATCACGCTGGCCGCGTAGCGATCGGAATAGTACGTGGCGCCCCAGGCCGACGCGTAGCCGCCGTAGGAGCCGCCGGTGATTCCCACCTTGTCCTTGTCGGCCAGGCCCATGGCGGCCAGGTGATCGATCGCGTCGACCAGGTCGTCGAACTCCTTGCCGGCCGCGTCGCCCTGGCCCATCTTCGAGAACTCCACGCCGCGGCCCGTGCTGCCTCGGTAATTGGGACAGAAGACGGCGAACCCCCGCGCCGCCGCCACCTGGCCGGGCCGATTGTAGCCGGTCACCCAGCCGTTGCTCACGTGCGACTCCGGCCCGCCGTGTACGCACAGGATCAGCGGATAGCGCCGCCCCCGTTCGAAGTTCAACGGATAGACGAGCACGCCTTCCAAATCCAATCCGTCGCGGGCCTTCCAGCGGACGACCGTTTGCCGGGCGAACCGCATCTCGCCCAGCCACGGGTTGGCGGTGGTCAAACGCCTGGGTTTCGAATTCTCCCCGGCCAGCAGAAAAACCTCGCTCGGATGCGTCGGGCCGTGGCCGGTGAAGACGGCCGTGCTCCCGTCGTCTGAAAGCGACAGGCCAGAGAGAATCGGGCCGGCGGCGTCGATGAGCACTTCCTTGCGACCGTCGAGCATCACCGTGCCGACCGTGGTCGCCGTGCCTTCGGCAGCGACCCAGCACAGTGTCGCGTTGCCCTTCCACTGGAACGATTCGACGTGCGCTTCGTACTCGGGCATCAGGTCGCGCAGCTTCCCGTCGCCCGGCACGCCGACGACCATCAGCCGGCCATCTTGCGGGTCGTGGATGTCCGCGCCGGAGATCATCGCCAGGCGTTTTCCGTCGGGGCTCCAGGCGACCTGGCCGAGCTTGCCCGGGTTGTCGATCCGCTCGATCGCCTTGCCCGTGTCGGCATCGACCACGCAGACCCGCTTGGACATGTAGCCGTCGTCGACCAACGGCGTGGGTGCCGACACGACGGCCAGTTGCCGCTTCGTCGGGCACCACTCGACGAACGACGCCGAGCCGGTCAACTCGATCGCGCGCGGCTTGTCAGACCCGTCGGCCGCGGCGATCCACACTTTCGTGGGCCGCCAGTCCTCCTCGTAGATCTGCTGGTCGAAGCCCTTTTCCTTGTATTCCTGTTGTTGCTTCGAGAGCGGCTCGGTGGCCAGAAACGCCACCTGTTTGCCGTCGCGGCTGAAGCTCGCGCCGTGCAGATCGGCGTCGTGGGAGATGGTGCGTTTTGCCTCGCCGCCGTCGATCGGCATGAAGTACAGGCCGCGGTGCTCGTCGTCGTCCCGCTTGGCGATGAAGGCGATCGCCCGGCCATCGGGCGTCCACTGCACCTGGCCGACGTTGACTTTGCCGGTGACGAACGGGCGCGTCTTCCCGTCCGCGTCGACCACGTGCAATTCGCTCCAGGCCGGCCCGTCCTCCTCGCCCAGCGGATCTCGCTGCACGGCCAAGGTATAGGCCACCTGCTTTCCGTCGGGCGAGACGGCGGCCGAAGTGACGCTCTTGAGCCTGGCCACGTGGCGGGGTGCGAAGAGTTCTTCGCCGGCCGAGACGATGGAAGCAGCCGACAAGAGGGCAACCAGTGCCGGGGCGACGGATAGGCACAGAACTCGTAGCAGGGCCGATTCCCGATGAGTGGGAGAGCGGTGCAGGTGATGTCGGATCATCGCAGGGAAACTCCGGAGGGGGTTGGACTCGCTGGACGTGGGCGCGTCGGACGTTCTCCAAGTATACGCCACGGCAAGGGGCCGGCCAAGCATGAACGCCCGCCGACTGCGCCAACGCCCGCCGACTGCGCTCGGCGGGGTCTGCTTCGCAGCGGCTCCCAGTGCCGATCCCAACTGGCGCAATCGACCCCGCCGAACGCAGTCGGCGGGCGTTGGGGTCCACGTAGAAACAACTTGTGGACATGCCGGCAAGGATGGCAAACCGTTTCTGCGCGACTATCGCCGCTCAGGCCTCACACGCCCACCGTCTCTTCGACCGGCACGATCGAGAGCTTCGAGGCGGGGACCGGTGTAACGGCCGGTGTGACGTACCGGCACAACTGGGCTTGCGGGTTGTCGAGCACGGCTGCATTGCGTTCGTAGATGGTGGGCGGTTCGCGGGTCCAGCCCTCGGCCAGCCGCTTCTCTTCGCGGCGGATCTTCCTGAGCACGTAGCGCCCGCCCACCGCACTGTACAGCCGCGATTTCCAGCCGAACTCGCGATGCAACTCCCTGAGCAAGGCCGACGTCTTGGCGTACATGGCCGGGTTCTTGCGGTAGTAGAGCTTGGCGCCGGCGACAAGGGCCGAGTAAGTCGTCGCCAACTCGCGAGCCTCCCAAACGAACCGGCGGCGGACGCGCGGATCGGGGTGGTCCTTGTAATGCTTCCAGCCGGCCAGCGTGGTTCGCGTGATCCGCACGATGCTGGGACCGTTCCGCTCGAAGTCGCGGTCGAACGCCCGGATCATGAATTCAGCCGACTGCTCGTCGTTGATGTGCAGATGCCGGTAGTTGAGGATCGACTGGCCGTGAATGTCGCCTGCCTCGAACTCGCCAGGGTCCTTCATGCGTCCCTGGTCCGAAAGTTCGCGGTGCAGCGGGGTGCCGGGGATCGGCGTGTAGAGCATGAACTGGTGGAAGTCGGTGTCGTGCCGGGCGGCGTACTCGATCACCTCGTCGATGTTCTCCGGCGTGTGGTTCTCCAGGGCGATGATCGTCGAGCCGAGCACGCGGACGCCGTGCGACTGCAGTTCCCGCACCAGTTCGAAGGTATCCACGCCGTCGAGTTTCGTGTACTGGCTGTTCTCGCCTTCGAGCCCCATCCAGACCCAGGACACGCCCAGCCGGACGAGTTGGTCCATGGTGTAGGATCGCAGTACTCGGGCGGAACTGAAGACGCAGATGGCCCAGACCTTTTGGTGTTTTTCCATCAGTTCCAGCAGGCGCAGCGCGCGACGGCGGTGCAGCAGGAAGTTCTCGTCCATGACGAAGAAGGACTGGAGGTTCATGTCCCGTTCGATCTGGCACATGACGTCGAACAGCTCGTCGCCGGTCTGGTAGAAGTGGATGCAGTTGCCCTTGCCGCCGAACATGGCCGAGGTGGAGCAGAAGTTGCAGCCCAGCGGACAGCCGACCGACGGGATCAAGGTGGCGGCCGTGTCGCCCTCCCCGTCCTTGACCTGGACTCCCACGTTCCGTGTGCCCAGGCCGGAAACGATCAGCGGATGGCGAATGGGCCGGTCTTCGTCTTCGCCCAGGAAACGCCGGAACCACCGCACCCCTTCGCCGCGGACGATGTGGTCCGCGGCGATCCGCTCGTGCAGGTCGGGCACGTTGGCCACGTGGCCGCCGACGACGATGGTCGCCTCGGGCTGATACTCCCGCACCAGCTCGCACATCTTCTTGACCTTCAGCACGTTCGACACGATGCCGGTGATGCCGACGACGTCGTACTTGTGCGTGCGAAGCTCTTCGACGAAGCGGTCCAGATCCGGGAAGTCGAGCACCGTGCAGGGCGCCTCGACGTTCGCCTGGATCAGCATCAGCCCCCAACTGCGATGGAACATCCGCAGCGAAAACGCGCCTTGCGTGCGGGTGACCTGGTTATGGTAGAGTTCCATCGGGTTGATCGCGCGGCTGCCGTACTCGTCGTCTTGGGCGTAGGGGCCGAAGACGCTGCTGAGCAGGATTCTGGTTCGCGAGCCGGCCGGATGGATACTCGGGGGTTCTTGCCTGACGGGGTGAATATGAGCGTCGTCTGCTTTTTTGATCATCTGTTTCCTCGACTACGGTGTTGCCGTCTGTCTGTGCCGAGCGCACAAGTGAGCAATTATATGTCAAGTCGTCGCCGAGGATACGCCAACTGTGCCTGGGTCACGTAATAGGTAGGTAATACATGGCTTCCGCGTTGATTTGCCGGACACCATGGGGGCGCCCAGCCCGGCTGGAGGTGGCTGAGGCCGGGGCCGCTTCGTTGGATAAGAGTCACTATGGAGGATTTGCGGGGGATCGTGGCGGAACACCGCCTTTTTCGACGATCTGCGGTGGCGTGGGTCCGACCGGCGTGCCGCCTCCCCCCGCTGGTTGACGGTCTTCCGCCGGATCTGCTATCCTCGACTACTTCGGTGCGAAACATCGTTGCTGTGAATTATGGGGCCGCAATCTGCCGAGAAAGCCATGTCTGCACGCCGCTCCCTGAGACTCCCGATCACCCTGGCGATCGTGATGATCGTCCTGCTGATCGTGCTGACGGTCGGCTGGGTGTTGCTCAACGTGTTCGGGGCGCTGGGCGAACACGGTTATGCCGGACTCTATTGGGCCCTGCTGAGCGTGGGCACGACCTTCATCGTGCTGCTGGTGGTGGGCGTGATCCTCTACCTGGTGCTGTCGATCAAGACGATCAACCTCAACCGCCGCCAGTCGAACTTCATCGACAGCGTTACCCACGAGTTGAAGTCGCCCATCGCTTCGATGAAGTTGTACCTGCAGACGCTCAACCGCCATCAGGTCAGCGAACGACAACAGGCAAGCTTCTACCAGTTCATGCTCGAAGACGTGGAACGGCTCGACCACCTGATCAACCAGATCATGGACGCCGGGCGGTTGGAAACCGGCCCCCTCGATGGCGAAGCGGAAGACGTAGCCCTGGCCGAAGTGCTGCAGGAATGTGCCGAGACGGTCTGCCTCAGCTACCGCGTTTCCCTGCAAATCGTCCGCATGGACCTGCAACCGTGTACCGTCCGGGCAAGGCGCATCGACCTGGAGATGATCTTTCGCAACCTGATCGATAACGCCGTGAAGTACGCCGCCGCCCAGCCGCAGGTCGAGGTCACCTTGCGACCGTCGACCCACGGACGCATCGTGACGCAAATCGCCGACAACGGCCGGGGGATTCCGCCTCCGATGCGCCGGAAGATCTTCGGTCGCTTCGTCCGTCTGGGCATGGAGCTGGAACGCGAGAAGCCCGGCACCGGGCTGGGACTTTACATCGTGCGCACCTTGCTCCGCCGGCTCGGCGGGCGCATCCGCGTGCGCGATCGCCAGCAGGGTCCGGGAACCGTCTTCGAGGTGCAATTGCCCGGCGTCCCGGCCGAAGAAACTGTCGAGAACACCGAGGAAACCGCTGGATGAACGGCAAGGAACAAGACGACTCGACCGGCCGGAAACACCTCCTGGTGATCGAAGACGAGGAGCATCTGGCCACCGGCATCAAGTACAATCTCGATGCCGAGGGCTACCGGGTAACGACCGTCGGCGACGGGCCCTCGGCCATGGAAATCATCCGCGAAGATCCCCACGGCGTCGATCTGGTGATCCTCGACCTGATGCTGCCGGGCATGAGCGGGTACGCCGTGTGCGAAGCGCTCCGCGCCCTCGACCGGGACCTCCCCGTGTTGATCCTCAGTGCCCGCACGCTGGCCGAGGACCGTGCCCGAGGGTTCGACGTGGGGGCCAACCAATACATGACCAAGCCGTTCGATCTGGACGAATTCCTCAGCCGCGTGAAGAATCTGTTGACGTTCCACAACCGCCGCCGGGAATCGGCTTCCGCGGCGGCCGGTCCGATCACGTCGTTCGAGTTCGCCGGCTCGAGAATCAACTTCAAGACGTTTCAGGTCACCACGCCTGCCGGACCGGTGCGGATGACCCAAATGGAAATGACCCTGCTGCGATACTTCATCGAGAACGAGGGCCGGGTGATTCCCCGGCAGGAGTTGTTGGAGAACGTGTGGGGAATGAGCGGGAACGTACAGACCCGGGCACCGGATCAATTCATCCGGCGCTTGCGGAAGACGTTCGAGCCCGACCCGGCCAGGCCGCGACATTTCCTCACCATCCGCGACGCCGGTTATCGGTTCGTCGCCAAAGGGAAATAAAGCCGCGACCGGTGGTCGCGCCCACAAAGCCGCGACCGGTGGTCGCGCCATGAACTGCTGAACGCAAAACCGCCGTCAACGGCATCAGTTTCGCGATCGCGAGTCGCGTGTGGATCGGCGCGACCACCGGTCGCGGCTTTATAGAGGAGAACACTTTGCGCTTGAAGTTGATTGCTTGTGAGATCCTGTACCGCGAGTTCTGCGCGGCCGTGGCCCGATCGGTCAACCGGGTCGACGTCGAATTCCTGCCCAAGGGCCTGCATGACATGGGGCAGGAGGGCATGTCGGCCAAACTGAAGGAAACGCTTGCCGCGGTCGACGAATCGGCCTACGACGCCGTGGCGTTGGGTTACGCGCTTTGCAGCAACGGCGTGGCGGGGCTCGGTGCCCGGTCCATACCGCTGGTCGTCCCCCGGGCGCACGATTGCATCACGCTTTTCCTCGGCAGCAAGGAACGTTACGCGGAATACTTCGAGAGCCACCCGGGCGTGTACTACAAGACCAGCGGCTGGATCGAACGCGGCGAAGGACTGGCCCAACTGGATCCGCAGTGGGCCGGGCAAACGGCCGGCCTGGGCCAGACCTACGAGCAACTCGTGGCCAAGTACGGCGAGGACAACGCCAGGTTCCTCTACGAAAAGCTCGGCGACATGACCCGCAACTACAAGGGGCTGACGTTCATCGAGATGGGCGTCGAGCCGGACGACCGTTTCGAGCGACAAACCCGGGAGCTGGCCGCCGAGCGGGGATGGAAGTACGAAAAGCTCCGCGGCGACATGTCGTTGATCCAGGCGCTGGTCGACGGGCCGTGGGACGAGGAGCGGTTCCTGGTCGTCGGGCCCGGCTGCCGCATTGCGGCCAGTTTTGATGAGGGAGTCATCCGGGCGGAAGAAGCCGCCGGATAGGCGCAGAAAAACGTCGAAACGGACGGCACAAATGGGTCGGCGCTCCGGAAAACCGGATTGTGGAAGCTTATTCAGCTCGCGTCCTGACGCCCCAGTATAAGACCCTGGACTGGTACTTGGACCCGTACTCGTCCGTTTCGACTAATATATCGTAACACGTTTTGCTTCGAAGTCAATCGCGTGTTGATAACTTTCATGTATGTGGCTATGCTAAGCCGCAAGCGGCTGGGAAATTGAGAGAAAGCCTGCTCCAGATTATCCAAGCGGGAAAGATTTCCATGAACGGATGCCAGCGGATTCTTGCCATGTGGGACGGGCGGCCGGTCGACCGGCTGCCGCTGATGCCCATCACGATGATGTTCGCCGCCGATCAGTTGGGCGTCGAATACGGCCAGTACGCCACCGACTACCGCGTGCTGGTCGAAGCCCAGATCGTGACGGCCGAAAAATTCGATTTCGACTACGTCTCCTGCATTTCCGATCCCGCGCGGGAAGCGGCCGATTGCGGGGCCACGATCCGGTACTTCGACGACCAGCCCCCGGCGATCGACGAGGCCCGGGCGCTGTTGGCCGATAAGACGAGGCTCGCCCGGCTGAAGGTCCCCGATCCGACCAGCGGCCGACGGATGCACGATCGGGTCCGGGCCGCCGCGCTGCTGAAGAAACGCGTCGGCGGCGAAAAACTGATCGAGGGCTGGATCGAGGGCCCCTGTGCGGAAGCGGCCGATCTCAGGGGAATCAACGCCCTGATGACCGATTTCTTCGACGACCCGGCCTTCGTGCGCGACCTGTTCGACTTCGTCCTGGAGATGGAGATTCGCTTCGCCCGGGCCCAGGTGGAGGCGGGCGTGGATTTCATCGGGATCGGCGACGCGGCCGCCTCGCTGGTCGGTCCGCAGATCTACGACCGGTTCGTCCGCCCCTACGAGCAGAAGATGGTCGACGCCCTGCACGCGATGGGCACCCGGGTGCGGATGCACATTTGCGGCAACACGACGCGTATCCTCTCGGGCATCGGCTCGTTGGGCTGCGAGATGGTCGATCTCGACTGGATGGTGCCGGTCTCGCGGGCCCGCACGGAGATGGGTCCCGATCAAGTCCTGGCCGGCAACATCGACCCGGTGGCCGTGCTGAAGAACGGAACGCCCGAGTCCGTCACGGCGGCGATTGCCGAGTGTCACCGCCAGGCCGGCGCCCGTTACATCGTGGCCGCCGGCTGCGAAGTTCCCCGCGATACGCCGGAAGAGAACGTCATGGCGCTGCGCGATTATGCATAGTAGCCATCTCGCTCCGCGAGATGTAGC